>JAOZOF010000297.1 GCA_029933425.1 Marinilabiliaceae bacterium
ACAGGAACAATAGGGAATTATGAATTCAGGTTTTTAGTACAAAAATCCGAAAAGCCAAAGCGGGATTTTGTTTTTATATCCGAATTCAATATTATCGGCAACTATATAACTGTTTCCGGCATCATAAATTTGCTTTTGAGTTTTGTTTTTTCCTCCTATCTCAAAAATAAACTGTTTATCAACAATAAAATCTCCTTTGTCGGGTAACTCTACTCTGTGCAAAACAGAAAGTTGATTAAGAAAAAATGTTTCCCTGATTGTGCCCTGGTTTACATTGTTGAACTGAAGGGCGTGTAACAAATTGCTATTGTCTAAAAATATCTTATCAGGTTTATTCATTTTACTCACACCCTTTGTGCTTTTGTGAATTAAAGATATTAAACGTGCTTTTTCGAGCAGATGCAAATGTCTGATCAACGTATCTCTGGATACACCTATGGACTTGCTTAGTTTGCTTATGTTTGGATAGAAAGGTACGCTTTCGCTTATCACTAACAGTAACCTTTTAAGTTTTATTATCGATTCAATGTCAATCGGAACAAAGGCAGGCATATCGGTTTCCAATATGAGATTTATAATGCGTTCAATGTGTGTTAAATATTCCTGCGGATTTTCAGTTTCCTTGAAGAAAGGATAAGTGCCTGCAATATTGTATCTGTTAAATTCTTTGATAGGTTTTATCTGTTTTAAAATACTTGCGGAAATATTTTTGTGGTTTGATAAGATATCAGATAGAGAATAACTGCTAATGTTCTTTTTGTATTTTAGCTGAATATATTCCCGCAAAGATAAGACTGGTAACTCGTGGATGGCTGCTCTTCTGCTAAGGTCTGCTTCACTTTTGTCAATATCAAGAATGGATGAGCCTGTAAATACTATCTTTAATTCAGGAAAAGAGTCGTAAATATTTTTGATTTCAACGGACCAGTTAGGGTATTTATGAACCTCATCAAGGAAAAGATACTTTCCGCCATTTTTTATAAAAGTATCAGCTACGTCAAAAAGCTTATTTTCGGCAAAGAATATATTGTCAAGGCTTATATATAAAACCTCATCAGAGAGTCCGAAGGCTTCTTTTATGTGTTGAAGTATCATTGTAGTTTTCCCTGTCCCTCTTGCGCCCTTTATACCAATTAACCTTCTTTCCCAATTGATCTTATCATGTAAAAAACGCTTAAACCCTGTGTTTACACTATCTATTAGCTTTGTTGATATGTTTATTAATTTTTCCATGTTTCATCTTAAATGCATTGTATGTAATGCAAAAATATGATAAAATTGCCTAATAAGCAAGGCAAAATAACTCAAAATACTAAGAGTTGATATTATTTTGTCGGTCATGCAATTTTGTACAATGTTAAAACTGCATAAGGCATAAGTCAAAAAACCTACGTTCATTATTCAGATTTGATCAATAGACATTCATTCGTCCGAAATGTAGTGCAGGACAATGAATCGTCAATGTAGTTGAGGAATTGATAAGCTGAGTAACTTAGTAATGGATGGAAAATCTCAGTTGAAGAAGCAGGGCACATTAACGATCGATGTTATGCAAGAGAAACTTAGACATTTGTCATTTAATAATCCCGACATTCATTCATCTTTAAACATGCGTATATTGGATCTTTAATTTTGTAATACGAAAGTTCAACGATAATAGAGCACAAATAGATTATTTTCCTTAACTTATACTCTCTTTAACCAATCCAAACTCTGATGCGATCTGATTGTGTTTGCTTCCTGCTGTTTTTTAATGCTTTTTTCTTTATCCTTATTTCTCAGTCCGTATTATCACAGTCTAAGAGTGATAGTTTGCTTTTAGCAGCCCGCGATAAAGATAATTCTGTAAAAGAAAGGTTGTCTGCTTTTGCCGATCTTGTTTTCTATTTTGAGAGCCGTGATCCGGATAAAGCATTGAGCCTTGGCGTTGAAGGTGCTTCTCTTTCTTCATTGGTAAATGATTCACTGATAAATGACCTGGCACGCTTGTATGTGAACGTAGCATTTGTTTACTACTCAAGTCAGGAGTATGAGAAAGCCATCCCGGAATTTGAAAAAGCTGCAGTCTTGTACAAAAAGGCAGGGGAGGTGAGGAAGGAGGGAATTCAGTACCAGAACATCGGAGTGATGCACCGTAAACTGGGTAATTATTCGGAGTCTATCAACTATCAGTTAAAGAGCCTTAAGAAACTTGATGAGGCAGGAGACCTCATGGGGCAGATCAATGTTTACTTTAATATCGGTAATATTTATCTTTTCCAGAAACATACCGAACTGGCTTTCCCATACTATAAAAAAGCTTATGACCTTGCATTAACCCAGACCGATTCGGTATTGATAGCCGATGCAGAGAACAGTTTGGCGAACGGTTATGACCATTTGGGGCAAAAAGATTCGGCATTGGTATATTATCTGAGAGCAATAGATGGTTATTCAAAGTATAATAAGGTCGTAAAAAAGGCAAAGTCGGAGCATAACGTGGCTTTGATATATTTTGGGAAAAAGAATTATGAGGAGGCGGAAAAAATGATGAAGGCCTCTTTTGATGTATTTAAACATGCACCTTCTTCCATGGACATAGAAAAAGCTACAATACAAATGGGATTGGCAAGAGTTTACGAGGCAACGGGTAAACGAGATCTTGCAATTAAAAACTTTGAAGAAGCTCTTGAGGTGTTTCGTAAAAGGGGGGCCAGAACAGAGGAGGAACAGGTGCTTGGTTTTCTTTCAGGGTTATTGGCAAAACAGGGAATGTACAAGGATGCATACGAAAAACAGTCTGATTTTATTGTAGTGAAGGATTCGATACAGAATGCTGAAATAGCTTCCGAGGTTTTGCAGCTTACAAAGAAGTATGAAGCAGAGAAAAAGCAGAAAGAGATTCTTGAACTTCAGAATAAGAACGAGAGAGCAAAGAGGGAAGAATGGGTTGTCATAAGTATGTCCATTGGTATTATCGGTATTCTTGTTGTGATCTTTATACTTTTTTATCATCGTAGGAAGAAGGAGGCTGAACGTTTTAAAAGCCGGCTCAGGCAGAGTGCAAAAGAGATGGACCTGTTACAACATAAAATCGCAAGCGGTACAACACAGTACGTGCTGCCTTGTGAGTATTCGATTAAGAGGGAAGATGTGAACACTTATCTGAAAGATGCACTAAGTGATAGAGAGCTTGATGTGTTCATGCTGCTTCTTAAAGGTATTACCAACCGGGATATTGCAAAAAAACTTTTTATTTCTGTCAATACCATAAAATTTCATCTTCAGAACATCTATGTAAAATTAGATGTTGACAATCGTACTGATGCCATATTGTCGGTAAGTAAAAAAGAGCTCACCGGCAATCATGCTTTTGCCTGAATACAGATTTTAAGTTGCTTTTTTACCCTTTTTCATAAAAACTACCCGGGGTGGGTAGGCTGTTTCGTCTTAAATATAGTTTAATTGATAATAGTTCGTCGTGGAGCTTTTTAGGAAAAAATGTACATCCTCTTGAAAAACACATAACGAAAATTCACTAATTATTAACTAAACTGTATTTATCATGAAACGGAATGCGATTTTAATGTACGTGGGATTTGGCTTAATGATGAGCCTGATCGTGATCTCTTCCTGCGAAGAGAAAGAAGCACCTGAACCTGATCCGGTAGCTACATCTATTAAACTTATTTCGGGAAATTCACAGGCTGCGGAGGTGCAGTCGATGCTGTTAAACCCGATAGAGGTGATCGTAAAAGATCAGACCGGTAAGGCATTTAAAGGGGCAAAAGTAAGCTTTACAACTGCTCAGGGAACTGTGGCGTCAGCAATAGTAACAACTGATGCTGCCGGGAAAGCAAAAACCACATGGACTCTTGGACTTGATGCAGGATCTCAGACTCTTACAATAACTGCCTTTAAGGCTGACGGGCATACAGCATTGTCCGGATCACCAATTACAGTTAAAGCAACAGCAACCTCATTGGAAGCAGCTAGTGTGGAACTTGTTTCAGGTAATAACCAGACAGCAGATATTGATACTGAACTGACCGATTCTGTAAAAGTTATTGTTAAAGATAAGAACGGAAATGCTTTTCCCGGAGCAAAAGTCAGTTTTGAAGTGGCTGAAGGTTCTGTGTCTTCTGCATCAATGACTACAGCTACAAATGGTACTACTGCCGTAAAGTGGATTCTCGGTTCAAGTGCCGGAGAACAAACACTAACGGTGAAAGTATTTAAATCGAATGGAACAACTGCATTGACAGGCTCTCCTTTAACAGTTAAAGCCACTGCAATAAAAAATGAAGCTGAGAGTATAGAACTGGTATCAGGAGCCGGGCAGACAGCTAATGTTGAAACAACTTTAGCTGATTCTGTAAAAGTGTTGGTGAAAGATCAGAA
>JAOZOF010000298.1 GCA_029933425.1 Marinilabiliaceae bacterium
TCATTTTTGCGATTCCCTGCGGGGCAAAAATGCCGCCAAAACCGGTTTCATTTTATTTCTTTTACCACGGGTTTCACCCGTGGCTATACACATTCTTCCCCTATCGGGGAAGGTTAATATTTCGCTCCTACGGAGCTATTCGGATGTGGCAAGCCACCTCCTTCTATCAGCTTATTCTCAATACAATCCGTGCAAATCCTTTTAATCTGCAACATCTGCGTCCTATTCTTTGCCCCTTTGCGCCTTAGCGTGAAGATGCTACAACTCGCTTATCCTGTATTTTATCACATCTTTATTCTGATGATAGAAAACTATCTTTCCGTCTTTCTCTTCAAATTTTACCTGTTCAACGGGCAGGTCGTTGATGTCAAGTCCTTCAATCTGGATTCCTCTTTTCAGACCGAGCTTTTCTTTGTTGAAACCAAAATATCCAAAATCCATTGCGGGGATTATTTCCCATCCGAATTTCTCATGCTTTACAAATACCTTTCCGTCTGTGGCAAAATCTTTTGAATTGAATTTTGAGCCATGAGCATCAACATAATACTGGTAATTCCCGTCGGCAAAGAACACATCGTTCTTATCCCCCGTAAAACCTGACTTGCCATAAAATGCCAGCACTCCGTCTTTTTCGTCGTATGCGAGGAAACCGTATTGCGGCAGGTCAAAACTCTCACCCATTGCTTCGAGATGCCAGTTATCTCCCGAGAAGTTTACGAACACCTTAAACCCTGTTTCGTACTCCAAAGCGAGCTTAGGTTCTTTAAGCAGATGTTTTTGAATGGCTTCGGAAGAGTTGTAATATTCACCTCCATCGAAATACCTGATAGACTTAACCGGTATCATAGAATAGTATTTCTGCAGCGGCTGTAACATAGCATACCTCCTGATAATCTCAGCTTTATCGCCGTCGAACTTACCGATATGTCCGTATGTCAAAGTATATGCAAGATATTTGGCTCCACGTGCAAGTACATTTCCGGCATCCATTTCAAGCGGGTTTATCTTCAACAACTGAAAATCGGGAAAAACGACAGGCAGCTTATCCAGTGAAGGATGCGAATTACCGTAGTTACCGTCTACCAGTCCGGCATACCACCAGTGGTAATTTCCTTCGGAATAAACAGGCCCGTGATACGACTTTGTTTCATTCAGAAGCAAAAGACCGTAACACTCGTATGTGCGGCGGAAAGTACCGGCACCGGGCACACGGTAGTCGTAATCAACCCTTGTGACGGGCGAAACAGCAGTATGCACATCGCAATAGCTGAAATTAGTCCCGAACTTTTTATGGATTATGGGGGCATTCTTACGCTCTTGCTCAACGGCGATCATAGGTTTTGGCGAATAACATCTCGACCAACTGACTTCCCATTCGCCTTTTGGCCCACGTTTTACCCAATCGGGGTTCCAATTGGCATTAACCGGGGCAAAATCGGTGTAGTTAGAGTAAAGTCCAACAAGCCAGCCTTGTGCTTTTATGAACTCAACAAGGTCTTTTACAGCTTCGTCACCTCCCCTGCCCGGAGCAGTTTCCGTCTTGAAAGTGTAACTCT
Source organism: Marinilabiliaceae bacterium (assembly GCA_029933425.1). Taxonomy (GTDB): domain Bacteria; phylum Bacteroidota; class Bacteroidia; order Bacteroidales; family Marinilabiliaceae; genus JAADEM01. Next base: position 1,557 of record JAOZOF010000298.1, read on the forward strand.
CACCGCCGTCGCGCCAGAAACCTTCGTGATACCTCACGGCCACTTTTTCAAGCCCCAAAGTCCTCAACTCCTTAACCCGCTTTTTAATGTCGGCATAATCGGATGACCCGTCGATCACCCACAGGCGGTCAGCCATCATCGAACGCATGGGTGAGGTGGGGTTGTCAACAGTGGGAAGCACCTCCTGAACATCATCCGAAACATTGATAAATATCTTTTCATGGACCGGATTACGAACACCGTTTGTCATAGGGATGTATCGAACACCCCTGTTGTATTCTGCCCATCCCCCGTTTATCCTATTGCGCCCAGGAATGAAATCGGAAGCATCAGAATAGTACCAATCTATCTGTTTGAAGAAAAACAGACCGCCGGAACTTAAGATCTGCGGAACACGTCCTGAGCCATAAGTAAGAAAAGGAACAGTGACCAGCTGATCATCATTACCTGCTTTTGTTTTCCCAAGCCATATCTCTTTCACCGCACCCTGCTTGTCTTTCTCGTCAATGCCGATTATCAATGATTTCTGGTTTGTGGTGTACCAAACATCAAAACTGTGCTTCTGTCCGTCAACCTTTGCCGTTGCATTTACAAAAAGAGTATCTCCAATCAACTTCTCATCATCAACACTCCACACGACATCACCTTCGGTATCAAAAACTATTTTTGCATCCTTGTTCAACTCAATTGTTTTATTTCCGTGCTTCAGCTTAACCGAGGCCAACAGATCCTCACCGGGCCGGACCGAATAAACAAATTTTCCTGTTTTATCTTCATAAATAAACTCATATCCCTTTCCTGCTTTGCGGACGCTGTTCTTAAATTCCTTCTGTTTATTCAGAGGCAGGATGGTTGTTTTATGCAATGGGAAAGGCAGTTCCTCAGGCCACTCCTCAAACGTTAACGGTTTCAGCTCTTCTTTGTAAAAATATACCGGCCCGAGATAAAATGTTTCTTTCAATCCCACAACAGCATTACGGCCTTTGAACCGGATACCTATGAACTTAGCAGGCAGTTTTATTTCACCATTAAGTTTGATGTGGTTCAGAAACCAATACTTGTGTACCATTCCCCCATAACCGGCTTGTGTGAAATCGATCTCATGCTGTTTTCCATCAGCCCCTTCAACAAGTACGAACTGACGCAATGCGGTCTGCCATCTCGGCTCACCCCAAAGCCAGTGAAACCCCCAATTCCAGAAATCGATACAATCCCAATTACCGGGAATATCAACCGGATGTTCGTATTTCAGGGTTATCTCGCATTTTCTGTCTGTTGGAGTAAAAACCAACTTTCCGTTGTAGTCACGATAAAGCGGCTTATCATCCGAACGATACAGATCAGCCTCGGCATCTTTTGTTTCAATGATCCACTTTCTGCAATCCTCGAATGTAACAAGCGGTTTATGTGCCTCCTTACGGTCTTTCATCTCGTAAGGCTTCTCCCCTTTTTCTTGCGAATCGGGATCGTTATTCATTCCACGTTTCTGGGCAGATATAAACGTGATATTTAAAATAAAAGTTAATGTTATTAGAAATGTTTTGTACATAGTTAAAAAAGTTCTTGATCTTTATCCATACACTAAAAAGATTATTTAATTTTAGCTGAGACTAAAATACAACACACAAAAGAAAACACGAACATATTGGGGTGCAAAGAACGGAAAGGGGATAAAAAGTAAACATATGTAAGCTTCAGGACAAATCCCGTTTATCTCGATACAAGTCTGTTTATCCCAAAAGCAACCGTAAGCTGCTAATGATTTACACATATTTATGTTATTTTAGCATATCAAAAATATGAAATCATGAAAGTATTAGTCTTTTACACCAATTCATTCAGTTACACTCCAAAACTTAAAAACCTTGAAGATGCCCCTGATCCGGGCGAAGGAAAAACATACGAAGATTGCCTGCTTGCATTCATTCAGGTTGAAGAGCAGGATGAAGAAAAGGACGTAAAAAGCAGGGAGAAGAAGCTGGTCAACCACCTGAAATGGGCAGCAAGGAAGAATAACACACAAAAAGTCATACTTCACTCTTTTGCCCACATATCATACTCTAAAGCATCACCGGATTTTACAAAAGAGGTGTTCGATGCAGCACAAAAACGGCTCGAGAACGGAGGTTTTGAAACATACCAGACGCCATTCGGATATTTTTTGGATCTGAAGATGGATGCACCCGGTTATTCGTTGGCAAGGATCTGGGCGGAACTGTAGTTTGTTCCGGGTTGTTTTGGTTTCAGGTTTGATTTGGTTCTTGGTTTGTAGGTTCTTTGTTCTTGGTTCTTTGGTTGGTTGTCGCGACGATTGAATGTCCTACATTTCATTCCGGACGATTCAATGTCTTTAATAAATCACGTTTTCAACTTTTAAATTTCCGGAGAACAACGAAGAAAATTTAAACGGGAAAGGCATAAATATGTCGGGATGACTTCCTTCCGAACAGAAGAGTCACCCCGACACTATATTTTCTTTTTTCATCCTTTGACGATTGCTGCGATCTCGTTATCACTTCAATCGCAGCAATGTCTCTGGTAAACATTTAATCCAAATGACTTTTCATGTTCGAAACATAGTGAAGAACAGGAAAACGTCGAAATGATATAACAACCAGAACTTTTTCAACCTCACAAAAATATGTCGGGGTGACTTTCTTTACGATTAAAAGAATCACCCCGACACTATACTTTTAACTTTCTGCTTTTCATGTTTTGACGATTGCCCCGATTTCGTTATCATTCCAATCGCAGCAATGTCTCCGGTAAATATTTAACCCAAATGACTTTCCCTGTTCGA
>JAOZOF010000299.1 GCA_029933425.1 Marinilabiliaceae bacterium
CATGGCCTTCCGAGCGAATGCCCGACATCTACCAGAATAGTTGACAATCCTGCATTATGAAAAGTGTACCGATGAAACCCTGCCCGCTCTGCAGAAGTAAGTTCAACACTTATATCGCTGTCAAGCAGTTCTACTCTGTAATATCCCGGCTTTGCACTCTCCTTCTCATGATTGTATTCCGAAAAACATTTCCCTTTTAATATCTTATCAAGGCTCCCGTTCATCGGGTAGAAAAGGATATTTCCATAAGCTCCCCCGCCTGTTCCCTGCAAGTGTGTGTGGCTGAACCCGACAATAAAATGATCATCGTATTCATATCCGCCGAGAGGCGAACCAACATTGTCGGGACTGAGTTTCAAAAGAGCATGAGGTCTAAGAGCTCCCGGAATGACATTACCCGGCCCTTGGGTTCCGATAAACGGATTGACGTATTGGGTCAGATCTTGACTGCGACCCCTGTTTGAACAGGCAGCTACCGATATTAAAAGAATTATGACAAAAACATTAAATATTCTTTTCATTTCTCAAATGTTGATGGGTTTTACCTCACCCTCTAACTTCTTCTACTATTCTTTCAGGAACCGTATCAGCTCCTCCGGCTTGTCGGTCTGAATACCGTCGACTCCCCACTCCAGCATGGGCTTCCAGGTACCGGGACCTTTGTCGTCAACTATCACTATGGCTCCGGCCTCGTGACATGTTTTCACGAAGCTTGCCGACATGTACTTCCACACGGAAGCAACCACATCGGGATGAAAACGATCGATTAGTTCAGGCAAATATTTTTCCGGGCCCGGATCAGGCATAATGATGCATTCGGGCTCTGTCTTTTTTATCTCTTCCAGCTCATTGTCATCTGCATACCAGATCACATCATGCAGCATACCTTTCGATCGCAGTATCTCGATGAGCGGTCTGACCTGAGCCTGTTTTAGATCAAGATAAATACCTATCTTTCCTCTGCACAGATCAAGGATCTCCTCAAATGTCGGGACGTGTGTGCCTTTCCATTTCTCGCCGACACGACTCCCTATGTCAAGTTTTTTGATCTCTGCAAGTGTCATATCCGAAACATCTTTGTCAATATCCTCAACAACATACTTGTTTACATTTCCGTTGTGCATACTCACAAAATTGCCGTCCTTTGTCATCCTCACATCTATCTCCACAAAATCGGCACCTATGTCGATAGCCTTCTGATACGCAGGCAGAGAGTTTTCCGGTATCTTCTCTTCAAAATGAGCCCCGCGATGTGCCACAACATAAATTTTACTGTTCTTTGGCGACATGAGAGGTGAAGAGTTTCCGGATGAACATGACTGAATGAATGTAACAATAGCAACCGCAATTAATATTGCAAAACCATTCATTTCTTTTTGTATTTTAATGATTTGTCTTAAATATTCTGATCTTATTTTTCATTCAACATAGAACACCTTGTGTGCTTTCCATGTTTGACCGTACATATCAACGATTTGCACAGTTAAAGTATGAACTCCTGAATTTAAGTCCGAAGACAATTGCCCCTCCCACATGTGTCTCGAAATACTCGGATTATCCATTGGCCATCCTAAAGTATTTTCCACCGGTTCTCCATTGTACTCTAGCTTTAAAAGAGGAGTATAGTCATGCATCCATTTAATCTCAGGATCACGCAGCTCCTTTTTCATCATCTTCATCCATTCTCCATTCCTGTCGACTTTCATTTTCACTACAGACCTTTCGTTACCGGCAAAAACATTGACCTTAACTTTTATGCTTCCAAGTGAATCCACGGAAATCTTATCGGGTAAATAAATGTTCATCTGATAATCTGCCGGCCTTCTTGCTGCCTTGAAACGCACTTTGTAGTTATTTCCGTTGAAAGTAATAAACGAATACCCATTAGGTGCTCCATCGTTCATTGTTGCATGAGGGATTCCAACTTCATCTTTAAGCCCACACCACCAACTTCCACAAACCGTTGCATTTATTAAATGATGATGAGGCTCTTTCCCGTGCCAACCGTACTTTTTATCCACAAACACATCAAGCTGCTCATGAACATGACCGGAAACAGAAAAAGTATGCGACCTTTTTTCCAGTATCTCAAATAACTGTTCTTTGTTTTCACATCTGAATATTGGAACATGCATCATCAATACAACCAATTTATCATCAGGAACAAAACGCAAATAATTTCTTAAAAACTGAACCTGCTCCGGCAGAAAGCGACCATGATATTTTCCTTCCTCATTAAAGTAAATATTATTGAAACCGACAAAAATAACCATTCCCACTTCAAAGGCATATGTCGACGGTCCGAAGAAACGTTCAAATGTTTCGTCCCGGTATTTATTCTCACTTGCATCATGATTGCTGTCGTGATTGCCAAAAATGTAATACCAGGGTGTGCCGATTTGTGCTATACCTGCACTGATCTCCCTGAACAGGGAAGGATCATGCCCTACAATATCACCCAGTACTACCCCAAACTCCGCATCCGATCCTATAAGCTCCTCAACTACATCATGATTTATGTAATGAACCTCTTCGGGTCTGCTTGCCTGAGTATCTCCGAAAAAAAGGGCTGTGAATATATCTTTCTCATCAGATGGAGTTAGCGGAAAATCGATCGAACGCGGCAACTTTCCGGTTGGGTCTACTCCTTTAACCTTCAGTTCGGGTGATCCGCCAGGTTTATTAAGATAGTAATACTGAGGTACCATATTTTCATTTACCGGCACAGAGTAACCTGCCGGCTTAATCACAAATATGTCAGTATCGTCACTAACCGAAAGTTTCCACTTTCCTTTCGCATTAGTCTGAACCACCTCAACACCGTTTGAAACACAAACATCAGGAATCCCAAGTTCACCTTTATCCCTTATCCCGTTTTTGTTGATATCGTTGAAAACAAATCCCGATGCCGTTTGAGAAAACACAGCATTTGAAAAAAATACCTGAACTCCGACAGTTAGTATAACAAGAAACGCATTTTGAAATCTTCTCATTTTTTTGTATTTGCTTTAAGCCATTTTTCGGTGAACGAAACATGTTTTATCGACTTCTCTTTACCTATTAAATGGTAAGAGTACGTGACATGTATTCTGCCGTCCTTTGCCTGAATTACCGAAGGGTATGAAAAACTTGCCCCCTGAATATTTTCCAGACTTGCTTTCCATCTCCATGTCTTACCTTCATCATCCGACAAAGCCGCAGCAAGGCTGTACCTGCCATCGTCCACATCGTTGTACACCAGCAGCCAGTTACCGCTTTCAAGTTTTAATACCTCAATGCTTGCTCCGGGATTAGGCATATCTGTTTTTTGTGCATAAGTCCATGAATATCCTCCATCGTCCGAATGGCTCAGCATTATTCTTTCAGGCTCATCACCGTCATCACGCAGGTAGGCATCAATAGTGCCGTCATTCCTCACTATCAGGCTCGGCTGGTTCAATCCGCGACCGACGATCGGCAAACTTGCTGTCCAGCTCTCCCCGTCATCATCCGAAATGGCGATCAGTCCGAAGTTGAAGCCGTCAGAATAGAGGGGCAGCAGTATCTTACCGTCATTAAAAATGGGATGTGTGCGGGTCATCCAGCCTGTTTCTCTTTTTTTCGGATCTTTAGATGCCTCAATGAGCATCTCCTCATAAGGATGTGCATACTCAGCCCAGGCAAGGTCATCCCTGCCGGATTTATCAAACTGCTCTTTAACCCTTTGGGCAAACTCATCACCGGGTTTTAAAAGAATAACATCCTGCCACTGCCACTTAGGCGCACCGGGGCCGTCATAGTCCATTGTTGTTCTTACCTTCAACAGGGAAGCCTCCCAGCGGTTTGCCTGCACAACTATCCACACAAGGAAAAGCTTACCTTTACTGTTCAGGAACATCATCGGGTTACAATCGGGCTGACCCGGGGTATCTGCCATAAGAAACGGCTCACTCCACTCTTTTGCCCCCTTTTTCAGGCGGGTCCCGTTAACCACAACATCATTTGCTGTTCGTTCGCCGCTGCCCTGAAACCAGCAGACGAGCATATCGCCATTAGGGAGTTCTACGATGCTGCTCGAATGAACATGCTGCGGCTGCAAGGGGAATATCAGCTCACTGCTGAATTTACCCTGACCTGAAACTGAGATCAACGGTATGACCATTAAAATTAAAAGTAGTCTTTTCATCTGATTATAATTTGTTAAATGACGAACACAGAGGCCTGCCCGACTGCGTTGGTCAGGCGGGCACCGAAACACAGTGTTTTATTTCAATTTGTTTTGCATTCTTAAATAGTGCCTATAAGAAAACACATTAAAATTGTTGAACAACTTTGCTCCTGTCTTTTACCTCACCCCCTTCGGTTCCCC
>JAOZOF010000067.1 GCA_029933425.1 Marinilabiliaceae bacterium
AACAAAAACCCCTTGAAAATCAAGGGGTTTTAAATCAGAGAGGCGGTCTGGACGGGACTCGAACCCGCGACCTCCGGCGTGACAGGCCGGCATTCTAACCAGCTGAACTACCAGACCAATATCTTAGTTCAATTTCATCATTTTCTGCGGTCTGGACGGGACTCGAATTCGTCTCGCCTCAGGCGAGATGACAGGCCAATTTATATTTTCTAAATACATATAAATTACCAGACCAATAAGTTCATTACTTTATCAGAACTACGTTTTGTTCTCAAAAGCGATGCAAAGATAATTCAATCTTTTTTATCTGCAATACTCAAACAAAAAAAATCCCGATAAAAAATACTTTTTTTATTTATGAAGATTTTAATGCCTTAAAACACAAAGCAATTAAAAAATCAAAAACTTTTTCAGACATTATAAAATGTCTCAAAGACTTTAAACATATAGGTATGATCCTGTACACCTCCTAATTCACGAACCGAATGCATTGACAGCATCGGATTACCGACATCAACCGAACGTATATCCAACTGACTAGTAAGAATATTCCCGAGCGTTGAACCTCCCACCATATCGGAGCGGTTTACGAACTTCTGACAAGGCACTCCTGCTTTTTGACACAATGTCTCAAAGACGGCACCACTGTCGCCGTCGGTAGTGTACTTTTGATTTGCATGGATCTTTATTACCGGGCCGCCATTCAGTACAGGATGCAAAACAGGGTCATGCTTTTCAACCTGATTAGGATGAATGGAATGAGCCATATCGGCAGAGATCATGAACGAATTATAAAGAGCCCTCTGCTTTTGTTCCTGTGTCATATCCAGTTTTTCAGCGATCCTGTCAATTATGTGCTTCAACACAGGTGAGCCGGCCCCCTGCTTAGTTCCGCTGCCAACTTCCTCGTTATCAAAAACACAAAGCATCTTTGTTCCTTTATTTTCATTTGAACTTAAAAATGCCTTCAGTCCGGAATGGACCATTGCAAGATCATCGAGTTTCGGACTTGAAATAAATTCATTGTTTATACCTAAAACTGTTCCTTTTTCAAACTCATACAGGAACAGGTCGAAATCGAGTATATCGTCAAAATTAACCTGTAACTCTTTTGCAACGATCTTTTGCAACCAGCCATCCTTTTCCAGTGCGTCATTTACAGTGCTGACCAACGGCAGCATGTCCTTCTGCTTGTTAAGTTCAACGCCATCATTTACAGAACGGTTAAGATGAATAGCAAGATTAGGGATGTAAACCAAAGGTTTGCGAAAATTGACCAGTTTGTGAGCCGGATTTAACGGATCATCAGACCTTAAAATGACCCTTCCTGCAATGGAAAGGGGTCTGTCGAGCCAGCTCATTAGTATGGGTCCTCCGTATACCTCGGTATTCAGTTTCAAAAGTTTTCCGTCAACGATCATTTCCGGATCAGGCTTGATCTTAAATCCGGGAGAATCAGAGTGTGCACATATCATCTTTATCCCTGCTTTTTCTAATGGTTGATCCCCAATATCGAAAGCAAATATCGCTGATCCACTCTTTGTAGTATAATATTTTTCTCCTCGTTCAATGCTCCATTCTTCTGTCAGGACAAGTCTTTTGTAACCTTTGCTCTCAAGTTCTCTTGCCACATTTTCAACCACATGGAATGCAGTAGGACTATTGTATATGAAATTTATCAACTCCTCAGCTAACTGAATTTCTTTTGTCATAGTATATAATTTTTTAATTACTTCAAATGTACATATTTTTGACGATTTGAAGATGTGTGTTTTTGATAAAATGAGATCCGGTTAACAATACAAGTAGCTTTTTATTTTACTACTTTCGCAGTTGAATTCAAAAACCGGACAGATACAACTATAAGATGAAGGTTTGCATTGCAGAGAAACCGAGCGTAGCAGGAGAAATTGCCAAAATACTTGGCGCCACCACAAGGCGCGACGGGTATTTCGAAGGCAACAACTATTGCGTTACGTGGACATACGGCCATCTCTGCACACTAAAAGAACCTCATGATTATCTGCCAGAACTTAAACGATGGCATCTTGGTTCCCTGCCTATCATTCCTTCACGTTTCAGCATAAAGCTCATCAACAACCAGGGAGTTGAAAAACAGTTCAAAGTGATAGAATCGTTAGTAACAAAAGCCGAAGAGGTGATAAACTGTGGTGATGCCGGCCAGGAGGGAGAGCTGATACAGCGCTGGGTCCTGCATAAAGCGGGAACTAAATGCCCTGTAAAGCGGCTCTGGATATCATCGCTTACCGAAGAGGCCATACGTGAAGGGTTCAATGAGCTGAAAGACAGCAGCGAGTTCAATAACCTGTATGCAGCAGGTAGTGCCCGTGCCATTGGTGACTGGCTTCTCGGTATCAATGCTACACGGCTTTATACCCTGAGATACGGACAAAGCGGTCAGGTCCTCTCTATCGGCAGGGTGCAAACCCCTACCCTTGCACTCATAGTAAAACGTCAAAAAGAGATTGATGAGTTCAAGCCCGAACCTTACTGGGAGCTGAAAACAAAATTCAAAGAGGTGCTGTTTTCTGCAGCAAATGGACGATTCCTGAAAAAAGAAGAAGCCGAAACCGTTCTTGCACAGATAAAAGAGAAAGAGTTTGAAATAGATGATTTCAGCCGTAAAAAAGGTAAAGAGGCTCCACCCCGCCTTTTCGATCTGACATCACTGCAGGTTGAGTGCAACAAAAAGTTTGCTTTTTCTGCCGATGATACTCTGAAGCTTATACAGTCGCTTTACGAAAAGAAGCTGACCACATATCCCCGTGTTGATACAACCTTTCTGAGTGATGACATCTACCCAAAAATTCCGGGAATATTAAAGGGTCTGAAAACATACGCTCAACTGACAGAGCCATTATTGCAGGCAAAGATCAAAAAATCGAAAAAAGTATTCGACAACAAGAAGGTTACCGACCACCATGCCATCATTCCCACAGGAGTGCAATCATCAACACTTTCAAGGAATGAGCAATTAGTGTACGACCTGGTAACCCGCCGTTTTATAGCCGCTTTTTATCCCGACAGCATCATATCCAACACTGTTATTCTCGGCAAAGTTGAGGATATTGAATTCAAGGCTACCGGCAAACAGATCGTTGAGCCCGGCTGGAGAGTTGTTTTTCCTGCTACACCAGGGAAAAGCAGTAAGGAGGAAGCAATACTGCCCGAATTCACAAAAGGCGAAAAAGGGCCGCACGAACCCGAATTGCTTGAAAAAGAAACACAGCCTCCTAAACTCTACACCGAGGCAACTCTTTTACGGGCAATGGAAACAGCAGGCAAACAGGTGGATGATGAAGAGCTGCGCGACCTGATGAAAGAGAACGGAATTGGACGACCATCAACGCGTGCAAACATCATTGAAACACTGTTCAAGCGAAAATACATTCGCAAAGAACGAAAGAACATCATCCCCACAATCACGGGAATTCAGCTCATCGATACCATCCGCAACGACCTGCTGAAATCTGCCGAACTGACGGGGATATGGGAAAAGAAACTGCGAGACATCGAACATGGGAACTACAATGTGGAAGAATTCATGAAAGAGCTGAAGCAGATGGTTACCGAAATAGTGTTCAATGTTAAAAGAGATAATAGTTACAGGGTGATCCAAAGTGTTACAGACGAAGAAACAAAGAAAACGAAAAGAAAAACTGCTTCGGGCGCTGTTGAACTCACTTGTCCTAAGTGCGGTAAAGGCAAAATGCTGAAAGGGCATAACGGCTGGGGCTGCTCCGAATACAAAAACGGCTGCCACATGGTAATTCCTTTTGTTATCGAAGGCAAAAAACTGCCTGATAAACAGTTTGAGAAACTGATAAAAAAAGGAAAAACCGATGTACTAAAGGGCTTTTCAAAAGACGGAAATAAAGTTGACGGACACATTGAGCTTGATAAAGACTTCAGACCCATGCTGATAATTGCCGAAAAGAAAAAACGTATCTGTCCTGTTTGCGGTGAGGGTGAGATAGTAAAAGGCAAAACCGCATACGGCTGTACTAATTTCCGCAACGGCTGTAATTTCCGTATACCGTTTGAGATATACGGAAAAAAACTCACCGAAGCACAGATAGATGCCCTTGTTTTCAAAAGGCAGACTCCCGTAATCATGGGATTTACAAATCCCAACACAAACGAAAAGGTCAACGGGAGACTGATCCTTAATGATGAGGGTAAAGTGATTGTTGACAGTAAATAATTACCCTTATTTCACCTTAATCCAGTTTACCCAGTAGTATCCCGTTAAACAATAATTTATACGAAACAGGAGTCGAAGCTCTGAACTGAGGACTGAAACTGAAAAGCACCAATTGTCCTTTATTCTTCTTAAGCCATACTATCGCACTTTTGTTTGATATCAGATCCAGTTTCTCGGCATATCCGCTCAACAGAATATCTTCTTTTGCGAATTTTGCCATAACACGTCTGTCCATATCGAAATATGGAACAGAAGTTGTAAATACCGGATTACCCCTATAGAAAACACCAATGTTTTCAGGCATTCCCTGAGTTAGTTCAAAATCTTTGTTCACCTTTACTGCAACAAACGATCCCGGACAGTACAAACCATTTTTGCTCATGGTCTTTGATATATCATTGAAAGGCAGTTTAAAATCCTCTTTCTCCTTTTCATTGACCGGTACTTTCAGATTTCCCGCAAACAAGGCCGTAGAACGGCCCCATGCCAGAATTATGCCTCCCTCATTGAAGAATTTCATCAGATTATCCATCCCCTTTTCCCCCATTCCTTTTGTAAACTCGGGAGGATAAGCAGGTATTGAATATGTTCCGTCACTACCTTTGTATTTACCGCTTTTCAGAATATCTTTATTGTTGTCAGGGAATATTACAACATCGTAATTGGCTGTAAAATCAGTTTTCTCAAATTCACCGGGATGCACAATGTCATATTTAATGTTGTAATTATCGAAGATAAACCTTGTCCATCCTGCATCCATATCGTGCATATAAGTCTCAACCAAGGCAATACGCGGCATGGTTATCTGCTTCTTCTCAACATCAATACTGCTGCCGGCAAATATCGGATCAGTGTCCAAATCTTTCAGGATATCATTCAATTTTGAATTCTTCTTGATCAAAAAACTACCTTTCGACACATTATTGTCGTCAACCTTAAAATCGGCAGAAGCACGCCAAACCTTCATGCCTTCTTTCATTGCCGTAAATGCTGCTTTGTAACTATCGTTGTCCTCGGCAGCGAATATCGCATAAGAATATTTTTCAGGTGCATCTGACTTAATAGAGAATTTGCCTTCAACAAGTGTCATTGATTTTTCCAGCTTTGAAGAGAGTTTATCCACCTCCAGGGCATCTACTCCCCTGTGTAACGGCAACGACCAACTGGTAATGTCGTATGGCCTGATTATCGAACCTCCTTTTGTATAATGACGCACGGGAAATTCCTGATGTTCCATCACCTCTTTGATGAAAGCCCTGAAGGGCTGCGCCAAAGGTACTACAACATCTCCCTTTTTATAGGTTAAATTACCGACCATAACATCTTCCGAAAGCTGATAAACCTTTATCCCGTGTTCTTTAAGAAGATTGACCATTCTTACCATTTCGCCGGCATCATGCTGTTTTAAAGGAATTATGTAATAGTTGGGTGCAAGGTTTTTCCCTTTTTCAACCTCTTTCTTACACAACCTGTTACGTAACTCCAGAAGCTCTTTTTTGTGCAGAGAGGCAGTGTGAATGATCGAAAAAGTAGAAGATAGTTCATAATCAATTATATCGGATAAACGCCACCAGCCTCCCGGCCACGGATCAGGAAAATTGGCACTCTTTGCATACTCCGACAATCCTTTACCACTCACCGACAACTCATTATCCTCAATGTAAACCGGAGTTGCCCCTTTTGCACTGGCAGCCTCAGTAAGCATGGCGATCATATTTTTCCAATGAGCCGTTTCTGTTGATCCGGGCCAGTAATCATCAAAGGCATACCCCTGAACCACGCCTTTCAGCCCCTGCTCAGTCATGTCTTTTTGCATATTCAAACCGAAAACACCGTCCCAGGTCCATAATTCCGCATCCACGTTTTGTGCAATCGGATCATGCTTAGGCGGCACAAAATAACGCACGCCCCTGTTTCCCATCTGATGTTTCTCCACCATGACCTGGGGGAACCACTCATCATTGTACAAGCGGTTGATCGCTTTTGTTCCTGATTGCGAAAGTGTAACAAAATCACGGTTATTATCATGTCCTACATATTTATTGTAAACGCCGGGATAATATGTTCCTTCATACTTTGTTCCTTTGTACTTCAGATAGTTGTGTACAACAAGGTCCATCCCGTCAGGATTGTGGCTCGGCACTATCATGTAAACCACATTATCAAGTTCCGACAATAGTTCCGGATCCTTGGTAGTGGCAATTTTGTAAATCTCAAGTGGAGATGCCTGAGCCGGTCCCACCTCGCTTGCATGCATGGAAAGGGTTGCCAGGACAAAAACTTTGCCCTCGTTAACATACTCTTTTATTTTCTCATCACTCAGGTTATAATTCAGTGCCAATTCTTTGCTTATCTTTTTCAAACGATCAATACCGGCAATATTCTTTTCGGATGACAGAAGAACAAGAAACATCGGTTTACCCATCATCGATTCTCCTACTTTTACCACCTTCACCCTGTCCGACTGTATATCAACCTTTTTTATGTATTCGATCAGTTTTTCATAATCGAACAGTTCACGATCGGCACCGGGCTTAAAACCGAAAAAATCTTCAGGCGTTGTAACCTGTGCTTTTAAAGAAAATAAAGAAAACATCAACAGGATTACTGATAAAAAAAAGATATTTTTCATTGTGTAAGGATTTTGATTTAACCAAATAAAAATACCAATTTATTTTATGTTATCAACATATCTACATTTTTAAGTTTGATTTATTTAAATCCGTGCTTACCCATAAAACCAAAAATAATGGTTATAATCAATTCGTTTACCCTACTTAAAGGGAGCAAATTAATTGTCTATATTTTCAATGTACAAACCTGTGAATATATCTATCCAACATTCTTCTTATTTTCATTAAATTTGCTCCCGAAAAACCAGAATAAGATGATAGTCTGCCACTGCAACGGGGTCACCGAAAAGGAAATAGTGAGAATGATAAAAAGAAAAGGAGCAACGAAGCTCGAACATATTCAAAAACTCACCGGAGCAGGTACAAATTGCGGGAAATGTATTCCTGTTATTGATGATCTGTTGGAAAAGCATAAACCTGAAAAAGCCGATCCGCAACTCACATTTGACTTCTGACACTAAAGCCTGTAATTTATTCTTCACAAAAGTTTCCCCAAACATTAGTTACATCCCTCAGAATTCTTTTACAACCTGGATCAAAGGTGAAAAATTTAATTTCCACATCGACTCTAAAACATGAACCTGCCTGTTTCACCTTCGAAGGAGGGCAGGCAGGGATTAACCAGATAAAAAATGTATATCCGCAGCTTACCCATAAAACTAAAGATAATACTCACAATTAATTCGTTTACCCCTCCCCTGAAGGGAGCGAATTTATTGTACTTGTTCCCTTCAAAGCAAGGGTTATCAATTTGTGGAAAAAGTAATTAAACAGAAAATCAATAAAAATAATTATCAGCTATTGTGATCTTTTAGGCCTTAGTGACTTAGCGACAGATCTTTAGTATTTTATTTATTCAACTCTTGATTTGCATTTGAATATTTTTTCATCAAACAGCGCTTATTTTGAAACAATCTAAATAAATTGCTGTTATATCAGTATAAACTAATAAGTGCAAAGATGATAATTGGAATACTTAAAGAGTTACCTCCTGAAAACAGAGTAGCGATCCTGCCGGAAGCTATCCCCTCACTTTTGGAGTTTAAAAGCGAAATAATAGTTGAAGAGGGTGCGGGGGACAGAGCTTTTGCATCTGACGAACAATACATTGCAAAAGGTGCAAAGGTAGTTTCAAGAAAAGACATTTATGAGACATCTGACCTTATACTCAAAGTAAATGTACCGGAAAAAGATGAGATAAAAATCCTGAAACCGGGACAGGTAATGGTTGGCACCCTTAACCCGCTGATGAACAAAGAACTTGTGGCACTTCTGAAGGAGAGCAATATCACCGCTTTCTCACTTGATGCAATACCAAGAATAACAAGGGCTCAGGCTATGGATGTATTATCGTCGATGGCAACGGTTGCAGGCTACCGGGCAGTATTGGAAGCATCATTCAACCTTCCGACATTCTTCCCCATGTTCATGTCGGCTGCGGGCACCATCAAACCTGCAAAGGTACTGATCCTCGGAGCAGGGGTTGCAGGACTGCAGGCTATAGCAACTGCACGTAAACTTGGTGCGGTGGTTGAAGCTTTCGATGTACGGTCGGCTGTAAAAGAGGAGGTTCAGAGCCTCGGCGCTAACTTTGTAGAAGTGGAAGGAGCTATTGATGATGCCTCAGCCGGAGGTTATGCGGTAGAACAGACCGAGGAATTTAAAAGGAAACAGGGAGAGCTGATACAGGAACATGCACTGCATTCAGATGTAGTGATCTGTACAGCGCAAATACCGGGACGTAAAGCACCTGTATTGATAAGAAAAGAGACCGTAGCGAATATGAATCCCGGCTCTGTGATCATCGACCTTGCAGCATCCACAGGAGGCAACTGTGAGTTAACAGAAAACAATAAAACCATAGAAATAAACGGCATTAAGATAATCGGAAACTCCTATTACCCTGCCGGAATGCCTGTTGATGCAAGCCGCATGTACGGTAAGAACCTTATCAACTTCATTAAGCTCATAATTGACAAAGAGGGTAAAATGAACCTGAATTTCGGGGATGAAATTATTAAAGGTGCGTGTATTACGCACAACAAAGAGATAGTAAATGAAAGAGTAAAAACAATGTTTGAATCTTAAATTTTAAAACATGGAAGATATTTTAATTTATTTCTACACATACAAAGAAGCGATATTCATTATCGTATTGTCCATCTACCTCGGCATTGAAGTTATTTCAAATGTTCCCTCGGTACTGCATACTCCGTTGATGTCGGGTGCCAATGCCATAAGCGGGGTGATAATAATCGGCGGGATAATACTTGTTGGACACAGTGATCTGTCACATTTCTCGTTCAGGCTGGTGACAGGAATTCTGGCTATTCTGTTCGCCACACTCAATGTAGCGGGCGGATTCGCAGTTACCGACAGAATGCTCGAAATGTTTAAAAAGAAAAAATAGAAAATATGGATACTATATTGACAACATATAACGGAGTAGAGTTTACCATTGGTACGGCAATCCTGGAATTCAGTTATCTGCTTGCGGCTATTCTTTTCGTTTACGGACTGAAACTTCTCAGCAGACCTGAAACAGCCCGTAAAGGGAATTTGTGGGCGGCCGTGGGAATGGTACTTGCAATGATCACTACCCTTTTACTACACACCGACTCATCAGGAAGCCACATAAAGATGACAAATGCCATTGTTATAATTTTAACAGTAGCCGTTGGTTCCGTTTTAGGACTTATTATTTCGAAACGGGTTAAAATGACGGCAATGCCGCAGCTTGTCTCTTTTTTCAATGCAACAGGAGGTCTGGCGTCGGCTTTAGTAGGACTGTTAGAGTTTTCTAATCCGGGGAATGAATCACTGCTTGTGACGCTTTTAGGCCTTATCGTTGGATCCGTAGCATTCAGCGGAAGCATGATAGCATACGGCAAGCTTGACGGCAAGATAGGCAATGTGAGTGCCGGATTTATGAAATACATAAATTTCCTGATCCTTGCCGGACTGGTTATCCTGACCGTTTATATTCTGATGCAACCCGATCCGCATGCAGTAAGCTCTCTTGTATACATTCTTTTTGCCGCAGCATTGATCTATGGTGTTCTTTTTGTTCTGCCCATTGGCGGAGCCGATATGCCTGTTGTGATCTCACTTCTTAATTCACTTACAGGAATAGCAGCGGCTTTGGCCGGCTTCATTTACAACAATCAGGCGATGATACTTGGCGGTATTCTTGTCGGTGCAGCAGGTTCAATACTTACCCTGCTCATGTGTAAGGCCATGAACCGTTCACTGATGAATGTGATACTCGGAGGTTTTGGCGGCGGAGGAACTGTTCAGGGAGATGAAGGAGGAACTATCAAAGAGATATCAGTTTCCGATGCATCAATATTACTTGCTTACTCGAAAAAAGTAGTGATAGTTCCCGGTTACGGACTTGCTGTAGCTCAGGCTCAACATACTGTTCATGAACTGGAAAAGATACTTGAAAGCAAAGGCGTTAGTGTTAAATACGGCATCCACCCGGTTGCAGGTCGTATGCCGGGACACATGAACGTTCTGCTTGCCGAAGCTGATGTGTCGTATGATAAACTGGTTGAAATGGATGAAATAAACAAAGAGATGGAAACCACTGATGTGATAATTATTGTTGGAGCAAACGATGTGGTTAATCCTTCGGCCAATGACCATCCCGGAAGTCCGATATACGGGATGCCGATTATAAATGCCGAAAAAGCCAAAAATGTTATCGTGATGAAAAGGGGAATGGGTAAAGGATATGCCGGGATAGAGAATCCTCTTTTCTTTAAAGATAACACACGAATGTTTTTCGGCAATGCCAAGGACTCTTTGCAGAAACTGGTTAATGAGGTTAATACATTGTAATAGCTTAACCCATAATGATTTTTAAAAGACAGTGATTGATCATTTTCAATTGCTGTTTTTTTTATCGCTCAATTGATTTGTGACACTCTCAATAAAATTTTATCTTGTAAAAAACAAATTCTCAAAACCATGAAAAAAACAGCACTCCTTTTTTCCATACTAACCTTAACATCACTTTCCTTTTCACAGAATGCACGTGACTGGGAAAACCCGCACATGATAGGGCAAAACAAGGAATTGCCTCATGCAACATTCACTTCATACCCTGACATGAAAACGGCACAAAACTTTAATAATTCTCCGTTTACACTATCCCTCAATGGCAAATGGAAATTCCACTGGGCACCCAAGCCGGAAGAGAGGCCTGTTGAATTTTATAAAAACGATTATGATATTTCCGGCTGGGATGAAATAGTCATTCCCGGAAACTGGCAGATGCAGGGTTACGGGATACCGATCTATACTAACATTCATTATCCTTTCAAAAAAGACCCTCCGTACGTTACTAAGACACCGCCTAAGAAATATACAAATTTCAAACTCAGAAATCCTGTAGGAAGTTACCGCCGTGAATTCACATTACCTGATGACTGGAACGATAAAAATATCATCCTGCATTTCAACGGTGTAAAATCAGCATTTTATGTCTGGTTGAACGGCAAAAAGGTTGGATACAGTCAGGGAAGCATGACACCTGCTGAATTCAACATAACACCGTATCTTAATCCCGGAAAGAATACCCTTGCTGTTGAAGTTTATCGCTGGTCGGACGGCTGTTACCTTGAAGACCAAGATATGTGGCGTCTGAGCGGAATTTACAGGGATGTATTTCTTACTGCAAAGAACAGCATTTACATTCGTGATATTAAAGTAGACACGAAACTTTCTGAAAACTATTCAAAAGCTTTAGTCTCGGTGGCAGTTGACGTAAACAACACAAATAGCAAGACCGGAAAAGGATATGAATTAACGGCATCAATAATATCACCCGAAGGGAAAGAGCTGATCACAAAGCAAAACATACCTGATATCGCAGAAAACTCAGAAAAACAGATACTCCTGACCAAGTCAATCGAAAATCCCTACCTATGGAGCGCGGAAAAACCTGACCTATACAGATTACTTCTTACACTTAAAGATAAAGATGGGCAAACAGTTGAGGTTATCCCATGGAAATTCGGCATCAGAGAGATCAAAATTGATGGTGAGATATTCAAAATAAATGGGGTCCCCGTTAAACTTAAAGGAGTTAACCGGCATGAACATCATCCTCATACGGGTCGTCATTTAGACAGAGCGACAATGCGCCGGGATATTGAACTGATGAAGCAGGGAAATGTTAACATGGTACGGACAAGCCACTATCCAAACGATCCATTTTTTTACTCATTATGCGATGAATACGGAATTTACGTGATGGATGAGGCCAATCAGGAGACACATGACTTCAGGATTGGGAATACGATCATGGGTGATAATCCTGACTGGACACATGCTCATGTCGACAGGGCTGTATCCGTTGTTGAACGCGACAAAAACCATCCCTGTGTGATAATCTGGTCACTCGGCAACGAAGGGGGCAAAGGACGTAATTTCAGGGCTATGGCTGACACAGTACGAAAGCTTGACCCGTCACGGCCTGTATTCAGCGATTCCGACAAAGGAGTGTCCGACATATTTGATTTCTCCTATCCCACTCCTGAGTCGATCAAAGATATGGGTGCAAGAATTTCAAACCGGCCGGTTTTCATGCGCGAGTATGCTCATGCCATGGGTAACTCTCTGGGGAACTTCAAAGAGTTCTGGGATGTTATTTACGCCGACCCCGGTTTAACGGGAGGATGTATCTGGGACTGGGTTGATCAGGGAATAGCAAAAAAGATCGACGGCTCACCGCTTAAATATCCTGCACATCCTGAAAAACTGGAAAAAGAGAAAGATGAATCCTGGGCATTCGGCGGTGATTTCGGCGATTTCCCCAATGATGCCGAATTTTGCATCAACGGCATTATCGGTCCCGACCGCATACCCCATCCGCATTACAAAGAGATGCAAAAGGTGTATCAGAATATCAGTTTTGAAAAAGTAAAAAGCGAAAAAGGAAGTATTACGTTAAAGCTGACCAATCGTTATGATTTCACTGACCTCAATGAATTTGATTACAGGTGGGAATTGTTATCCGATGGAAAAACATTTGATAAAGGCACATTTGATGTCTCTTCAACAACACCTCATAAAAGCAGAGAGATAACCATAAAATTACCTGAAAACCCGGGAACAACGAGTGAGAATATCCTCCGGGTCTATGCCGGACTCAAAAATGACGACCAATGGGGGAACAAAGGATTTACTGTGGCCCGTGAGGAATTTGTCCTTGATCCTTACAATTTTCCTGCAACACTTTCCGGAGTACAGAGAATTCCATCAGTTAAAGAAGAAAACAACAGTATTCTCATTTCAGGAAAGAACTTTTCGGTTGTGATCAATAAATTGAACGGAGCTTTGGAAAGCTACAAAGTGAACAACAAAGAACTGATCGTACATCCCCTTGAACCATACTTCTGGAAGGTAATGAATGACAACCAGGAGAGAAACAAATACGCTCAACGGCTTGGCCCGTGGAAGAATGCCGGAGAAAAAAGGAAGGTAACAAAGGTTATGATCGATAAGATCAAAAAGGAGCATATTGTTGCAGTAAATTTCAGCATGAACCTGCCGGTCGGAAAAGTTGTCTACAGCTTGTCGTACCGCATCAACAATAACGGCGATATCCAGGTAAATGCCGACTACAAACCTTTATCAGGTAATATTCCACTCATACCTAAATTCGGGATGAGAATGGCAATACTTAAAGAGTATTCAAACATAACATGGTACGGAAGAGGCCCGCAGGAGAATTACTGGGACAGAAAAACATCGGCATTTTACGGGATATACGAGAAACCGCTGAGTGAGTTCATTACTCACTACATTTCACCTCAGGACAATGCCAACCGATGCGACGTGAGATGGTTCAGGATGCAGTCGGATAAAAGCTCAGGACTTGTTATTGAAGGGCTTCAGCCCTTATCCTTCAGGGCATGGCCATACACCGAAGATGATCTGGAAAAGGCAAAACATGATCATGAGCTGCCTGACAGGGATTTCATAAATCTGAATATCGACTATAAGGTGCATGGTGTGGGAGGCAACAACAGCTGGGGAAAAAGAACTCTGCCTCAATACACCCTCGACGGGAATAAACCGTGGTCGTACGGGTTCATAATTAAGGCATTGTAAAGGCATTGATAACATTTCTGTTGTTAAACGAATGGCGTATCTGACGCCTATCCGATTGTCTAAAAGAGCGGTCAGGCAGGCAAGACCCGTGTATATGCTATGATACCCTTTGTCATTTTCCGCTCGTGAATGTTGGTAAGAATATATCTTTCATTATCGCAAAAGGTAGTTTGTCTTCTTGTGAGTTGTATGCTCCTCCCGTAAAAACAGCAACCATATCTAATTCCGGGAAGATCATTATATATTGTCCCCCGTTCCCTAATGCTGCCTTAGAAATAAATATTTTTTCGTTGACCTTAAACGGAATATTCCACCATAAATAACCGTAGTCAATTCCTGTTATTTTTGTTTTTGGCGTGGTTGATTCTTCAATCCATTTTTCTGATACAATTTGCTTTCCGTTCCACTTTCCCTTGTTTAATATTAACTGTCCGATCTTTGCCATATCACGTGAGGTCATATACAATCTCTTTCCTGAGGGAATAATTTCTTTAGCGGAAGTATGTCCCCAGGATACATTGTCAATATCCAAAGGGTTGAACAGATATTGCTCCGCAAACTTATCGATAGTCATTCCTGAAGCCTGGCTTATTATTTCCGCAAGCAAGACCACACCCATAGAACAATAATTTGAAACTGTTCCCGGGTCATTTACCATTGGCAGGTCAAGGATATATTGAAGCCAGTCTTTCTTTTTATAAACTTTATCTTCTTGTCCTTTTGATCTTTTGTTCCAATCGTTACAATCAAGTCCGCTTGACATTGTTAAAAGGTGTTTGATCGTAATTTTTTCTTTTCTTTCGTCAATATTTTTTTGGGGTATCGGGCTTTTTAGGTATTTCGATATCGGGTCATTAACACTTTCGATAAATCCTTTGTCAATTGCAATTCCTGATAAGATCGATATTATGCTTTTTGTAGCAGAACGAAGGTCGTGTTTTTGATCTAAAACCTGCCCATTGAGGTATTCTTCAATAATAAGTTGATCACCTCTTACCAATAAAACGCTATTGATCTTATTTTCTCTGTCATTCAGTTGACTGAATAATTTATAAATTAAAGTTGTATCAACATTTTGTGATCTCAGATCGTTTGTTTTCCATCCATCACCAAGATCTTCAGGCTTAGAATACACATAGGAATTTTGTCCGTAACAAAATCCGCTAATGAATAGGGTTATAATTATTAATGTTACTATTTTTTTCATAATAATGGGTAACGGTTGGGTATGTGGAATGCGGGTTTTAAAAGTAATAATTTTTCGTAAGATTCGAGACTGTCTGTCCGGTGCGGAGTCCGGGCAGGCGGTATCGCCGGGGAAGTGCCAAACTCTTGACTTACCCGCATGCCCCTTATTGGGTATAGCCATTTGTTGGGGTGCGTATTCAATCCGCGCGTTTGCTTCCGTCTCTTTTTTAACAACGTACAATTCCTTTACAACGGGAACAAAACAACAGAAGAGCAAATGTCAAACATCCACGTTAGAAATCCTGATTTGCTTTTGAAGGTTTTCTGTCAGAGCGTTCATATTTTTACTGGCTTTGAGGATGTACTGAATTTTAAATTCCTGACGAAAAGTTTTTGACTTCCCGCAAACAAAACACAAAGGAGTAACATCTTGCTTATTTTCAAACGTCTGTTTTTGAGTGTGTCTGTTACAAGTCAGAGCGTTTGGATATCAGAAAGTTTGCCTTCCTTGCTTTTTAAATCTCTAAACTATTTTTTCGACAATCCGACTTTTGACGGATCAAATAGAAAAGTTGTGGAGAAAGGATAAAATATAAATCTTTGTAGTCAAA
>JAOZOF010000300.1 GCA_029933425.1 Marinilabiliaceae bacterium
CAACGGATGTATCTTATCCCTTATCTCTATGGCTTTTTGAGTAAACTCATCATCAATACCCAAAACTCCGGCTGCATCAATGCAATTATTCAGAACGTCCCAGGCGATCTCATGATCCATCATCGCCCCTTTGGAGATACCGCCGTGCTCAGGTGAATACGAAGGACATGAAACAAGATATCCGTCCTCATCAGGTATCAAGTAATATATCCAGAACTGAGCAGCCTCTTTCATCACGGGATAAGCAACATTTTTCAGATACAGCTTATCCTGTGAAAAATCATAATGCTCCCACAAATGCTGACAGAGCCATGCTGCTCCTCCCGGAAAGAAGCCCCAAGGAAAGCTCCAGCCAGGGGCCGTAAAACCAAAAGCATTGTTCATTGAATTAACGATCCAGCCTCCGGTACCGAAATGATCTTTCGCCGATACTTTACCGGGTTCTACCAGACTTTGCGTATGTGCGATCAACGGTTCATGACACTCGGCAAGGTTTGTTACCTCTGCGGGCCAGTACTCCATCTGAACATTGATATCCATATGGTAATCACATGCCCATGGAGGATCGGTTTTATCATTCCACTTCCCTTGCAGGTTCATGACCATTGCCCCCGGCCGCGATGCCGAGATCAGAAGATACCTGCCATACTGAAAATACAACGCGTCGAAACCGGGATCAGGAGCTCCATTGGCATACCTTAGTAACCTTACGTCGGTAGGAATAGTGTCGGTAAAAGAACCTCCAAGATCAAGCTTAACCCGGTTGAAAAGCAACTGATGATCTTTACGGTGCTCTATTTTTATGCCGTCATAATTACGCCCTGCCAGTTTTTCAAAAGTTTTTTCATTCTGAGCTTTAAAATCATTCCCCTTGTATTCCGGATATTGAGGCAAATAATTGGTTGCCGCCGTTTGGTAAACGGTAAACTGCCTTGCTCCTGTCACAAACAGTTTACCCTCTTTAAAATCGACCTTCCCGTCAGTTTTTATTTTAAGGCGCATCTCATACTCCTGACCATTATCGGCAACTGCTCCATGAAACAGATAAACATCATCTTTAAAAACCTCTTCAATCTTTCCGTGGGGTGTTTCGTACCGAAAGGTATAATCGACAGGCTTACTGCTTTCGTACCGGTAAACCATCACCTTTGAAGGATAGTTGCCAAAATATGTCCTTTCGTAGTGAACGCCACCTGCATCATACGATACCATCCCTTCTGCAAGCGAAATATTCAGCTCCCGCATGTAATTCTCCGGTTGTCCTTTATGCGAAACGGTAATGTAAAGATCGCCCATGGTCTGCTGGGCCCCGAAATCACCGAATTGAAGGCCTCCCTCTTTCTTATGGATAACTCCTGTCATCTTTTTGTTTGCAAGACGATTGGCCTCTTTAAACCTCCCTTTATCAAGAAGCTTCCTTATCTGCGGCAGGGCTTTGTAAGCATCTTTACGGTTACCGAAATTATAATCAGAATCAGATCCCGGGCCGCCCGCCCAAAGTGTTCCTTCGGTAAACTGTATCCTGTCCTCATCAACGCCGCCAAAAAACATAGCACCCATGTAGCCGTTACCTACGGGAAGAGCTTCTGTCATCCAGTTTTCAGCCGGTTTGTCATACCATAAACGCAAATCCTGCTTTTTAGCATCAGTAGATGAGCAACTCATAAATGTCAAAAGGCTGACAATAATTGAAAGATGTAATAATTTAGTCATGTTATCGTTTTTTCATCATCAAATACTCTTAATTGCTCTAAAATATCAAATGTAACACAATCTCAGCTAAAAATATGAATCCGGAAGGCCTGCTGAAATCAACCATACTCCTTTTCAGAAAGCATCATTCCACATCCACAACAACCCGGTATTGCAGATGAACCTTTATCTCTTCCACAACTGGGCCTTTCTCTTTCGCTTGTTCAACCAGCTCATACGGCACACCTGTGATACTATTTTTCCAACGATTCACCTTGAAAACTATATGTTTGGGTTCTTTGTTAATGTACCTTTTTAATCCGAACATCCATGGCTGACCATTAAACAGGTTATCGGTCAATACCCGATCTTTTTCATAAGCTGTTATATCCCTGCCTAAATAATTAATCTCAAGAATAACATCGCTCATTTCATCCGGCAGTCTGTTCGGTATTTCAACTACTACCTCCGAATTTTTGTTTTCGATCTTTATTTCAGGTGATACTTTCTTTACCTGGATATCATATTCAGCAAAAATATCACGCATCTCTGGCTCAATCGCCTTACCTTCATTTCGGCATTCTTTTAACGCCGGAAAAATTTTAAATCCCAGATCTGTTTCATCCAGCCTGCGCAGCTCAAACTTATTTTCATACATCATCAGATCTGCTTTTGTAATTACAAGAGCCTCCTGTCCGTTCACTTTAGTCCGCCAGCTGTTCTCTGCCTCTTCCCTATCGAGAAGAACGACAGCACTTTTTTGCCCTGTTTCAGAGATAAGGTAAATCACATTACCATCTCCGGGTGTCAGGTAAACCATTCCGTCAGATGTATCTTTTTTCCAGCCGTCTGCATTTACTTCTTTTGCTGTTGATGCATCAAAAGCAAGTTCTACATCCATTCCGTCCACTCGGATCAGGAAAAGCCATTGTGTACCTTCAACATCAAAACGGCTCAAAGGCTGTGCCGTAGCGTATTTAAGTTTTACTCCATTCACATCAAGATTGACAGGCAGAATTGCATTCTTTTCACCTTTTAGAGTTATTGACTCACGTGGGAATTCCATCACCCCGTCCGGCAACTTAACCTTCATCCTGAATGTCTTATCGGGCATGGGAACACGAACCTGGGTGTTGTTAAGAAAAATGAAACCGTTATCGCCGGAAACACGTGCTACATATCGAAGATCTTTTGTGTTGTACTCATCGCACACCGGATTCTTCGGCTCAACAACCACCATGGGAGCAAGCTCACTACCGAAATCACAGATGAAGTTATGCAGAACTTTCAGGTTCCTGTACGACGGACGCAATAATCCGAACTCGCCTATCGGTGCCTGAAAATCGTAAGTCTCGGGATGGCCGGGTTCTTTCAATCCGGGCATCTGTGTACCTCCCTGGAACATGTAGTAACCTATCAGGTTCATCCCCCGCCCTATCTGGTTTTGCAGATGTGCCTCCACGACCTCCGGCTCAACAACAAACCTGTTACGGTAAGTCATCTGACTGCCACATCCCTGCTCACACAAACCTTTCGGGTAGTTGTCGACTTTGTAGTATAGTTTCCCGACGGCATCTGTTAGTATCCACTGATCGTTTCCGTAAAGAAAATCCTTTGTAACCTTTCCTCCGCCTTTTTCCCAACCGCGGTACGGGTAAGAGCCCTGCAATGGAATAGCCTCAAATTTGTCGTCATGAAAAACGGAATTTCCGGTGATGGTGAAGTAAACAGGGTGCATTCCCGCATCAAGGGCCATCTTTTTCAAAGTTCCGATATGGTCAACATCACCGTCTGCATATTCGTTTTCAAGCTGAATGCCGATTATAGGCCCGCCGTCCTTGAAATACCAGCCATTCACCTGCATTGCGATCTGCTCGTACAGTCTCTTTGCCTCAGCAAGGTACTCTTTGTTATTGCTGCGTTTACCCCGCATCTTTTTTATCCAGAGCGGATGGCCGCCAAACAACTGCTCACCGTGCGACCACGGCCCGATACGCAGCCAGACGTACATGTCGTGTTTTTTGCACAAATCAACAAAACGTTTCAGATCCCGGTCGCCTGACCAGTCCCAGGTACCCTTGGGGTTTTCGTGTGCATTCCAGAAAACATAAGTAGCCACAATGGATATCCCGGCACTCTTCATCTTTATGATCTCCTCTTCCCAGTATTGGTGCGGGTATCTGATGTAATGAAACTCACCCATGACAGGAAACCACGGTTTGCCGTTTATGGTAAAGTAACGGTTGTTAACGCCGAGGGTTGTTCCGTCGGGAGACGTACCCTGAAACTCCTTCAGGTTTTCGATGTTAATTACGGAATGCGATTGTTTTGTGAAATCGATCTCGTAAACCGGGGATTGGGAGAAGGTGGTGAATGAGAGGAGGAAGAGAAGGAGAAGAAACAACCGCCCCCCTCCTAACCCTGCCTTGCCAGCAGGCAGGCTCCCCCCGCCTGACCATTCCGCCTGATTGTCGGACAGGTGGGCAGGCCTGAGGGGGAGGAATACTATTGATTTTAAATATTTTTGAATATTCGTCATTGTTTTTGTTTCCCAATCAAATGTTGCGTGTGGGTTTTGTCATCATTTTTGCGATTCCCTGCGGGGCAAAAATGCCGCCAAAACCGGTTTCATTTTA
>JAOZOF010000301.1 GCA_029933425.1 Marinilabiliaceae bacterium
TCAATGGTTTAATATTGCCAAACAGAAAAGTGTCTCCTAAAGTATGGGAGGTGAAGAAGGTTTATCAGAACGTTAAGGTTTCTCCTGTTGATCTGAACAAAGGTGAGGTACTGGTAAAAAACAAGTTCAGTTTTACCAATCTGAAAAAGTATAAAGCTCTTTGGGAAGTCACGGAGGATGGTGTTGTGATACAGAATGGAGAGCTTGGGAACCTTGATGTTGCTCCGTTAAGTGAAATGGTACTGACAATTCCGTATGGAAAGATCACTCCGAGACCCGGTGCAGAATACCGGTTGAAAGTCAGGTTTGTTCAAAGCAAAGATGAGCTATGGGCAAAAAAAGGTTTTGAGATAGCCTGGGACCAAATGGAATTGCCGGTAAAAGCTCCTGCTGAAACGGTGAAAATACCGGATGACAAGTCAGTAACCGCAAACGAAAAAGACAACTCCATTGTTGTTTCAGGAGACAGTTTTAATGTGGTGTTCGATAAAAGGATGGGATTGATAAGTTCTTTGAAATATGACGGCAAAGAGTATCTCGATACGGATAAGACTGAAGCCGGTCCGATGCTTAACCTGTTCCGGGCACCCATCGACAACGATGGTCGTGTGCGGGTGAGATGGGAAGAGTACAAGCTTAACGACCTGAAACAGGTGCTCGAAAACATCAGCTTCTCAAAAGGAGATGACAACACTGTTGTTGTTGAAACGTCGATACGTTACACAACGGTAAAGGGATCGTCGATCTTACATAACTGTTTTTACACTGTTTTCGGCAACGGCGATATCTACGTCGATAACCAGGTTATACCGGAAGGTAAACTGCCGAGCCTGCCCGAGGTCTCGATGCGAATGATACTTAAACCCGGCTTGGAGCAGTTGGAGTGGTACGGCCGCGGCCCTCACGAGAACTATTCGGACAGGAAGACCGGAGCTGCTGTGGGCAGGTATGAGAGTACGGTTACCGATCAGTATTTCCCGTACATCAAACCTCAGGCAACAGGAAGCAAGCAGGATGTGAGATGGGTGATGTTGAGCGGGGAACAGGGTAATGGCATTATGTTTGCCGGGGATGCCCGTCCATTCTCCTTTTCGGCACTTCATTACAGCCAGGATGATCTGGCAACGGCAAAACATACCGTTGATCTGACAAAGCGGGATGAGGTTTATCTGAATATTTACGGTCGTGAGCGTGGTATTGGTAACGGAAGCTGCGGCCCTGAAATTCTGGATCAGTATGCCGTATCGCCGTAACCTGTGACCTTTGCATTCAGCATCAGGCCTGTCAAGGCAAAAGATAATGCAGGTGAGCTTGGACGTGAAAAACTTCCGGTAGTGCCTATGCCATTGATCACGAGGGACAAGTTTGCGGTTGTTACAATTCAGACTGCATCACCCGATGACAAGGTGTTTTATACCCTTGACGGCAGTGAACCGACAAGCAGCTCATCGAGGTACACTTTCCCGTTCCCGGTTGTGGATGTTACTACTATCAAAGCCAAAGTGATAAATGTGGAGAAAGAGAGCAGAACAGCAGTGTTCAAAACAACAAAACTGAAAATGCTGAAACCGGAAATAACTCCGCAGGATGTGTTTTTTACCGATTCTCTTGCTGTTGAACTCAGCAGTTTGATAAGTAATGCAAAGATATACTACACTCTCGATGGCTCGGAGCCTGACGGGAATTCGATGCTTTACACCAGTCCGGTGTGGATAAAAGATAACTGCACTCTTAAAGCAAAAGCTTACCGTAACGGGTTCTATCCGGGAGATATCGCCCAATCGAATTTTCATAAGATGGATGTAAGCAGTGGTATTCAGTACAAGTACTATGTCGGCCGGTGGTATGAACTACCCGATTTTACAGAGCTTAAACCGGACAGGACAGGAGTGGCGGCAGATTTCAGTCTTGATGCCGTTGAGAACAACAAAGATCATTTTGCACTTCTGATGTTCACTAATCTTAAAGTACCGGAAACCGGGGAGTACATATTCTATGCCGGATCCAACGACGGTTCAAGACTTTGGATAGACAACAAACTTGTGGTTGATAACGATGGACAGCACGGATATGAGTTGAAATCAGGGAAGATACATCTTACAAAAGGCACACATTCGCTTATGCTTGAATATTTTCAGGCAGGAGGTGGTCAGGAGCTGTATCTTTTCTGGAAAGGCCCCGGATTTGAAAAGCAGAAGCTGAGGGTGGAGTAGAGGTTTTTAGTTTGTTGGTTTAGTAGGTTTAGTTGGTTTTCCCTCTCCTATGAGGAGAGGTTATGGATGAGGTGATTAATGATTTTTGCTTTTGCGGTTAAAAATTAATGAACATCTGTTAATGTGCAGTTATAGGTATGTTTGTTAAAAAGATCTTTAAATAACGTAGTAGATGATGAGATATATTATTAAATCAGGATTGCTAACCTTAACAGTTGTAATCTTTTTTCTATCAAAGGATATAGGGATATTCTGGGATAATGTTTTGTTTGTTTCCAAGATGGGAGGATATTTGTACGATCATGATATATTTAATTGGTTGTTACCGGATATAATTGATCCTGGTCATCCTCCATTTATAGGATTCATCCAAGCTTTGGGATGGAATATTTTCGGAAAACATTTATGGGTAAGTCATATAATAATGACCCCATTTATTTATGGATTGCTATATCAAATTTACATTCTTGTAAGTCATTACATAAAAAATTATAAGTATCAATTATTAGCATTTATTCTAATCTTAGCAGATCCAACATTACAAGCTCAATTTTTTTATGTCAGTCCAGAAGTGATACAATTATTTTTCTTCTTTTTATCTGTAAACTCTATTTTGAAAGATAATATTCGTTTAAAAACTTTGGGTTTATTCTTTCTTGGATTAGTATCATTGAGAGGAATGATGTTATGTGCAGGCGTCTTTATTTTTGAATTATCAATGTATGTTCTTATAAAAAAAAGAAATTTATTCGATTTTCTGTTAAATCCTAAGATTATAATTTCCTATATTATTGGGGCTATACCCGCTGTAAGCTTTATTGGTTGGCATTATTTCACAAAAGGATGGGTGTTTACACATGAGAATTCTCCTTGGGCAGGAACTAATGATTTTGCAAATATTAAAGAATTTATTTTTAATCTGATTGTCATATCTCATAGATATATGGATTTTGGCAGAATAGGAATAGTTGTATTTATATTAATGGTATTTATTTTCAAACGGAGATTGTTTAATGATATAAACATTAAGAAATTATTGTTGTTAGCATTGACTTCTGTTTTTGTTATTATTATTGTTTCACTGGAAATTGTAAACCCAATGGGACACCGTTATTTTATTGCATCCTATATTTCGATTAATCTGCTTTCTTTTTTATTATTGATGCAACTGAATAAGTTGAGAAAGGGTATATATATAATTTTAGTTACAATTTTAATGACGGGGAATTTATGGATATATCCTGAAAGGATATCGCAAGGATGGGATGCATCATTAGCAGGATTACCGTATTTTAATCTTCGTAGGCAGGCAATAGAGTACTTAACAGAGAAAAAATATGATTTGAAAACAACTTGTTCTTTTTTTCCTAATGTCGCGAAGGTGTCTGATGTAGATATAAATAACGATAATAGAAGTATAAAGGAGTTTAATCAAGATTATGATATTGTTATTTATTCAAATGTTTATAATTTATCAGATGAAGAATATGAAATATTAGAAAAAGATTATACCATAATAAAATCTTTTCAAACAAATAGGATTTATGTGAACATTATGGAGAAAAAACAAGGAGCTGTTTGGGAGAGGAGAGAATAATGATGACTGTTAAAAATTAATGAGCATCTGTTAAAGTGCAGTTATAGTTGTGTTTGTTAAACTGATACTTTTGTAATCAAATAAAAAAGACATAAACATGAGAAAATTATTTTATTTACTTTTTATCTCTGTTGCTTTACTAAGTTGTAATTCAGGTCATGTAAAGACAACTCAAAGCAACCTCGATCAGATACTTGCCAGGTTCCATGATGTGTCATCGGATAAGGTGATGATAGCAGCACACAGGGCAGAGAATGACAAATATCCTGAAAACTCGGTTGCAGCTATTGACTACTCTGCTAAAACAGGTGTTGACATTGTTGAATTGGATGTTAGGACAACTAAAGATGGTAAAATCGTTCTTTTTCATGACGGTTCACTCGACAGGATGATCGGAGAGGAAGGAAGCATTAAAGATTACACTTACGATGAGCTGATGAAGTTCAATCTTAAAAAGAAGAATTCTGATGATCCTGCCGAATACAAGATCGCTTTGGCAGAGGAGG
>JAOZOF010000302.1:0-1654 GCA_029933425.1 Marinilabiliaceae bacterium
ATAGCTGATGGTAAAAAACAGATTAGGAACCAACAAACCAAACAACTAAAAATTAACTAACCAACAAACCAAGAACTAATATGGATTTCAGCGTAGGAACAATTGACATTATCGTAATAATTGCATACCTGGTGGGAATAATTATGCTGGGGCTTTACACAGTAAGGAAAAAGATAACCAACCAATCCACCGAGGATTATTTTCTTGCCAGCCGATCGCTCAAGTGGCCGATAATCGGAGCAGCGCTTTTTGCAGCTAACATCTCAACCATTCACCTTATCGGCTTTGCCGAGTCGGGATATAAATACGGACTGGTTGACGGATTGTTCGAATGGATGGCGATACCGTTTCTTGTTTTTCTAGGTTTTGTGATTGCACCATATTTTTTCAGAAACAGAGTATCGACCATTCCCGAACTTTACGAGCGTCGTTTTAACGGGGCAAGCCGTACTTACATGGTGATTTTTGCAATTCTTACGGCTTTGCTGATACATATCGGTATTAGTTTGTATGCAGGAGCAGCATTGTGTATGAAATTTTTCGGATTGAATGAGACTTACGGAATAATCTTCATTGCGGTTCTCACAGGAATCTATACTATCCTTGGAGGTCTGAAAGCCATTGCCACGGTGGAATCGGTACAAACAGCCTTGCTGATATTGGGAGCAGTGATACTAACAATGTTCGGTATCTTTGCTTTACCGGATGTAGGCATTCACAGCTTTGAAGCTTTTAAGGCTCATCTAAAGCCCGAAGCACTCTCAATCCTGCGTCCCACCGATAGTCCTGCAAATCCTCCTGAAGGTGGTATTTCGTGGTATGCTGCTCTATTGGGATATTTTGTGCTTGGTTCGTGGTACTGGTTTTCCGATCAGACTATCGTTCAGCGGTCGCTTGCGTCCCGTACCGAGTATGACGCAAGAATAGGTCCGATGTTCACAGGATTCTTGAAGTTACTGCCTGTACTGTTTTTTCTTTTGCCTGGAACCCTGGCTTTTGTTCTTTTCGGAAATGAGATCACTGACACGAAGCTTACTTTGCCATTTATGATCGATCGTCTTGTGCCTGTGGGTCTGAAAGGACTGATCATTGCGGCATTGCTGGCTGCATTAATGAGCTCGGTAGGAGCTGCCATTAACAGTGCATCCACGCTGTTCTCGATGGATATCGTTAAACGGCTGAGGCCTGCAACAACCGACAAAGGACTGGTAATAACAGGACGAATTACAGGCATTGTGGTTATGATCCTGGCTATTATCTGGTCGGTAAATGCAAATAAATTCGGGGATACTATTATTTATACGGTCAATTCGCTTGGTTCGATGATTGCGCCTCCTATAGCTGCAGTATTTCTTTTGGGTATGTTCTGGAAACGTGGAACGGCGCGTGCAGCCAATGTTACGTTTGCAACGGGACTTGTGATAGGGATATTCTTTTTCCTGCTTGATTTTCCGTACGAGAATCTGCTGCCCGGACTTACATCCATCGCTGAAAATATTGCAGGCATTAACGGGTATAAGATCTTGCCAACGACAAAAGCATTGACAAATGTTCTCGGTATCGGTTTTATGATGCAGGCATGGTGGAAATTCGTACTGCTTTCGGTCGTTTTCATTGCAGTAAGTTATATGACACCAAAACCGACGGAAGAGCA
>JAOZOF010000302.1:1754-4314 GCA_029933425.1 Marinilabiliaceae bacterium
AAAAATATCAGTTATGAGAATTTTCAAATTACTATTTCCTGTCCTTTTATTCCTGTTGCTTTCATCGTGCAGTACCTCTGATGGGATCAAAAAAGAGTCATCAAAGGATATAGTGCGCAAAGGATGGGTTATCCGTGTAAAACCGGAAAAATTGGAAGAGTACAAAGAACTTCATAAAAATGTATGGCCGGGAGTTCTGAAAAAACTCAAAGAGGTTAATATTCAGAACTATACAATTTTTTACCGTGACGGGTTGCTTTTCAGCTACCTTGAATATACCGGTGATGATTTTGATGCCGATATGCAAAAGATGGCTGCCGATTCACTTACGCAGGAGTGGTGGAAACTTACTAACCCCTGTCAGGAGCCTGTTGAAACAGCAGGAGAGGGTGTTTGGTGGGCCGATATGGAAGAGGTGTTCCACATGGACTAGTACTCTTTTATCGTCAGGTTCGACATTGTATTGAACAGAATGATGTTCGTTTCAGCATTAGTGCCGAACTCACCTGAAAAAGTTATCGTGTCTACATCCCTCAGTACTTTCAGTTTATTTTGGGCATAATGATTTAAAACTCCCTGTTTTACCTCTCCGTGCAGCAGGTATGACATTCCCCTTGGGAGTTGCAGATCAGTATTCGCCTTGTCATTTGCAACGGTCAATGAATTCAATGTATTATCAACCAAAATATTTAAACCTCCGGTGTTGATCTCGAAGTGACCATTGTTCCTGAGGTGGTTGATCTTGCAAAATGTTTTTTCTCCTTTGATGGTAACAGAAGATACGTAATTCAGTGACAGCCTGTCGATATTTGTGTTAAGTTCAACTTTATTTACAGTATCGGCTTTAAGTACTGAAAAGCTTGTTCTGCCTGACAGTTTGCTCACCTGATCCAGATCGATAGTGCAGTTGTTCAGGTTCACTTTCACGGTATCGGTCTTTGATATCTCTCCTTCGATAAAACTCAAATGCAGATCAGCTTTTGGAGTATTTGTGCTGTCATTTTTAATGAAGAGTTTTCCGTACTCAGCATTTATTTTAATGTCTTTCTGCAAACCTGTTATGTAAATATTCCCGAAATTTGATGTGATATTAGCCATCAGTGCGGGAGGAACATGCAGATGATAGTTTATTGAAAAGGAAAAGCTTGACTGGAAATCATCTTCGAACCGGGTTTTCAGATACAACTTTCTACCAACAAAATATTTATTTACCGATATCTGATCAAGAGTTTCTTTTGCAAGGTCTTTATCAAATGTTCCTACATTGATCTTGTATTCAATTTTCACAGAGTCTTTATCCCAGGTATCAATGATGATATTCCCGTGTTTGTTGGTAAGAATAATTGATCGTGCCTCTTTGCTTTTGTACAGGTATACTTCACTCTTCATAAAACCCGTGGATGTTTTTTGCGGTTCCGGTTCATCTGTGTTCTGCTGTGAAAAAGTTATGGCACTGAAGGAGAACATAAAAGTGATAACCGGAATTATGTATTGGATCATTAAACTTCTCATCCGTAGATAATTTATTATTCTTTAGTTTTATCGAGGTAAAAATACACAAAATTCAGGGTAGAAAAAAATGATGGAAAAGCATGTGATTTGAACAGAGAATGTATGTTTACAAAAGTGATAATGGTTATATTCGTGGCTTATTTTTGAAAGTTCATCTTATTATTGATGATCAGAATAAACAGTTTATGAAAAAAAATACTTTCAGAATAAATAATATATTGTCGTTTAAAAGGTGGAGGTCAAAGAGCTATGCAGTTTTTAATACTCTTGGTCGTGAAGTAAAGATACTGACTCTTGCAGCTTCATATTTTTGTGTGATAGGCACGACACAAACATTTTCTCAGATCGTTAATGATTCTATCAGCAGAAAAGTAGACCTGAATGAAGTCAGGATCACTGCGCGACGTTCGCCTTCGTTGTATTCGGAGGTTGGAAGAGTTATTACTATTATTCCCAAAAAAGAGATCTCCAAATTACCCGTTCATAGCATTGACGGGCTTTTAAGATATGTGGCCGGTGTAGATATCCGGCAGAGAGGACCGCTCGGGATACAGGCAGATGTAAGTATCCGGGGCGGTTCTTTTAATCAGGTAATGATACTTCTGAACGGAATAAACATTACAGATCCTCAGACAGGGCATTTTAATATGAATATCCCCGTTGATCTGGAAAGCATAGAAAGAATTGAAATACTGCAAGGTCCGGGCTCAAGAGTTTACGGTCCGAGTGCATTCAGTGGCGCCATTAATATTGTCACTTCCGAAGTAAAGCAAAAGGAGATCAAAGCGAAGGCTATAGCAGGTCAGTATGGTTTGTATAGTTTTGGTGCCAGCACTGCTTTACCGGCGAAAAAATTCAGGAATTATATTTCGGGAGATTTCAATAACAGTAACGGGTATATTGATAATACTGATTTTAAGACCCTTCATCTTTTTTATAACGGAAAAATATCTTTCGGATCCGGTAATGTCAATGTTCAGGGTGGATTTCTGAACAAGGAATTCGGTGCTAATGCATTTTATACTCCTAAGTATCCGGAACAGTTCGA
>JAOZOF010000303.1:0-1550 GCA_029933425.1 Marinilabiliaceae bacterium
AAAACCGAAAAACAGGTGTTTTCTTAGAGGCACTAACTAACAGTTAATGATATTTTTAAAACGGGAAAATATAAAATGCAATCAGATACCGGCAATAGCATAAGATATTTTAGCAGACATGAATTGCTTTATTCAATCTTATTGTTTGGCAGTGTTGGTGCTATTGCCTGGGCAATACGGGGTACGGCTGGTTGGGGCGGTGTCGACGGAACGGTTGTTCCCGGATTGATGTGGGGGATTTTGTGGTATTACCTTTCATATCGAAAAGGCATTGATGCACGGGGAGTTGTCTTCTGGTTAGGGTTAAGTTTGGCTATGGGTGGTGAACTTGGGTATGGCCAGTATGTTTCATGGATACAGGGTGTTTTTTATGTTGGTGACGGAACGATGTCTGTTGATCCCGGCTTAGGTTATCTGTGGTTTTTTATTTGCGGAGTCGGATGGGCTGCTCCGGGAGCTATTGTTTTAGGATGGGTGCTGGGAAGAAGGGCATCAACTAAGCAATGGGTTGTTCGCATAGTTTTATTTTCTCTGTTGTTGATCATTTTGTTTGCATGGCCGGTGATAGAAGTTACGGGTGAATGGCTTGCGAAGAATTTTCCTTCATTTTTATTCCCGAATGCAGATGTGGGATTGTACTCATCTGAATTGGGACACCATTTGAGCAGAACTGTTTATACCAACACTCAGAATTTTCTTGTTTTACTTTGGTGGATAGCAGCTCTGAAAGTTGCATTCTGGCAGCATGATAAGATTACTCTGATCACAGGCGGTATTATCGGTGCAGGTTTTGGCCTGGGGTTTATGCAGAGTGCATTGTGGACTTTGGGATATGTCTCGCATCCTGATTTTATCGACTGGTGGAAGATGTGGGAACTGAATGCAGGTTTCAATCTTGGGTTATTTTATGCCGTAACGTTTTATGTGTTGTTGAAAAAAGGATATCTGACAAATAGATACGGAGAGGAAATAGAAGATCAATTTAGAAGTGAACATCAAAAAACTGTATTAATGGCATTTGCCGGCTTTTTGTTGATATTTCTTACAGGTTTTGAATATTTCTTGTGGACAGGTCTTTCTATGAGTCTTTTTTACTTTGTTTCAATGCTTCTTACAACAAGGAATGTTAAGGATGTATCCGGATTAATAGCACGAAGAAAGAATATCTCTTTTATTTTTAGTTTGCTATTTCTGCTCTTCATATTGTTTTTTGGTGGTTCGGAGAGGTTGGGGATTTTTCTTGATCTCTATTCGCTCGATGAAGTTTCACAATATTCATGGCCTGTCGGGCGGTTGCTTTTATTTATTCCTGTTGCAGTTGTGATAGCCGGTATTACCTTGATTAAAATATGGATGGTAATACCATCAGATAGCAGAGATATTATTTCATTATCATACTATAAAATTTCGGAATTAATAACTATTTTGGGGTTTGTCGGGGTATTGTCAATTTGGCCGTCGAAGATAGGCGTTTTTTATGCATTTTTTATTGTGATCGCAATTTATGCGATCAACAGGTTGGAATACAAAGTTAATTTCAGATAAATCAG
>JAOZOF010000303.1:1650-4300 GCA_029933425.1 Marinilabiliaceae bacterium
GAGAACCTTGCCAAAGAGATATTGCTGATAGCTAAATCAAAAGGTGTTCCGTTTGAGAAAGTTGCAGGGGCAGGAGCCGATGAACATACAATGCTCGGTGCCGCATTCAAAAACAATGTTCCTTTCCTTGTTACAGTCCCCCAGCTTATTGGTGGTGGAATGGTGGGGATCGCTGTGGCAGACTCGATATCGGTGATGGAGCGTACAACAAAGGTTGCCGAAATGCTTGACAGTGCCGATGTGATAATCGAATCGGCAGTGGCTCTTTCGCAGGAGATACATGACGGGCCGTTCGAGACATACACCGGACATGGTATCTGGGCTGATTGGGAGGGCTATCCTGTTTACAGTCTGAAAGGAAAAACTCTGATCCGTATTGATATGGATCCTAATCTTAAAAAGGCGCATGATTTCGAAAGACAGTCGAAGACGGTGCAGGAGGCTATCGACAAGGGAATGCCAAAAACAAAACTGATGAATATACCTTTCCGTATGGAGATGTCGGGCTTTGCAAGATTGGAGAACAGCATTCCGGTAGTGGGCGACATTGGTGTCATTTGGCCGGTCATGGCCTGGCTGATCGAACAAAAACTCGGAATAGAGTTCGACTTCATATCTTATCCTCAGCAAACCGATGAAGGTCGTGAGATGCGGAAATGGATTGTGGATAATATCAGACCAATAAAAAAGGAAGACCTGTTCTCATAGAGGTATTTTAAAGTTTATTCATCATACCGTTCGTACTCACCGCTCATCACTCGTTTTACGGCGTTCAGATACCCGAATCCGTTCAGCATGTCAGGCAGAAGATAACTGCCTTCAACCCACTCATTCCATGCATTGATGGTGATCAACCGGGGCTGGTCGGGATGGCTGTCGGCATATTTTTTAGCCTTGTAAAGCAACGCTGCAAAGCTTTCGGGAGTGTTGTGGTAATGCACGATGTCATGTTTGCCTTTTGCCGGAAACCTTGGTGTATCATCCCATCCGACGGAAACGCAAGGAAAAACAGGGATGTTTAACAGAGAGTCCATTTGAGCTCTTATCTTCAATGAATTGGCACCGTAGATGAGGTAATCCTCGTGATGTTCGGTTACTGGTAAAATTTCAATATGAGTAAACCCCATTTCTTTTACATTTTTAGAAAATCGTGCTGTCGCTTTTTCCGGCATATAAGAACCTCCGCCTTGTGTCCACTGGATATGCAATCCGGGAAAGCCTGCTTTTTTAACCTCCTTTCTGAAATAATCCAAAGCTTCACGAGCTTTTTGTGTGTTGCCGCCAAATCCTTCTATCAAATTTCCCAGGCTGAAAATGGCAAACACGGGTTTCCCGTCTATCCTGAAATAATTCGGTTGTTTAAAATATTTGGTAATTATTCTTTCTACAATAAGTTTAAAATTTTTCATATCAACGGCTCCGTCCCACAACAAGGAATTGTCATCTTTGAACTTATGCACATTCCAGTAATTTCGCCTTACATCATGATTAGCCCACATTACATAGAACTGCATTTTGGAATTGTTCTTTGCTTTGAGGAATCCGTCATCAAGAGCGCTTTCAAGAAAAGGACCGCCGTCAAACCAGTACCAGTCGTATATAAAAACATTGATCCCGTTATCAACGGCAGCATCTATCCATCTTTCAACAACTTTCGGATCATTGTCCTGTTCATAACCCCACAACGGGAATCGTGGTTGGTAATGTCCTTCAAATCGGGCATCTCCTTTTTTTATGACCTCCCACTCTCCCTTACCTTCGGGCCAAAGCAGATCACCAAAACGTTTGTCATGATGACATGATGGCCAGACATAGGTTGCCACATAGTATTTGTTTTTATGAACGGCTGAATTCCGTTTGCTCTGTGAACAGGAATTAAGGAAGATAAATGCCATTAGTAATAAAAGAGGTGGCATTATGGCAGATCTCTTTGTGCAGTTCTTTATTTCCATATGTTTTGATTTAAGGTGGTTTGGGTTTTACAGAAAGAATGATTTTAACCATTAAAAGTAGTGAATTAAATTGAGTTAATCGAAGGTTTGAAGCGTTGAAGTTTTTATATGGCTGTTTGATTTTTACTTCTCGCAGGTTAAGATTTATTCTGTATATGTGAAAAATTCTTGTATCTCATTGTTAAAACCTTGTGTATCTTGTGGCTGATTAAAATTGGTCATAAAAAGCATATAATGAAGAGAGTTTTATTGAGCATTGCAGCTTTGGCGGTTTCGGCTATTGGAATGTCACAAAGCAAAGAGAAAAATGAAAATTATGATATCTCCAAAGAGATGGTTCTTTACACAGTTGGTTATACTCATCTTGATTCCGAGTATGAGTGGGATTACAGAACTACAGTGAGTGAATACCTGAAAAATACAATGGCGGAGAATTTTTATCTTTTCGAGAAGTATCCGCATTATGTTTTCAGTTTTACAGGTTCGCGTCGTTACAAGTTGATGAAGGAGTATCATCCTGAACTTTACAAGAAGATACAGTATTACATTGATAGAAATCGCTGGTTTGTTGCAGGATCATCGGTTGATGAAGGTGAAGTTAATATCTCAGCTCCTGAGTCTGTAATCAGGCAGGTTCTTTACGGAAATGATTTTTTCAACAAGGAGTTTGGTAAAGTGAGTGTAGATTACATGCTGCC
>JAOZOF010000304.1 GCA_029933425.1 Marinilabiliaceae bacterium
GTAGTCAGTTCCTCCATGTAAAAATTCGGGAACATCACATCATGAACTTTTTCAACAGTAATGCTCTCCGGCAGGTTGAATTTCGCTTTAAGGCGGATATCCTGAGATGAAGCACCTATGCGAACTTCGTACTCACCCTTATCGGCAATCCAGGCACTTTTACCGCTCCAGAACGAAGCAAGTGACCTTTCATCAAGTTCCATTGTCAATTGCTGGCTCTCGCCGGGCTGAAGAAGTTTCGTTTTAGCAAAATCTTTCAGTTCCTCTTCAGGTTTGTAGATCTGATCCTTTGGCGCTGAGAGATACAACTGTACAACCTCTTTGCCGGCCACTTTCCCTGTATTTTTCACAGTTACCGAAACCGTAAGTTTTTTATTGAATGTTGTGCTGCTCAGCTTAAGGTCTGAAAATTCAAAGGTTGTGTACGACAGACCGTACCCGAACGGATATGCCACGGGAACATCAAAAGTGTTGTAATAGCGATATCCCACAAAGACACCTTCTTTGTAAAACGAATTGACAGGAGCCTCAACCGGCAGTCCCGGGAATGTTTCTGCCGAAGGAACATCTTCCAGCTTAACAGGGAATGAATCAGGCAGCTTACCTGAAGGATTGACCTTTCCGGTCAAAATATCAGCCACAACATGACCGCCTTCCTGACCGGGCAACCAGGCCAAGAGTATGGCATCAGCGTAATCGCGCCAGCTTGCTGTTTCCCATACTCCCGGAATGTTCAACACAACAATGACTTTCTTACCCGATGCATGAAAGATCTCACTAACATTCTTAATGAGCTCACGTTCCGTTTTGGTAATGGGCAGATACCCGTTCTCATAGTTCTCACCTGCACTTCTTCCGATAGTAACAACCGCAACATCGGTTTTCGATTCCCACTTTCTGATATCACTTTTCGAGACTGCCTTCTCCTTACTAAATGCCACAAGTCTGTTCTTAAAGTGAGGAGGTGCCTGATTTCCTTTTATACCGTTGTCTTTGCGCATCTTCGGATTGTCGAAATAGGGAGGAACAAGATTCTCACGTTTGATCTGCTCCACATAATCCTTGTAGTATTTCTGAATCTCTCCCGGCACACTGAAACCTACTGCCTGCAAACCGTCGTTGACCGATACCCTGTGGTAATAACTTCTTACACCTCCGCTGCCTGTACCAAACATGATAAGATGATACGATATCTTCCCGATCAGAGCAACATTCTTATCTTTGTCAACATTCAAAGGAAGTGTGTTGTTGTCATTCTTCAACAAAACCATACCTTCGGATGCTGCTTCACGTGCAATCCTGGCATGTCCGTCAAGGTCTGTCTTGAAAGAGGGTTTGTAACCCTTCATTGCGGGCAGACTGAGCTTTAACTTCAGATTGTAAACAAGACATTCATCCAGGGTCTTTTCATCGATTGTCTTATTCTTTACGGCTTCTGTCAGTTCGTTAAACTCCTGCATATTTCCACCCATGAGCATGTTGCTTCCTGCCCTTACCTTAGCAACTGCACTTCCGTAACCGTCGAAATCAGTCATGAACAACCCGTCGAATCCCCACTCATCACGCGTTATCACTTTCAATAGCTCGGGATTCTCAGGTGTATAAAAACCATTTACTCTGTTGTAAGATGTCATTATTGCAGTAGGATGAGACTCTTTAACAGCTATTTCGAACCCCCTCAGGTAAAGTTCTCTCAGGGCTCTTTGACTGATCACTGCATTGTAATTCCTTCGGTTGGATTCCTGATTGTTACCGACATAATGCTTAATGGTCGTTCCCACGCCGTACGATTGTACTCCGTTAACTACCGCAGCTGCCATTTTACCTGTTATCAGAGGATCTTCGGAGTAATACTCAAAATTACGTCCGCATCTCGGGTCACGGTGCAGGTTCAATCCGGGCATCAGTGCCAGGTCATAACCATATTCCAGTAATTCATTGCCATATGCCTTACCCACATTCTCAACAAGATCGGCATTCCAGGTTGCACCAAGGCATGTACCTGTCGGGAAAGCTGTTGTCCAGGTATAATCTTTTGCTCCCTCAGGTGCTTCCGGTTTGTTAATTCCGGCAGGACCATCAGTAAGAGCAGTTGTCATAATTCCCAAACGTGGAACAGCCCACTTCGCATTACGATTGGCAATAGGAACCTCTTTTGTCTGATCCTTTTCCCGTTTCTGTATCAGGAATTTTCCATCACCAACTATCATTCCTATTTTCTCTTGAACAGTCATTGCATCGATCACATCTTCGATGCTGCTTTCACCAAATTTTGGCGTTGAACTTTTGGCTTTTTGTTCTTTCTCAGAACAATTCTGGAACAGCAGGATCGCTGCTGCAAAGAACAACAAATTCGTAATCTGTTTTTTCAGTTTCATGATCATAAGTTTTTAAATTAATTGTTTATATCGTTTCTACTTAACTCTTCCATGTAAAAATTGGGAAACATAACATCGTGAACTTTCTCCACAACGATGTCGTTTGGCAATTTAAATTTTGCTTTCAAACGGATATCATCCGACGAGGCTCCGATCTTAACAACATATTCACCTTTATCGGCGATCCAGGCACTCTTCCCGCTCCAGAATGAAGCAAGCAAACGTTCATCAAGTTCAAATGTCAAAGTCTGACTCTCGCCCGGCTCCAAAAGTTTCGTCTTGGCAAATTCTTTAAGTTCCTCTTCCGGTTTCCCGATCTGATCCTTAGGTGCAGCGAGATACAACTGAACGATCTCTTTACCGGCTACTTTACCTGTATTTTTTACAGTTACCGATACTGTCATTTTATTTTTAAATGTTGTGCTACTCAGTCTTAGATCGGAATACTCAAACGTTGTGTACGACAAACCGTATCCGAACGGATATGCAACGGGAACATCAAATGTGTTGTAGTAACGGTAACCTACGTAAATACCCTCCTTGTAAAAAGAATTAATCGGGGCATCCTTCGGCAGGCCGTGAAAACTGTCAGCCGACGGAACATCCTCGTACTTTATCTGGAAACTGTCGGGCAGCTTACCCGACGGATTGATCTTACCCGTCAGGATATCGGCAACAGCATTGCCTCCCTCCTGTCCCGGCAACCACGCAAGCAGCATGGCATCGGGATAATCGCGCCAGCTTGCGGTCTCCCACACTCCCGGAATATTCAGAACAACAATAACCTTTTTACCTGCTATATGAAAAATTTCACTAACATTTTTTACCAGGGTCTTTTCAGTCTTTGTTATCGGCAGGTATCCGTTCTCATAGTTCTCTCCGGCACTGCGTCCAATGGTTATCACCGCAACATCTGTCTGAGCCTCCCACTTCCTGATCTCTGATTTTGAAACAGGTCGTTCCTTACTGAAAGCCACAAGACGGTTCTTGAAATGCGGCGGAGCCTGATTTCCTTTAATGCCGTTGTCTTTACGCATTTTCGGATTGTCGAAGTACGGAGGTACGAGGTTCTCCCTTTTGATCTTCTCGATGTAATCCTTGTAATACTTTTCCAACTGTGAAGGAACTTCCAATCCGGCATTTCTCAATCCTTCATCGATCGATACAAGATGTTTGAAACTTCTGACACTACCGCTTCCGGTTCCGAAAGCGATCAGATGATATCCGATCTTACCGAACAGTGCAACTTTCTTCTCGTTTTTCAGAGGAAGGGTATTTGCTTCATTTTTCAACAATACCATGCCTTCTGCGGCTGCCTCACGGGCTAATTTTGTGTGTGCATCAAGGTCAGGGTTGTATGAGGGCTTCAGCCCTTTCGCCCGGGGAGAATTGAATTTGAATTTCAGAATGTAGTACAAATTCCTGTCAAGTGTACTCTCGTCAAGTGTCTTGTTCTTTAACGATCGTTTAAGCTCATTGTACTCCTGCATGTTACCACTCATCAGGATATCGCTGCCCGCACGGACTTTGGCAAGAGCACTTCCCTTTCCGTCGAAATCGGTAACATACAATCCGTCAAACCCCCACTCATTTCTGGCAATGGTAGTTAAAAGATCCGGATTCTGCGATGTGTAAAAACCGTTGATCTTGTTGTACGAAGGCATTATACCTTTCGGATTACCTTCTCTCACTGCTATCTCAAACCCTCTCAGATAGATCTCCCTCAAAGCCCTGCGACTGATGACCGCATTGTAGTAGTGACGGTTCGCCTGCTGATTATGCCCTGCAAAATGTTTCAGTGTCACACCTATTCCGTACGACTGCATTCCACGAACCATTGCAGCGGCCATCTTTCCTGTTATCAACGGATCTTCCGAGTAATACTCAAA
>JAOZOF010000305.1 GCA_029933425.1 Marinilabiliaceae bacterium
ATTGAGACGTACGGATGCCAGATGAATGTGGCGGACAGTGAGGTTGTTGCATCTGTAATGGAAATGGACGGATATGGAGTTACATACACTCCCGAAGATGCAGATGCTATATTCATAAATACCTGTTCGATACGGGATAATGCGGAACAGCGCATCCTGGGACGTATCGGTGAGTTAAAATCATTAAAAAAGAAGAATAAGAATCTGGTCATAGGAATAATCGGTTGTATGGCCGAGCGGGTTAAAGATAAGCTGTTTGAGAAGGGAGCTGATCTTGTTGTAGGACCTGATGCATATCTTGATCTCCCGAACCTTGTTGGTATAGCAGAACAGGGAGAGAAGGCAATGAATGTGGAGTTATCACTCACTGAAACCTATGCCGACATAATCCCGTCACGACTGGGAAAAAACATGATCTCAGGGTTTGTATCCATTATGCGTGGATGCAATAATTTTTGCTCATACTGCATTGTTCCTTACACAAGGGGACGGGAGCGTAGCCGTGAACCGGAAAGTATCTTTAGAGAGATTGAAGATCTCCAAAACAAAGGGTTTAAGGAAATTACGCTTCTCGGGCAGAATGTAAACTCTTATAAATGGGACAAAGATGGAGAGAAGGTTACATTCCCTGAATTGCTTGGAAT
Source organism: Marinilabiliaceae bacterium (assembly GCA_029933425.1). Classification (GTDB taxonomy): domain Bacteria; phylum Bacteroidota; class Bacteroidia; order Bacteroidales; family Marinilabiliaceae; genus JAADEM01. Next base: position 645 of record JAOZOF010000305.1, read on the forward strand.
GACTGCTGAACGGTTTCCTGAAATGAGAATTCGCTTTACCACATCGCATCCCAAAGATATGAGTGATGAAACATTGAAAATGATAGCTGCACATAAAAATATCTGTAAACATATTCATCTGCCGTTACAATCGGGAAGTGACAACGTATTGAGAAACATGAAACGGAAGTACACAAGTGACTGGTACAAAGGCAGGATAGAAGCTATCAGGCAGATTATTCCGGAATGTGGAATTTCTACTGATGTGTTCACAGGCTTTCATAATGAAACAGAGGAGGATCACAAAAAAACATTGGAATTGATGGAATGGGCAGAGTTTGATTCTGCATTCATGTTTAAATACTCTGAAAGACCCGGAACATATGCTGCAAAGTACCTGGAGGACAACGTGCCAGAAGAGGTGAAATCAAGAAGACTTCAGGAGATAATAAATCTGCAAAACCGTCTTTCGCTCGAAAGCAATAAAAAAGACATAGGTAAGGTTTTTGAAGTACTTGTTGAAGGAGTCTCCAAAAGATCGAAAGAGGAGTTGTACGGACGCACATCACAAAATAAGGTGGCTGTGTTCGCCAGAAAGGATTTTAAGATAGGAGATCTGGTAAATGTAAAAATAACAGATGCCAGCCAGGCAACCCTTAAGGGCTTTCCGGTTGGCATCTGAAAATAAAGACCGGAAGAACGTTTTCTTCCGGGTGACCTAATTAAACCATTAACAGGTCTTCAGAAAAGGGCTTTGGACGATCAACGAAATAGAAGTGAGAATCCATGTTACTACGTCTCATTGCTTTCAGCACATTCTCACTCACATTAAACAAACTCACCTGGCTCTGATTCATTTCTGACAGTCTGTAACTTGCCATCAAAGCATTCAACCCCTCATCATCAACATTCTCAACTTTGGTGAGATCAACGAACAAATTTGTAAAAGGTCTTGTAAGTAAATTCAAAACTTCTTCTTTGAACGTTTTTGAAGTAGTATTATCAAGTTTTACCTTTTTATCGAATGATAATAAAACTGTGTTCTTAATCTGTTTAATATTTATCATGGCTTTTAGTTTTAAAAATTCTGATAACTGAATTGCAACCCTTGTGCCAGAAATATAAAACATTGATAATGAGGGTGATGAAATTTGGCACAATCCGGCTTTGTTCCAGAATTTGGAAAATATTCTATTCTGAGAACATTTTTTGGAAAGAAAAAGAGCTTTTTAAAGGGTTAAATCGGCATAAAAGCAAGTTTAATTTCAATAAATCATTTGTTTCACTTAAATTTGTTTTAAACATTCATTGAAACATATGACAAAGAAATATGATTTCGAATCAATAAGGCCGTACAACGACAGTGAGATCCACGAGGTATTTGAACGGTTGAAGCAGGAAAAGACCTTTCTTAAATTTGTACACTATCTCTTTCCGAAAATTCCCATCGATGAGATCATTAAAAAGCTGCTTAACATTAACAGCATAAATCAGTTTCAGGTAGAGATAATGCACTCATTTGTTCGGGAAATAATTTCAACAACTTCCGATGGTGTTACTGTGAGCGGTATCAAAGATCTTTCGCCGTCGGAGCATTATCTGTTTATTTCAAATCACAGGGACATCGTGCTTGATCCGGCATTGTTAAATATTTTGTTGGTTGAGAACGGGCATGAAACATGTGAAATTGCTATTGGCGACAATCTTTTGATCTTTCCTTGGATAACTGACCTTGTAAAACTGAATAAGACTTTCGTTGTTAAACGCAATCTTCCCGGAAGGCAGATGTTAGAAAGTTCGGAAACATTATCGCATTATATAAGGTACACTATTACCGAAAAGGGACAAAGCATCTGGATCGCTCAGCGTGAAGGAAGATCAAAGGATGGTGATGACCGCACACAGTTAAGTCTTTTGAAGATGCTTAATATCAGTGGAGAAAAAAGTATTCCCGAGAATTTCCATCAGCTAAATGTTGTGCCGGTATCTATAAGTTATGAATACGACCCTTGTGATTATCTTAAAGCATACGAGTTCCAGATGAAAAGAGATAATCCGGAATACAAGAAAACGCAGGCAGATGATCTGATTCACATGAGGGAAGGTTTAAGAGGAGAAAAAGGCCGAATGCACTTTTCTTTTGGCAAACCGCTGAAAGAGGAACTTAAAAAGCTTGAAGTTACCAAAAATAAGAATGAACAGTTTCAGCTTCTTGCTGAGATCATCGACGAACAAATACATAATTCCTATAAATTGTGGCCCGGAAATTTTGTGGCTGCTGATATTCAAAGTGAAAGCAATAAGTTTTCGAACAAGTATACTGAAGAGGAGAAAAAAACTTTTCTCGATTACATCGAAAAGCATACAAATATGATAGAGGATGGTGACAAACCTTTTATCAGGAAAATGCTGATCGAGATGTATGCAAATCCGGTGAAAAATTTTTACAAAGAAACATAATAGTAGGGACACACAGCTTGTCCCGATGATTTCGGGGGCCGTGTGTCCCTACTATACACCGACGGGGTGACTACATGATATCATGTTTGGTCACCCCGTCGGTTTTATGGCACTATAGATTTTACTCTTCTTCCGGCCTCAATTCAATGTTCAGTTCATTTAACTGTTCCTCTGCCAGTGGCGAAGGAGAATCTATCATGATATCGCGTCCGGCATTGTTCTTCGGGAATGCTATAACGTCACGTATCGATTCGGAACCTGTGAACAGTGCAACCCAGCGGTCAAGACCAAATGCAACACCGCCGTGAGGAGGTGCCCCGTATTTGAAAGCATCCATCAGGAATCCGAACTGATCATCAGCCTCCTCTTTTGTGAATCCTAATGTTTCAAACATTTTATGTTGAAGTTCGTTGTCATGTATCCTTATCGATCCTCCTCCGATCTCAACGCCATTGATAACAAGGTCGTAAGCATTTGCACGAACTTTCCCCGGGTCTGTACTCAGCATGTCAATATCTTCAGGCTTGGGCGATGTGAACGGGTGGTGCATTGCATGGTAACGTTCTGATTCTTCATCCCATTCCAATAACGGGAAATCGACAACCCATAACGGAGCAAACTTGTTTTTATCTTTAAGGCCGAGCTGTTCGCCCATTTCAAGACGCAGTTCGCAAAGAGCGCCGAGTGTTTTCTTCTCAGCTCCGGCAAGTATCAGAACAAGGTCGCCCGGCTTTGCACCTGTCTGCTCACAAATCTCTTTGAGCTTTTCAGGTGAGAAGAATTTGTCAACTGATGATTTTACCGAGCCGTCCTCATTGTATTTGATGTAGATCATTCCTGATGCTCCCACTTGAGGGCGTTTTACAAAATTGGTTAACTTATCAAGTTGTTTGCGGGAGTATCCGGCACACCCTTCAGCACAAATAGCACCAACATATTCAGCATCATCGAACACTTTAAATCCGTTTCCTTTTACTGTTTCGGAAATGTCGTTGAATTTCATGCCAAAACGAATATCCGGTTTGTCCGATCCATAATACTTCATTGCTTCTTCGTAAGGCATACGGGGAAATTCGTAGTCGATATCTACTCCTTTCAGCTTTTTGAAAAGGTGTTTTGCCAGACCTTCAAAGGCATTCAGCACATCCTCCTGCTCAACGAATGACATCTCACAGTCTATCTG
>JAOZOF010000306.1:0-2694 GCA_029933425.1 Marinilabiliaceae bacterium
GAAAACAAAATAATTTTGTTATTTAATGGACGAGAAAGAGCAAGATAAGAACAAAGAAAAAGAACCAAACAAAGAGCAGGATCTGCTTGCGAAACAAAAGGAGGTTCAGGGTGACAGGGAAACCCCGCCCCCGGTGTGGGATGTTGACGGGACACGTATCAACCACCTGCCGGGAATGTACAAAAACTGGTTTCTCGATTATGCATCCTATGTTATCCTTGAACGAGCAGTTCCTCACATCAACGACGGATTAAAGCCCGTGCAGCGCCGGATACTTCATGCTATGTACCGCATGGACGACGGACGTTACAACAAGGTGGCAAACATCATAGGTTACACCATGCAGTACCACCCCCACGGTGATGCTTCCATTGGTGATGCACTGGTACAACTTGGACAAAAAGAACTTTTGATCGATACCCAGGGAAACTGGGGAAATATTTACACCGGCGACAGCTCTGCTGCTCCCCGGTACATTGAAGCACGCCTGACGAAGTTTGCCCACGAAGTGGTTTTCAATCCTAAAACCACGGTATGGAAACTTTCGTACGACGGTCGTAATCAGGAACCGGTAACCCTTCCCGTTAAATTTCCGCTGTTACTGGCACAGGGAGTTGAGGGTATTGCCGTAGGTCTTGCTTCGAAGATCCTTCCGCACAACTTCGGGGAACTGATAGATGCATCAATAGCCTACCTGAAGGATGAACCGTTTGAGCTGTATCCCGACTTCCCCACGGGCGGAATGATCGATACATCACGATACAACGATGGATTACGCGGCGGAGCTGTGAAGGTAAGGGCCAAGATTGAAAAGGTTGATAACCGTACTCTGAAAATTGCCGATATTCCTTATGGCAAGAATACCACCTCTCTGATCGAATCAATAATCAAGGCCAATGAAAAAGGTAAGATCAAGATCAAGAAGATAGATGACAACACTGCAGAGAATGTTGAGATACTGATCCATCTTCCTTCCGGAGTATCACCCGACAAAACCATTGATGCCCTTTATGCATTCTCTGATTGTGAGGTATCGATATCACCGAACGCATGTGTGATCAAAGACAACAAGCCATGGTTCCTTGGCGTATCTGAAATTCTGAAAGAAAATACCGATCACACTGTTCATCTCCTGAAGCGAGAACTTGAGATACGCAGGGGAGAGCTTGACGATGCGTGGCACAAAGCATCACTGGAACGTATCTTTATCGAAAAGAAAATTTATCAGAGGATCGAGGATTGTGAAACCTGGGAGGCTATCATCAAAACCATTGATCACGGACTGGAACCGTACAAAAAGCTTCTGAAACGACCGGTGACACGCGACGACATTGTCAAGCTAACTGAGATAAAGATCAAACGTATCTCGAAGTTCGACTCTAAAAAAGCCGACGAGTACATTGCGTCACTTGAGGAAGAGATGGAGCAGGTGGACTATCATCTTGCCAACCTCATCACCTATTCCATCGATTACTACAAGCGGATCAAGAGGTTGTTCGCAAAGAACTTCCCGCGTCAAACCGAGATCCGCAGCTTTGGCAATATCGAAGCATCAAAAGTAGTTGTAAAGAACGAAAAACTTTATATCAATCGTCAGGACGGCTTCATAGGTACTGCACTGAAAAAGGACGAATATGTGTGTGACTGCTCTGACATTGATGATGTTATTCTTTTCTACAAAGACGGGAAATACATCATCAAAAAAGTTGCCGATAAAGCTTTTGTGGGCAAGAACATCATCCATATTGCCATCTTTAAGAAGAATGACAAACGTACCATTTACAATGCGGTGTACCGTGACGGGAGGAATGGATTCACCTACATGAAACGTTTTGCCGTAACAGCCATCACCCGCGACAAGGAGTATGACCTGACACAGGGCAAGCCCGGTTCAAAAGTGCTTTACTTCAGTGCTAATCCCAACGGTGAGGCTGAGACTCTAAAGGTTGTGCTTAAGCCGCGACCCCGCATCCGTAACCTCATATTCGATGTCGACCTGGGTGAGCTTGCCATCAAAGGACGCGGATCAATGGGTAACATTCTGACCAAAAATGATATTCACAAAATATCTCTTAAGAAGAAAGGTGAATCCACCCTCGGCGGCCGTAAGATATGGTTTGAGGAAGAGACCCTTCGCCTCAATGTTGACGGACGCGGTAATTATCTCGGGGAATTCCAGGGGAGCGATCAGATACTTGTGATAACCAAAGAAGGTGAATTCTATCAGACGAATTTCGATCTGTCGAACCATTACGGGAACAACATTCAGGTTATTGAGAAGTTCAACCCCAATTCCGTTTGGTCTGCCGTGTACTACGATGCTGATCAGGATTACTACTACGTGAAGCGATTCCAGATAGACAGCGTGAACAAACCTCAACGTTTCATCGGCGACAATCCGAAATCGTACCTTGTAAAGCTTACCAAGGTGGACTACCCAAGGTTAGAGATAAAATTCGGTGGCGATGACAAGATGCGCGAAAAAATGATAGTTGAGGTGGCAGAGTTTATCGGAGTTAAAAGCTTCAAAGCACGTGGAAAGCGCCTTACCACATATCAGGTGTCACGCATCAAGGAGCTTGAGCCGATACATAAACCTGAGGAAGAACTTCAGGCTGACGAACAGGCACAGACCGACAATCCTGATCAGGCAAAAGATGAAGATGCAGGACAAATGTCGCTGTTTGAGGAGTA
>JAOZOF010000306.1:2794-4261 GCA_029933425.1 Marinilabiliaceae bacterium
AAAACAGTTGTGGCAGCAGGCGGAGGCACACCCTGCTATTTCGACAACATGGATTTCATGAACGAACACGGCATGACCATTTACATGAAAGTGTCGCCTGAAGAACTTGCTCGCAGGTTGTCCGCATCAAAAACCGTTCGTCCGTTAATACAGGGAAAAACGGGAGAAGAACTGATCAGCTACATCAGGGAGAAACTTACCGAACGTGAACCATTTTACACCAAAGCAAAGATAGTTGCCGATGCCGGGACCCTTGAACTCGACGGATACCTCCGCGTTCTGGAAGGTGCAGGGATAAAACCCTGATGTTATTTCCATTTACTTTCTTTTTTGCTTAAATTGAGATAATAAAATCTCAAACTATGTTTTCATTGTTGATATTTGACAGGCAGGTTTTAAAAACAGTATCCCTCTTTCTGTTTCTTTGTTCAATATCTGTCACAAACGGTTTTGCAACAGGTGATACCATTAAGGTCGTTACAGGGTACGGCCCCGAAGACCTCGTGATCGACACCTTAAATGAACGGCTTCTGATATCGTGTGACAACCGGAGGAACAATGCAATGCAGGGTGAAATATGGATGTACGACTTTCAAAAAGGAACAGCCCGCAAACTATTGTTCGAAACCCCGCTCAATTTTGATTTTCATCCTCACGGAATATTCCTGCTTTCCGGTAGCGGCAAGCCGTATCTTTATGTGATAAACCATATTTATAAAGATCAAAGCGAAATTGACCGTTTCCTGGTTTTAAATGACAAACTTAAGTTGGATAAACGATACACGGACATTACCGGCAAACCCAATGACCTTTTCGTTCTGAACGAGGAGGAGTTTTACTACACCGATTACAGGATGTTCGGAGGAAGCATCGTGCACTTTACCAACGGCACTGAAACAAAAGTGATAAAAAATCTGAAAATGCCCAATGGTATCTACATTGAGAATGATACGATATACTTCACTGCTACCCTGAACGGCAAACTATACAAAGCATCACTGAATGATCTCAAAAAACAAACAGTCTGCAAACTAAAAGGTGGCGACAACATCATGAAAGCTCCGGACGGCAGTTTCCTGATCGCTTCACACCAAAGCTTCAGTAAATTCATGAAACATACCAAAGACCCTGCGAAAATATCACCTTCACTTGTTTACAAGGTAAACCCCGAAACAGGCAAAAAAAAGGTTATCTTCAGCGATGACGGGAATAAAATACCGGCAGTCTCCACCGCTGTGCTTTACAAGAACACGTTATACCTCGGCCAGGTGTTCAACGGTTTTATTCTGATGATCAAAAACCCAAAACTTCCATGAAGAACTAAGGAGCAAAAGAAATGTTTCAGAAGCGGGTTGGGTTGGCAAAATTGCGGGCCAGAGTTGGAGTGAATTGAAAATTACATAGAAATAAACAAAAGGCGCTTGTCGTTTTGACACGGAAGTGTCGATTACTTTTGTATTATTTCTG
>JAOZOF010000307.1:0-3019 GCA_029933425.1 Marinilabiliaceae bacterium
AGAATAGCAATATCGAATTTCTTGTTTTTGATGTATTTGTAATTGAGTTGATTGAGGTCGTATGAATTTTCCATATCTGTAATTTTTAATTGAGTAAGTAAAGTTACGAGAATTATTTTTTCAAACTATATCAATTAGCCATTTTTACTATGGGCTGCAATGCTGAGTTTTTATTATCTTTGAAGTTCATAACCGGAGACGGGTAAAAATGGAAAATAAAAAAAATACACAAATTGCTGATTCCTGGGTGTTCTACCGGCGGCCTGTAACATCGGAAATAGTTCATATTACGGGAAAGGCGAGGGCAGTTGACAGCAATGAAGAATGGCTCAGGCATAAAGGGTTCGTCATTGCTCCTTTCGACAGGTCAGAGCATAGGACATGGTTTATCGATACTGTTAAAAATATTACCATCCATACCGAGTATGAGATCTCCGAGCTTTTCAACGACGGATTGCAATTGCCGTCAGGTAAGTCGCTTGTTAAACCCTGGCGTGAAGTTCCCCGGCGTGAGTATCTTTCGCTTATCAGGCAGATGAAGCGTGAGATCGATAATACAGAACTTGAAAAGGTTGTTTTATCCCGGGTTATCAATGTCGAAGGTGTTAAGCCGGTACAGGCAGTTAGTATGTTCATCGATCTGTGCGTAAACTATCCAAACGCATTTGTCTTTCTTTTTTATCTGCCTGAAACGGGAATGTGGCTTGGGGCTACACCCGAAACATTAATGACAGGGAAAGATGAACGGTTCAAAATAGTATCACTTGCAGGTACAGCAAACTGGCAGCCGGAATTGACATTTGAGCAGCTTTGGAACAAAAAAGAGAGGGCAGAGCAACAAATGGTTACCGATTTTGTTAAAAAGGTGATCTATGATGCGGGTATTGATAACTATGAAATGAAGGGGCCTGAAACGATCAAGGCCGGCAAGTTGTCGCATCTGAGAACGATATTCAGGTTTGAAACAGAGGATTATGATCTGATAGACCGGTTGCTTGATAAACTGCATCCTACTCCTGCTGTTTGCGGTTTGCCTCAGAATAAGGCTAAAGAGCTGATCAGGGACATTGAACTTTATACCAGGACCTATTACACTGGATTTATCGGGCCTGTCTGCGATGACGGATTAAGTCTCTATGTTAATCTTCGCAGTTTACAGTTCACTGATAACGGGGTGCAGTTGTTCGTCGGAGGTGGGATAACCAGGTTTTCGGAGCCTGAGGCAGAATGGAGGGAAACTGAATTGAAAGCGCAAACGATGATGGCGGTAATAAAATGAGAAGCCGTATGAAATTGTATTTATAGTTTTTCTGATACATAAACATAGAAGACCGAATAACATCAACAATCCACACATCCGGTAATTTAATCAAAGTATGAGCGTATCCGACAAAAAAACAACACATATACTTTCTTCTTTATTCAAAGCTCACGGCGTAAAAGATATTGTGATATCGCCGGGTTCTAGAAATGCTCCTTTGATAATCTCTTTTGCCGGAGATGAGTACTTTAATTGTCTGACGATAGTCGACGAACGCAGTGCCGGATTCTTTGCTCTCGGAATGGCTCTGGAAAAAAAGAGACCTGTAGCGCTTGTTTGTACGAGCGGTTCGGCTTTGCTCAATTATGCACCTGCAGTATCTGAAGCCTTTTACAGGCATATTCCGCTTGTTGTGGTATCGGCCGACCGTCCTGCTGAATTGATCGATCAGGGAGACGGACAGACGATCAGGCAGGTTGGAGCATTGGATAAACATATCAATTATTCATGTACTTTGCCGGCAGAGCTGAATGATGAAGATGATGAATGGTACGTTAATCGCTTGATGAACGAGGCATTGATAAACTGCAATGTCTCACAGAAAGGACCTGTACACATAAACATTCCGTTCAGGGAGCCGTTATACGGTAAAACGGGTAAAATATCAGAAAAGAACCGGCTGGTTAATTATTTGAAACCCGAACAGACTTTAAGTAATGAGCAGACAGAACTCCTTGTTGATATATGGAACTCTTCAAACAACATCCTGATACTTTTAGGAGAGAATGAGGGAGGTACAGTGCTGAGTAAAGTGTTGAACAAAGTGGGGGATAGTGGTCAGGCTGTGATATTGACAGAGACCCTAACAAATATTTGGGGAAAGAATATCTTTTGCTGTATCGACAGGGTTATATCCGGGATAACGGATGAAGAGGCTGCTGTTTTTCATCCCGATCTTTTAATAACAACAGGCGGTCCTGTGGTTTCAAAAATGGTTAAGACATTTCTTCGTAATAATCCTCCCAAATATCACTGGTATGTTTCGGAGCATGAGCCTGTTATGGACACTTACAAGCATCTTACACACTCAATACCGTTAAGAATGGATGTGTTGTTGGATCAGCTTACAAAACAAACTGATAAGAAGAATTCTAGATTTTTTGAGTTTTGGAAGAACAGGTTTGACAGAGTTAGCAAAAGACATGATGAATATCTGAATGAGATTACCTGGAGTGACCTTAAGTCTTTTGATCTTTTGAGAAGTGTTCTGCCGGAAAAATATACAGTTCACTGGGGTAACAGTACGATTGTGCGTTATGCACAGCTATTCGAAGATTTTCACAGGGCACGTAACTTTTCTAACCGCGGGACAAGCGGTATTGACGGTTCTGTAAGTACCGCTGCCGGAGCTGCATTTGCATCGCAAAAGGATACATTGCTTGTTACGGGTGATCTCTCATTTATGTATGATAGTAACGGGTTATGGAACAAGTATCTGTCACCGAAACTGAAAATAATAGTTGTGAATAACGGGGGCGGAGGTATCTTCAGATTTATTCCGGGCCCTGCTGATTCGGGTTTTCTTGAGGAGTTTTTCGAAGCTAAGCATAAGAGTTCAGTACAACCTTTGGCAGAGATGTATGGTTTGGATTACCTTGTGGCTTCCGGCGAAGATGAACTTAAAAAGGTTCTTCCCGTTTTTTTCAACAAAAATGACAAACCGATGATTCTTGAGGTTTTTACTCCGGGAAAAGAGAA
>JAOZOF010000307.1:3119-4253 GCA_029933425.1 Marinilabiliaceae bacterium
CCTATGGTTATTTTTGGTGAACCGCTCTGCGGTTCATTTAGGTGTAGAGAGAAGATAGTAGAAAGAAGTGTCAAGAGGAGCTAAGGCATAGTGTTGTTTTTCTTTAGGTTGCATATACCCAACTAGGTCAAGCGGGCCTATGATTATTTTTGGTTAGCTGCTTTGTAGTTCATGTAAATGGTGTGTTAAAAGGATTGTGTGTAAAAGGTCTCCGAAAGGAGACCAACAAAAATAACTACCGGTGAAACCTGTAGAGTCAAAATCAATAATCAAGACAGAGAACCACGGAGTGGTTCAACAACGATAAAACAATAAAAAACATATAACCATGAGCAAACGAGATTGGAAAAAACTGAAAGATTTTGAGGATATCAGACTTGAGTATTGGGAAGGAATAGCCAAAGTTACCATCAACCGTCCGCGTGTGTACAATGCTTTTAGGCCTAAAACGGTGAAGGAGATGATCGAGGCTTTCGATATCTGCCGTGAAGATCAGAATGTGGGTGTTGTGATACTTACCGGTGAAGGTGATAAGGCCTTCTGTTCAGGCGGCGACCAGAATGTGAAAGGTCATGGCGGTTATATCGATGAGGACGGTGTGCCACGACTTAATGTGCTTGACCTTCATAAACGTATCCGTTCTTTGCCGAAGCCTGTGATAGCAATGGTTAACGGCTATGCCATAGGTGGAGGGCATGTATTACATGTTATTTGTGATCTTACCGTTGCAAGTGATAATGCCATTTTCGGACAGAGCGGTCCCAAGGTAGGCAGCTTTGATGCAGGTTTCGGTTCTTCATACCTTGCACGTCACGTTGGTCAGAAGAAGGCCCGTGAGATATGGTTCCTGTGTCAGCAGTACTCTGCACAGGAGGCTTTGGATATGGGACTAGTGAACAAGGTAGTTCCGTTGGATGAACTTGAGGATACAACAGTGGAATGGTGTAAGATAATACTTCAGCGCAGTCCTATGGCCCTTCGTATGATCAAACGCGGCCTAAATGCCGAGCTTGACGGACAGACAGGCATCATGGAACTGGCAGGTGATGCAACTCTGATGTTCTACCTTATGGAAGAGGCGCAGGAAGGACGTAAAGCATTTCTGGAAAAACGTGATCCTGATTTTAAGAAATT
>JAOZOF010000068.1:0-2523 GCA_029933425.1 Marinilabiliaceae bacterium
TCGCTACGCTGCGCGTCATTTGGCTTCGCCGTAATGTACTCACTTCGTTCGTGTCAGGTGTTTCGCTTCGCTCAATGTCATTCTCTTTTTCCGCGAGCATAGCGAGCAAATGACAATACATGACGTTCGCGATAGCGAACATATGACTATCCTTGACGTGAGCCGCAGGCGAACATGTGCCTATTTCTTCATTACATCTTCCATGTTAATTACTAGTGTATATCCGATATTACTAATGCTTATATATAGTTTTTTATCTCCTTGTACTTCCTTGACAATTCCTTTAATCCCTTGCAGCGGCCCGGATGTTATTGTTATCTCTTCGCCTTTCTTCAATTCTCTTTGTTGTATGTCGAATTCAATGTTGTTTTCAATGGTTTTTCGCATTGCCTCTATCTCATGGTCAGGAATGGTCACTGCCTTGCCTTTATGTGACACGTATGCAACTACCCCGCGTGCATCAAATACCCTGCGGTAATCGGTTTCTGGGATATTAATGAAAATGTATGAGCTGATCACCGGAACTTCCACCCATTTTTTACGATCGCTCCACTGACGCAATACCCGCTTAAGCGGCAGGTATGCTTTAATTCCCATTTGGGTAAGCTGCTCCAGTACTTTCTTCTCAGCCCTGGCTTTGGTATATAGAGCATACCACTTATATTCCTGATCTTTTGTGTTCAATGCAATTCAGTTTTTAGCAGCACGAAAATAGTAAAAATATATCTATGGTTAAAGTGTTAAATGGTTAAAGTGTTGAATGGTTGAATTGTTGAATTGTTACAGTGTTACAGTGTTGAAGTGTTAAATGGTTATATGGCTCTAAACAAATGTGTTAAAAAATTAAATGGTTGAGCCGGTATTTACTATGTGTTTAGTATAGTGTTATTGTGCATTTCTGTTGGTGTTTAGTGAATTAAATGTATATCTGTATGATTACCTATAAAGCCAAATCTAATGATCACAATCAACTCTTTTGCCCGCCTCAAAAATGAGCGAATCGATTGGGGATAAAGGATGACAAAAATAAATTTTATTATTATCCTCATAGTGATTTCTAAGCCTTTTGCTTTTATGTAAAATATATTTGATAAAAAACTTGATAGTGTGATAGAAATAAAATATATTTGATATGTAAATCGGAAGAAATACATGAAGTTAATATACAGAAAAAGATATTTTGAAAGAGTAAAACCTTTTATCGGTAAAAATATCATCAAAGTTTTTACAGGTCAAAGAAGGGTGGGTAAGAGTTATATGTTATTACAAATAAAGGAAGAAATTAAAAGCACAGATCCTAATGCAAATATTATCTTCATTAATAAAGAAGATTTCAGTTTTAATTTTATAAAAAATGCTGATACACTTTATCAGTTTGTAGAATCTAAAATTGAAAAGAGAAGATCCAATTATTTATTCATAGATGAAGTTCAGGATATAGATGAATTCGAGAACGTTTTACGTCATTACCATAATAAAAATAATATTGATATTTATTGCACCGGCAGTAATGCAAAAATGTTGTCGGGGGAATTAAGTACATATTTAAGCGGGAGATATGTTGAATTTAAAATTTATAGTCTTTCATATTTAGAATTTTTAGAGTTTAATAAATTAAATTCCACAAGTGATGATCTAAACAGGTATTTGAGATACGGAGGATTACCTTTTTTATGTAACCTGCCTGTGAATAAAAAGGTGCTAAATGAGTATTTAAAAGGTATCTATACTACAATTATTTATAAAGACGTTGTTGGAAGAAATAACATCCGTAATACTGATTTTCTTGAAAATCTTGTTCATTATCTTGCTACAGATGTTGGTAATCTAATTTCCGGCCAGAAAATAAGAGATTATCTGAAGTCCCAGAAAGTTAATACTTCTACTCAGAATGTGTTGAATTACCTCACATATCTGGAAAATGCTTTTTTGATATTTAAAGTTCTAAGGAAAGATATTACCGGTAAAAAAATATTTGAGATTAATAGTAAGTATTATTTTGAAGATTGGGGGATCAGCAATGCAATTACAGGGAATGAATATTTTGATATTGGAAAAATAATTGAGAATGTGATCTACATAAATTTGTTAATTGCCGGTTATGATGTTAAAGTTGGTCAGATTGGCGATAAAGAAATTGATTTTGTTTGTGAAAAAGACGGAGTGAAGATCTATATTCAGGCAAGTTATTTAATATCGACAGAGAAGATCAAACAAAGGGAGTTCGGGAATTTGTTAATGATCAAAGATAATTTTCCAAAATATGTTGTTTCGTTAGACGAGTATTCGGTTGGAAATTTTGAAGGAATAAAACATTTACACTTAAAGACTTTTTTAGAGAATATTGATAATTTATGTTGATTTAATTTTCCACACATCTCCGTCATTCACGAGGTAAGTTTCCTGGAACACCTCTCGTGCTTCTTTTTCCAAAATACTCAAATCATCGTAACGGCTAGAGAAGTGGCCGAGGATAAGCTTTCCGGCGTTAGCTTCTTTGGCAATAGTTGCTGCCTGCCGGGC
>JAOZOF010000068.1:2623-6010 GCA_029933425.1 Marinilabiliaceae bacterium
CCGCAGGTTGGAACTCTGTGTTTCAGGGGGAATGAAGTTACTTCAAGGTTTTTATCCTCAAAGATCAATTCCGGCTCCCTTGTGTTGAGGTGATGAAAGACAAGTTCGAATCTCAGGTCGTTACAGAAATAGTCGATCTGAGGCTGAAGTATCTTTTCCAGGTCTTTATGTGCATAGATGTTGAGGTCATTCGTTCGTCCTAACAGTCCGAAAGTGGAAATCAAGCCTATCAGTCCAAAGACGTGATCGCCGTGAAGGTGTGAAATGAAGATGTTATTTATCCTTGAGAACTTGATCTTGTTACTCCGGAGCTGCAGTTGTGTCCCTTCGCCGCAGTCGATCAAAAAAAACCGCTCAGATACATTAAGTACCTGAGCGGTTGGATATCTTTTGGTTGTTGGTAAAGCTGAATTACTACCGAGAATAGTAACTGAGAAAGTCATGACTTATTGGTTCTCAACACTTTTTCTCATCATCTCTTTACCATCTTCCAAAGTAGGTGCAATGTTCAGAACAGAATCGAGCTGAGAGACTGATATCAGTCGTGCTACAGCAGGTTGTAATCCTGCAAGAACAAACACACCGTCTGCATTCTTACATAAGCGGTTAGCAACGAGGATGGCACTCAGACCCGATGAATCGCAGTAGTTGCACTTTGTGAGATCAAGAAGAATATTCTTTTCTCCGTTTCCGGATAAAAGCACTAATTCCGATTTCAATGATGGTGCAATGTGGGTGTCAAGTTTTTCTTTAACAACCTGAACCAGCGTGAATCCATCTAATTTGTCAATTTTAAAGTCCATCTCTATTGTTTTTGTTGCTACTCTTTATCTTCTGAAGATTCTTCGTCCTTAACTTCGGTTTCCGGAGCTTTTTCCTCTTTTTTGGCTTTAGGTTCTTCTTTAGCCTTGGGAGTCTCCTCTTTTTTAGCTTTAGCCTTTTTTGTTTCCTTAACTTCAGGAGTCTCTTTTACTTCTTTAGTCTCGGGTGTGGCTTCTGCTTTAACCTCAGTATTAGCATCTGCTTTTACTTCAGGTGCCTTAGTATCTTCAGTTTTAACCTCTTCGGCCTTTGTCTCTTCAGCTTTCTTTGCTTTTGGAGCTGCAGCTTTTTTCTTTGCAGGAGCCTTTTTCTCATTGGCTTCCATCTCAGTTTTCAAAGCAGCCAGATCGGTTATATCCCCTAAAGTAGTTTTTTCTAAGCTATCTTTCAACTTTTTCACACTTTTTTTAGTGCTTTTTGATGCAGCTTTTTTGGCTGATGTATCAGCGGCTTTTTTCTCATCTTCAAAAACTCTTGAGTGAGAAAGAATTATGCGCTTAGCACCTTTGTTGAATTCGATAACTTTGAAAGGAAGTTTCTCGTCTATTTTAGCGGGAGTACCGTCTTCCTTGATCAGGTGACGTGGAGTAGCAAAACCTTCAACTCCGTATTGAAGTGCAATAGTAGCACCTTTGTCGAATACGTCGGTGATGGTACCTTCGTGAATTGAATCAACTGTGAACAGCGACTCGAATACATCCCAGGGGTTTTCTTCAAGCTGCTTGTGACCAAGGCTCAGACGACGGTTCTCTTTGTCGATCTCAAGAACCACAACATCGATCTTTTCACCTATAGAAGTAAATTCAGCAGGATGCTTGATCTTCTTGGTCCATGAAAGATCAGAGATGTGGATAAGTCCGTCGATTCCCTCTTCGATCTCAACGAATACACCGAAGTTAGTGAAGTTGCGAACAGTTGCCGAATGCTTGGTTCCAACGCTGTACTTCTCTTCGATCTTCTCCCATGGGTCCGGCTTAAGCTGCTTGATACCAAGTGACATCTTGCGCTCTTCGCGGTCAAGGGTAAGGATCATGGCTTCTACTTCGTCGCCTACTTTCAGGAAGTCCTGAGCACTGCGAAGGTGCTGTGACCATGACATCTCGGAAACGTGGATAAGACCTTCAACGCCCGGAGCGATCTCAACGAAAGCACCGTAATCGGCCATAACAACAACTTTTCCTTTAACAACATCACCAACTTTAAGGTTCTCATCAAGAGAATCCCATGGGTGAGGAGTAAGTTGTTTCAGACCAAGGGCGATACGTTTCTTCTCGTCGTCGAAGTCAAGGATAACAACGTTAAGTTTCTGGTCAAGCTCAACAAGTTCTTCAGGATGAGAAACACGTCCCCATGAAAGGTCAGTGATGTGGATAAGTCCGTCAACACCGCCAAGGTCGATGAATACACCGTACGAAGTGATGTTTTTAACAGTTCCCTCAAGAACCTGTCCTTTTTCAAGTTTAGAGATGATCTCTTTCTTCTGCTGCTCAAGTTCAGCTTCGATAAGAGCTTTGTGCGAAACTACAACGTTCTTGAATTCAGGATTGATTTTAACAACCTTGAATTCCATGGTTTTACCAACGTACATGTCGTAGTCGCGGATAGGCTTAACATCGATCTGTGATCCCGGAAGGAAAGCCTCGATGCCGAATACATCAACGATCATACCGCCTTTTGTACGGCACTTGATGTATCCCTTAATAATTTCGTCATTGTCAAGAGCCTCGTTAACACGATCCCATGAGCGGAGTGCTCTTGCTTTTTTGTGTGAAAGGATCAATTGTCCCTTCTTGTCTTCCTGACTCTCTACGTAAACTTCTACTTTGTCGCCTACTTTAAGATCAGGATTGTAGCGGAACTCGTTACGGCTGATGATACCATCAGATTTGAAACCGATGTTGATCACAACCTCACGTTTGTTCATTGCAATAACTTCACCTTCAATTACCTCTTTCTCCGAGATAGTTGACAAGGTTTGGTCATAAAGTTTTTCAAGTTCGGCTTTTTTCTCGGCTACTTCGGCAAGCTCGCCTTTTTCGTAGCTGTCCCAGTCGAACTCTTCATCAGGTACTGCAGGAGCAGTAACATCAGCAGGTTTTTCTTCTTTAACCTCGTCCTCTGTAGCAACCTCTACAGTTTCTTCTTTTTCTTCTTTCACCTCTTTGGTCTCAGGTGCATTCTCGTTTGTTGTTTCAGGTGCTTTTTCTTCCTGCTCCTGAAGGTTTTCGTTTAATTCACTCATTTAATTTTTCTTTCTTAAAAAATTAGTAGTTAGACATTATATTTAATAAACTCAAAAAGTTCACGCCTGAAAAGCGGTGCAAAAGTATGAACTTTTTATCAGAAATAAATATCTATCAGTGTGTTTTTAAGATTTTATTAACTATTTTTTTGTGTTTTACAGCATTTTAGTCCTTTTAATATGAATTATTCTTTCGATGCTTTTCGGTTCTTCACTTTGTTTCGAACCGGAAAGGTCATTGATGCCGGAAGTTTGGTAAAGATATTGCTGCGATTGAAGTTATAGCAAAATCGTGGCAATCGTCGAAGGTATGTAGTTTTATT
>JAOZOF010000068.1:6110-8053 GCA_029933425.1 Marinilabiliaceae bacterium
CTGTTGTTTTTTGAATCCTCTTCAGCCTGATCAATCAATGAGTTAAACTCTTCAATAGTCATTGGACCGAATTCTTTTTTCGCTAACTTTTTTCTTTCTTTATAAAGTAGCTTTTCCAACTTATTAATAATTTCTTCATTTTTAAGGCGTAATACCTCCTGGATGAAATGTATTTTTTTCGTTTGAAGATCCATAGTCGTCTTTTTTACAAACATATGAAATTTCGGGTTTTATTTTTTAGTAAAGTTTAATAATGTCCGGTTATTGGTATAAAAAAGTTTTTGGTAATTTCATTGATATTACGTGTAACCGGAATGATTTTTATATTTTTGGAACAAACAATCACTAAATATGAATACAATGAAATATCTGCTGTCTTTAAGTGTACTGTTTTTATTGCTAAATTCATGTGTTATGAAAAAAAAGGCCGATCTGATAGTTAAGAACGGAGTTGTTTATACCGTAAATAAAAATATGGACATGGCAGAGGCCTTTGCCGTTAAAGATGGAAAGATTATAGCTGTTGGAACGAACGAAAACATATTGAACAAGTATGAATCGGACAGTGTTCTGGATATAAAAGGCAAAGCTGTTTATCCCGGATTCATCGATGCTCATTGTCATTTTTACGGCTACGGAACAAACAGGCTCAGGTATGTTGACCTGGCAGGTACAACATCGTTTGAAGAGGTATTGTCGAAAGTCAGAGAGTTTGCAGCAAAGAATTCAGAAAGCCGGTGGATACTTGGCAGGGGATGGGACCAGAATGACTGGCAGGATGAAGAATTTCCTGACAGAAAAGAGCTTGACAGACTTTTCCCCGACAGGGCAGTGCTGTTAATACGTATTGATGGTCATGCAATTCTTGTAAATGGTAAGGCTCTTGAACTTGCAGGGTTTGATGCATCTACAAAGATCACCGGAGGTGAACTGCTGAAAAAGAACGGACAGCTTACAGGCGTTTTGCTCGATAATGCTGCCGATGCCGTGAAAGACATTGTACCCGGATTGAATGAGCAGGAACGGGAGAAAGCACTGCTGTTAGCTCAGGATGATTGCTTTGCAGTTGGATTAACATCTGTGGTTGATGCAGGCCTGGATAAAAATGTACTTGAATCCATTGACAAATTAAATAAACAGAACAGGTTGAAAATGCGCATTTATGCCATGGTTTCGGCCAATGATGAAAATATTGAAAGCTACGTTAAAAAGGGAATATACAAAACTCCTTACCTTCACATTGCATCAGTAAAATTGTATGCCGACGGTGCATTAGGTAGCCGGGGGGCTTGTCTGTTAGAACCCTATTCCGATGATCCCGGTAATTACGGTTTTCTTGTGAATACGCCGGAATATCTGGATTCTGTTTGCAGGATAGCTTATGAAAACGGTTATCAGGTAAACACTCATGCAATAGGCGATTCGGCAGTAAGAACAGTGCTGAACATCTATTCAAAATATTTAAAGCCCGGAAATGACCGCAGATGGAGAATTGAACATTCGCAGATTGTGGCTCCTGAAGATTTTTCCCTTTACGGGAAACATAATATTATTCCTGCCGTAAACACTACACATGCCACATCGGATATGTATTGGGCAGAGGAGAGGCTAGGACCGGAAAGGATAAAGAGTGCTTACGCCTACAAGAAATTGTTAGATGAAAACGGATGGCTGACAAACGGAAGTGATTTTCCTGTTGAAAGCATTAATCCGCTTTACGGGTTTTATGCCGCGGTGGCGCGTAAAGATCTGAAAGGATATCCGGAAGGTGGTTTTCAGTCCGAAAATGCCTTGACGAGGGAAGAGGCAATAAAAGCTATGACCATTTGGGCAGCTAAAGGCAGTTTTGAAGGGAAGGAAAAAGGAAGTATTGAACCCGGTAAACTGGCAGATTTTGTGATCACTGACAGGGATATTATGAA
This sequence comes from Marinilabiliaceae bacterium, assembly GCA_029933425.1. Taxonomy (GTDB): domain Bacteria; phylum Bacteroidota; class Bacteroidia; order Bacteroidales; family Marinilabiliaceae; genus JAADEM01. The sequence continues at coordinate 8,033 of JAOZOF010000068.1, forward strand.
GTGTGATATCATGGAAGTTCC
>JAOZOF010000068.1:8153-10139 GCA_029933425.1 Marinilabiliaceae bacterium
ATCTTTTGAATTATTATTATGTCGTAATTTTGAAGAATTAAACTTAAATTAGTAAAAATGAAAATAGCAATTGTAGGAACCGGATATGTAGGACTTGTTACCGGGACATGCTTTTCGGATACCGGAGTGAACGTAACTTGTATCGATATAGATAAAAAAAAGATAGACAACCTTAGCAAAGGTATCATCCCGATCTATGAGCCCGGATTGGAAGTGATGCTTAAAAAGAATGTTGAAAAGGGACGTCTTGATTTTTCAACAAATCTAAAGGAGGGAATTGATCAGGCAGAAGTAGTTTTCATTGCTGTGGGAACACCTCCGGATGAGGATGGAAGCGCAGACCTTTCACATGTGCTTAATGTAGCCCGTGAGATAGGGAAGCACATGACACATTATCTTGTGGTTGTTACTAAAAGTACTGTGCCTATTGGAACCTCACAAAAGGTAAAGGCTGCAATTCAGGATGAGCTTGAGAAACGAGGAGCAGAGTTAGATTTCGATGTAGCTTCGAATCCGGAGTTCCTGAAAGAGGGTAATGCAGTCGATGATTTCCTTAAACCTGACCGTATTGTGGTTGGTACCGAGTCGGAAAAAGCAAGAAAAGTTATAGAAAAACTTTATAAACCATTTTTGCTGAATGGACATCCCATACTGTTCATGGATATTCCTTCGGCAGAACTTACAAAATATGCAGCCAATGCCATGCTTGCAACCAAGATCAGTTTCATGAACGATATTGCCAATCTGTGTGAGATAGTCGGGGCTGATATTACCATGGTACGTAAAGGCATAGGCTCTGATTCGCGTATCGGTAATAAATTCATTTATGCGGGTATCGGTTACGGAGGCTCATGTTTCCCTAAAGATGTCAAGGCAATAATTAAAACTGCCGAGGATTACAATTACTCACTTCGTCTGTTGAAAGCAGTTGAAGAGATAAATGAGGATCAGAAATCGGTTATGTATACTAAGATCAAGCAGCATTTTGGATCCAATCTTGCAGGAAAAACATTCGCCATGTGGGGATTATCGTTCAAACCCAATACCGATGACATGCGTGAGGCTCCTTCTCTTGTCATTATTGATCACCTCGTGAAAGCCGGTGCCAAAGTGAAGGCTTATGATCCTGTTGCTATGGAAGAAGCAAAAAGGATGATTGGTGATAAGATAGAATATGGAAAGGATCCTTATGACGTTCTGATAGATGCTGATGCCATGCTTATGGTAACAGAGTGGCCCGAATTCAGGATACCGAATTTCAGCGTAATGGAGAAGCTGATGAATGATAAAGTGATCTTTGATGGTCGTAATATCTATGATCCTGAGGAGATGGTGGAAGCCGGATTTACATATTATTCCATCGGGCGTACGGATGTGAAAAAGAAATAAACCGCTAAGGCGCTGAGATGCAAAGAAAAATTAATCTTGAGTTCGCAACACGTGTTTTATTGATTAATGTAGAAACAAAGCAAAGTGAGCTTAGGTATAGATTAAACATTGCGACTTCGCGGTAAAAAACAAACAGATGAAAAGAATACTGATCACCGGCGGTGCCGGCTTTATAGGTTCACATCTTTGTGAGCGGCTTTTGAATGAAGGGAACGAAGTTGTTTGTCTTGATAACTACTTTACAGGAAGCAAGCGTAATATTGTTCACTTGATGGATAATCCCTATTTTGAGATTATTCGGCATGATGTGACGCATCCTTATTTTATTGAGGTGGATGAAATTTACAACCTGGCATGCCCTGCATCACCTGTTCACTATCAGTACAATCCCATTAAAACGATCAAGACATCGGTGATGGGAGCAATTAACATGCTGGGACTTGCAAAACGCATAAAAGCAAAGATACTTCAGGCATCTACTTCCGAAGTTTATGGCGATCCTTTGATCCATCCGCAGGTTGAGAGTTACTGGGGTAATGTAAATCCTATCGGGATACGTTCCTGTTACGATGAAGGTAAACGATGTGCCGAAAGTCT
>JAOZOF010000068.1:10239-11498 GCA_029933425.1 Marinilabiliaceae bacterium
TGACGGCGCAGCCAAATGACGCGAGCGAATGCGAGCTCCTGACACGAACGCAGTGAGTACATGATGCCGAAGGCACATGACAGCGAACGTAGTGAGGTTTTTTATTAGTTCATTATTGTAACTTAATCATTAAATTATTATGGCAACAAAAAAAGGAATAATATTGGCAGGCGGGTCAGGAACAAGACTTTATCCCGTAACTAAATCGATATCAAAACAGATATTACCGGTCTATGATAAACCGATGATATATTACCCTCTGTCGGTTTTGATGCTTGCAGGAATAAGAGAGATATTGATAATCAGTACCCCTCAGGATATCCATCTTTATGAAAATCTTTTAGGAGACGGTAGTCAGTTAGGGTTGGAAATAAGTTATGAAATTCAGCCGTCACCTGACGGGTTGGCCCAGGCATTCATCATTGGTGAGAAGTTTGTCGGAAATGACAAAGTTGCCATGATACTCGGGGACAATATTTTTTACGGATACTCATTTACAAAAGTGCTGAAAGAGGCATCAGATGTTGAAGACGGTGCAGTAGTGTTCGGGTACTATGTTGATGATCCGGAGCGTTATGGAGTTGCTGAGTTCAACAGTGAAGGTAAGGTTTTGAGCATTGAGGAGAAACCTGAGAAGCCAAAGTCGAATTATGCAGTAACAGGTCTCTATTTTTACAGTAATGATGTCGTTGAAAAAGCAAAATCGCTGAAACCGAGTAAACGCGGGGAACTGGAAATAACAGACCTTAACAGATTGTATCTTGAAGAGGGGCGTTTGTCGGTAGAATTGCTTGGTCGCGGTATGGCATGGCTTGATACCGGTACACACGACAGTCTTTTGCAGGCATCCAATTTTATTGCCACTATCGAAAATCGTCAGGGACTTAAAGTTTCATGTATCGAAGAGATAGCTTTCAAAAAAGGATTCATCGATCGTTCACAGTTGCTTAAACTTGCAGAACCGATGAAGAAGAACGAATATGGTCAGTATTTGTTTAAAATCGCAGATTGGTAAAAACTCTCCTGGTGTTCACGTCAAGGATAGTCATAAGTTCGCATACGCGAACGTCAGGTGTTTGCTTTCGCAAACGTCATTTATTGTCATTTGCTTGCAATGCCCGCTTCATAAACACAAAATATTAAATGGCAAAGCCATAGTGACGCGAACGAAGTGAGCACGTGACATGAGCAAAGCGAATACCTGACGGCGCAGCCAAATGACGCGAGCGAATGCGAGCTTATGACACGAACGCAGTGAG
>JAOZOF010000068.1:11598-15359 GCA_029933425.1 Marinilabiliaceae bacterium
TTAAAATTAACCAGGTAAAGCATTTCTGTAGCCCGTGTGAAAGAAGTGTACAGCCATCTGATGTATGACCGGTCAAGTTGCTCTTCGGGAATGTAGCCCTGATCGATGAAAACTGCTTTCCATTGCCCTCCTTGGGCTTTGTGTGCTGTGAGAGCATATGCGAATTTTACCTGAAGAGCATTGAAATATGGATTTTCGCGCATTGCATCGTAGCGTTTCTTTGCTGTTGAAAGTTCCTGATAATCTTCAAGTACTGTATTGTAAAATTCTTCCTGTTCTTTTTTTGTCATGCCTGCAGAATCTGAATCAAGAGTATCAAGTATTATTTTAACGTCTATCTCGAGTTCTCCGTAATCCACAAGTCGGAGTGAGACATTTGCAAAGCGTTTCCCGTAAAGTTCCTCATAACCTGAAATATGAATAACTTCAGCTATGTCGCCGTTGGCAATGAATTCGATATCCTTGTTATCCTTCAGCCAGAAATAGTTGTTCTTCACTATCATCAGCATATCACCCCGGGTAATCTCTTCTTCTCTGAAAAGTATAGAACCCCTTATGCCTTTGTTGAAAAGGTTTGCCCTTTTGTTTGAGCGGCAAATGATTATTGTGTCCTCCATCCCGAATTTATCATAACATACCGATAACTCTTCTATCAATTCCCCTCCGGTAATCCTTTTAATGTCAGAAAAACCATTCAGGTGAATTTCGGGCAAAAGTTCAGTGAAGTAGTCTTCAGCAACCAGCTTTTCACGCAAAAGGGTGGCATTGTAAAGTATGCCGCTGTTTGTTTCCTGCCTTACAACATCGGTAAGTGTGTATTCTACTGTTTTAAAACCCAATTCCTCATAGCGTGTTTTCTCAAGAGCCGGACTTTCCTCAAAACCTACAGGGGGCAGCTGTGCAGTATCGCCAATGATAATTAGCTTTGAATTATTTCCGGTGCTGAAAATGAACTGAAGCAGGTCTTCGAGCAGGTTGCCGCTGCCGAACTGTGAATTTTCGTATGAGGAATTTGCTATCATTGATGCTTCATCAACGATGAAAATGCTATTTTTCAACTTGTTGAAGTTAAGTTCGAAACGGCCTACATAGCTGCCGGCAGTTTTTTGTCTGTAGATAACCCGGTGAATTGTAAAAGCCGGGAAGCCGACATATCCGCTTAATACTTTTGCGGCCCTTCCCGTAGGAGCCATTAATTTTGCAGGGATTGAAAACTCTTTCAACAGTTCGACAAATGCCTTCATTATGGTTGTTTTTCCTGTTCCGGCAAAACCTTTTATGATTAGGATGGATTCTTCAGATTGAGGATTTATAAATTCTGCCAACCCTTCGATGAGAATTTCCTGTGACGGGGTGAAATTATATTGAAAATATGTTGTTAATTTCTTTACAATGTGTTTTTTTAGCATTTATTTAGTATTTAGGTAAGATAAAAAAAACATAATATGATTTTTTTTTTAAATTTGTACAATCATTCTAAAATAACAAAATGCTAAAATAATGAAAACAGTATTGCAGATTATTCTCACGATTGCTATTATTTATTTAGGGTATCTTTGCTACGATAGTATTAAGAAGCCTATCGACTTCCAAAAGGAATATAACAAGAGAAAGGATAAAGTTATTGAACGGCTGGAAGAGATAAAGGATGTTGAAGTTGCATACAAATCGGTTTATCAAAAGTATACCGGAAGTTTTGACACTCTTCTGAATTTCTTAAGAAATGATTCATTGCCATTGGTTAAGAAGATAGGTCGTCTCACCGACAGTATGATCGAGGCCGGTATGACCGAGTCAAAAGCTCTTGCTTTGGGTATTATCAGCAGGGATACTATCAGGATTTCTGCCAAAGATTCACTTTTTAAGGAAAATTACGCTATCGATTCATTACCTATTGTACCTTATTCAGGAGGTGTTATGTTTGAACTCGGTGCCGGAACGGTTACCACCGGATCAGGTGTTAAGGTGCATGTTTTCGAGTGTAAGACTCCTAACGAGGTATTCCTTAAGGGGCTGAACAAGCAGGAGATAATCAATCTTAACGACAGAGCATTCAAGCTTGAAAGATATCCGGGACTTAAAGTTGGTTCGCTTGAAGAAGCTAACAACAATGCCGGTAACTGGGAGTAAGCTACTCTTATGTCAGATATTGATGTAATTGACGGATTGTTCGATAAAAATATTACTACATCATATTTTTTGTCCATTCAGGTTTCCCTGAATGGACTTTCTTTTTCTGTGCTCGATCCTGTGAGGAATACATATATCCTGTTCAAACATATTGAATTTGATAAAAAGGATAAAAATTATGTAAAGACTCAGGAACTGCTCATTACCGATCCGGTTTTGAACTACGATTACAAACGGGTTTATTTCCTTTTTAACACAGTAAATGCCACACTGATTCCTGATTCATTGTTCAACAATGAACAGACAGATAAAGTGCTTACTTTTACATCAAGGATAAAAGAAGGTGATGTTAAGACCGAAAAGCAAAAGATAAAGCTCGCTGATGTCTGGAATATTTATGCAATACCTGACTATCTTTATTACCTCGTGAAAAACCAATATCCCGATGTTGTGTTCTTTCAGCAGTATACTCCTATGATAGAGGTAAATCTGATGTCGGGTGCCGTTGATTCGGAGCCTGTAATGCACATAAATCTGCAAGAGGATTTTTTTGATATCGTTGTGTTAAAACGATATAAATTGTTGCTATGTAATTCATTCAGATATTCTAATCCTGCCGAATTAGTTTATTTTACTCTTAACAGTATTAAACAACTGGATATCGACAGAGATAAGCTGAAAGTGACAATCAGCGGTATTTCATTAAATGGGAATGAGTGTTTCATGTTGCTGAGCAGGTACATAAAAAATGTAAGAATGATCTCTCCTCCGGGGCATTTTGAATTTGGTGCAGATATGAAAAAAGTAAAGATTGAAGAGTTCTATAACCTTTTTAGTATGCCGTTATGCGTATAGTAAGTGGTTCATTGAAGGGGAGAAGGTTTAGTCCTCCCGGAAGTTTCAAAGCACGGCCCACTACCGATTTTGCAAAGGAAAACATATTTAATGTACTCAATAACCTGATCGATTATGAAGATGTGGATGTACTCGACCTTTTCAGTGGTACGGGAAGTATATCTCTTGAGTTTGCTTCACGGGGATGTAAGAGAATTGTTGCAGTGGAGAAAAGTTACAATCACTTTAAGTTCATTCGTAAAGTTGTATCAGAATTTGACCTTGACGACAGGATCAATGTGATCAGGGGATGTGCTTTCAAATATGTTGAAAAAACATCGGCAAAATTCGATATTGTGTTTGCAGACCCGCCTTATGACCTTAAAGAAGCAGCAGAGCTTCCCGGTAAAGTAATGTCTTCGGATATATTGAATGAAGGTGGCCTTTTCATTTTTGAACATTCCGACAAGCAGGATTACTCGGCTCTTCCCGGCTTCATGGAAGTTCGAAAATACGGCAAGGTGAATTTCTCGATCTTTGAGAAGGAATAGATGGTTTAAATGATCTCATGGTTTGTGTTTTTAATTGATCACCCCCGGATTATCGATTTTGAACCATACTGTCATTCAGTCGGCAGTAAACAGTCGGCAGTCCGCAGTAACGGAAACAAAGAACCAATTACCAATAACATCATTGGCAGTAGGCAAAGCTCAAAGGGAAAGTTGGTAATCTAACTCTGTCTGGCGCTAGAGAGAGGCAAAAACCTGTAAACCTAAAACTAACAAACCAAATAACCA
>JAOZOF010000069.1 GCA_029933425.1 Marinilabiliaceae bacterium
TATCGATTCCCTATATAATATCATCCGGCTTTTAAACTCTAAAAACACTTTCATCATCCTACCGTGAGTTTTTTTGATTGTCCTTTAATGGCAAGTATGTAGTCAGCTTTATTAGCAATAAAAGCAATAGGATACAAAATCCGGATATCCTCATATTATACGAGTCAAAGTCCCTTTTAACGAATTGGGCGCAGATTACTTATTAAATAATTTCAGAAAAGATTAACTGATTGAGTAAATACTCAAAACAGTTGAGAAAACTGGGAGCATCAGAGTGTACAAATTCTGGAGCTACATAAAAATCAAAAAATGTCGATTTTATTGTTACATATTATTGTAATTACGGGTATGAAACCGACCTTATCAGTTAAGAACAAAAGAGTATTACCTTGAGCATAAATGTGATAAATTTACAATTCCTTTAACTGATATTTGAAATTGTAATTTGTTGATAATTATTGTTTAACTGAAAATATATTCGTGTGAAATAATCTAAAAAAAATAAATGTATATTTGTCTAAAGAGAATACTTTTTATCAATTTTTATTTTGTAATACGATGAAATGGATCTGCAGCTTAATTATTATTCATCTTTTAATCACTTCTTTTCAAAATTCTTTTGCATCGCATAGTTTTGAAATTCGACAGATTACAAATTCCAATGGCTTGTCCAATAGTTCTATTAACACTATTTTTCAGGATTCCGAGAATATTTTGTGGGTGGGAACATGGGATGGCCTTAATCGTTTCGATGGTTCCGAATTTACAATATTCACCCCGGAACTAAACAATCCAAACAGTTTAAGTAACCAGGTTGTCCTGAATATAACTGAAGACAGATATGGGTACATTTGGATTAATACTATGCATGGCATTAATCGCTACGATAAGAATACAAATAATTTTAAATCATTTTTTTGGGGCCGAAAAAACAAAACCCCGTTAAACGAATCTGAATTCCATATTACATTGGATACGAATAAAATCTTTTTTTGTGCTGTAAAGGACTGGGGAATTGGTTATTACAAAGAAGATCGTTTCCATGTACTTAAAACAACCAACACTATATTTGAGTCAATACATAAAATAGATTTTTCGTTATCGGGCACTTTACTATTGCTATTCGAATCGGGAAAGTTATCGGAAATAAAATTGAAATATCATTCAGATGGAACAATTTCAATTATAAATGAGAAAGTACTTCTTCAGGGTGTTCATGATTTCATCAATTTTACATCAAATGAAATTCTAGTTTTGCTTGACAATAATGAATTATGGCAATATTCCTTATCAAATTATAAGAAATACAATACATCTATTAAGGGGGTTGATAAAATAATTGGAAAAAGCGAGGAGGGTGTCTTTTTGACTATAAATTTTAGTACTTGTTTGTTAAATTTCCAGATTGATACAATTTCCACTTCATGGCTTAAGCAAATTGGTAGTAAGAAAATATCCACAATTTTTGAGGGTAATGAAGGAATTGTGTGGGTTGGTACTGACGGTGATGGGATGTTTAAAATTTATCCTAAAAAGAAAATATTTAGACTTTTTTCCCAAAATGAAGTTTCTGCATTAGAAGGGAGTAATGTCAGGGCATTTTGTGAAACTCCGGATAACTCTTTTTGGGTAGGAACTAAAGGCAATGGGCTTTTTCGTCTTCAATCTGAATTCTATTTGGATAACAAAAATGAAGTTACCTTTAATAATTTCAATTCTACAAATAGTTCGCTTAATAATTCTATTTTCTCCCTGTTCTACGGACAGGATAGTCTTTTATATATCGGTACTGATGACACAGGGGTCTCGATTTACGATCTGAAAGATAATAAATTTATTTATTGGCAAAATATATTAGGCAATGAGTTGTGTGAAGATTTTAAATCCGTTTATTCCATATTTCAGGATAAAGATGGGACACTTTGGATGGGCACTTATGGCTTTGGAATGATTAGTTGCAAAATAAATAGATCAGCAAACAGGTTAGAGATAACAAGTTTCAAACAATATCTTGCAGATGAAACCTTAGCTAGTTCAATAAGCGGTAATATTATCTTTTCTATTATTCCTGAAAATGACACCCTTATTTGGATTGGCACACGGCTTGGAGGATTGAACCTTTTTAATAAAAAAACACAACAGTTTAAAGTCTTCCGGAAGGATGAGAATGATTCATCTGGCTTAAGTAATAATGATATTCTTTGCTTATGCAAAGATCAAGAAAATAGTTTGTGGATAGGCACCAGTTTAGGCCTGAACCACCTTATTAGAAAAGAAGGATGCGAGAAAGTTATAATTGAGAATTATACCACAAAAAACGGACTTCCAAATAATACCATTCATGGAATCGTCAGTGATTCTAATGAAAACATTTGGATTAGTACAAATTTTGGTTTATCGCAATTTATCATTTCAAAAAAGCAATTTAAAAATTTCACTGAAAACGATGGCCTTCAGAATAATGAGTTTGCTGACGGTGCTTATTATTTTTCAAATTCAACAGGCTTCGTTTTTATGGGAGGCATCAATGGATTTAACTGCTTTAATCCCTCTGAAATTGGTGAATATGACTACATTCCGAATTTATTAGTTTCAGAAATTGCATTCCAATCTCATGAAAAGCCATTCTATAATTCTTTCGTAATTACACCAGATTCTATTGCCCCACCTTTAGTTGTCCTGAAGCATAATCAAAACTTTTTTAACATTAAATTGGCTGCTCTCAGCTACATCAATAGTGAAAAATGTCAGTATTCATACAAGCTTACAAATTTCGATAGGGATTGGAACTCAATAGGATCAAGACGTACTATTTCATTCACAAACGTTCCATCGGGAGAATATTCACTATGGCTTAAATGGTCAAACGGAGATAACATCTGGAGCAAGCCAGTTCATGCAATTGATTTTGATATAAAACCTATTTTTTGGAAATCCAAAACGGCAATCATATTATATTCAATTCTCAGTCTACTTATAGCTCTTTTGATTATTAATTATCTGAAAAAGCGTCAACTATTAAAACAAAATGTACTACTTCGTCAAAAAGAGAAAGAAATGCATCAAAACAGATTGTCATTCTTTACTAATATTGCTCATGAACTTCAAACCCCACTAACATTAATCGTAGGTCCTTCACAGAAATTAGCTGAAATTGCTGAAGTTGATACAGTCAGTTACAAATTCATTAAAATGATTCAGCAAAATACCACCCGTCTGTTATTCTTGATTCAGCAATTGCTGGATTTCAGGAAAGCAGAACTTGGTCATCTTGATATTAAAACAAAACAATTTAACCTTGTAATACTATTTAAGCAAATTGCAGAGTTATTTAGTGATTTAGCAATCCAGAATTTTATTGATTACGAAATTGAAACACCTGAAGAGATAGTTGGCTGGTTTGATCAGGATAAAATTGAAAAAATATTATTTAACCTCTTGTCTAACGCTTTTAAATATACCCCCGCCAATGGTCACATAAATGTGAAGTTGTTGCCTGAAAATGATTCCTCAAATCAAGTGAAAATGATTATTTCAAACACAGGCAAAGGAATTTCAAAAGAAAATATTGAATACCTTTTTGATCAATTCTTTATTGATAAAGATGCCGAAATAGAGGCATCTGGTAAGTTTAGAACAGGTATTGGACTGGCCTATACAAAGCGATTAATTTCTTTATTAAAGGGGACCATTGAGGTAAAGAGTATTATCAATAAATTAACCACATTTACAGTCACTCTTCCCGGAAATATAAATACTGATAAAACTGATTCAGGCTATATTGAGCACCAAATTAAAATATCAAAATATCTAAAGAGCTTGTTGAATAAAACTGACAAAGACTTGATTGAAACAAACCATAAATATTTAATGCTTACAGCAATTGAAAAACAATTGAAAAAAGTATTGGTTGTCGAAGATGAGGTGGAAATACATGATCTTTTGAAGGAACTGTTTATTGATAAATACCAGATTATAGGGGCAAGGAACGGTGTTGAAGCATTAAAAGTAATGGAGACTGAAACTCCGGATCTAATCATCACTGATGTAATGATGCCCGAAATGGATGGAATAGAGTTCTGCAGAAAAATAAAAACAAATATAGAAACCTGCCATATTCCAGTAATTATGTTGACTGCCAAGGATTCGGTTATTCATAAAATCGAGGGTATTGAAAGCGGGGCGAATTCTTATATCCCCAAACCTTTTTATCCCGAATATTTGGAAGTGAGAATTAATAAATTACTTGAAGAAAGAGCCTTAATTAAAAAATATTTCACCGAGGATTTTGATAAAAATACATTTTCTAATCTTCCAATTCAAAATGCCGACAAAGAATTTATTGCAAAAGTAATTGAATTGATTAAAACAAATCTTAGTAATCCCGACCTTAACAGTTCATTTATAGAAAAGGCAATTGGCATAAGTAGCTCTCAATTTTATCGAAAAGTTAAACAAATCTCCTCTATGTCTCCAAGCGATATAATTCGTACAATACGGCTTAAACATGCCGCCAAACTTTTACGAACAACTTCTCTTAATGTTTCTGAGGTTTTTTTTCAATCGGGTTTTAATAACCGTTCATATTTTTACCGGGAATTTCAAAAAATGTATAAATCAACACCCAAAAACTATCAGATTAAACATCGGAGATAAAATATTTGTCAAACCTCACCCCCAACCCCTCTTCTAAAAGGAAAAGGGGAAAACACATTTAATACAGGTCATAATGACCTATATCTCTTCAATATACGCTATGCCAAATTGACAATAATGGCACAGCGGTTGTACAGCTAATATGCAAAGTTTTGTTAATAAGTGTACACATTTGAAAAGATAGTGTACAGTTCTCTTATTACAGTATCATAAATTTGAATGATTAAAATTTTTAAGTTAAATAATTAAAATCAATTTTATGAAAAAAATTACAAAAAACATTACAAAACTTAAAAGAGGGATACTTGGACTTGTATTTACCTTTTTTACTAGTGTAGTTTTCGGGCAGGTCAATATCTCCGGAATTGTCACTGAGCCGAATGGAACATCTATTCCTGGTGTTACTGTTGTTGTTCCCGGAACGACCATTGGGACAATGACTGATATGGATGGGAAATATTTGCTTCAGGTTACAGAAGATAGCAAACAATTAAGCTTCTCTTGCATTGGTTATAAAAAATTAGTTGTTCCAATAGATGGAAGAACCACAATTAATGTTATACTCCAGAATGAAGTGACTGACATAGATGAGGTTATTGTTGTGGGGTATTCAGCAAGAAAGAAATCTTCTCTAACAGGTGCTATTTCTACTGTTGACATGACAGATATGGAAAAAGTAAGAGTATCTAATGTTTCGCAAGCCATGCAAGGTCAAATTGCAGGAGTTCAGGTTACATCAAGTTCTGGAGCTCCTGGTGATCCAGTACAAATACGTATTCGTGGAGAAGGAACTATTGGTAATAACAATCCATTGTATATTATAGATGGTATCCCTTCGCGTGATATTACATTTTTAAATCAGGCTGATATTAAATCAATGACTGTTTTAAAAGATGCGGCAGCAGCCGCAATTTATGGATCGAGAGCTTCCGGGGGTGTGGTGTTAATAACAACTAAAAGTGGAACCAAAGGAAAGACTAATGTAGATGTGGATTATTATTACGGAATTCATAATGTTTCAAATCTCCCTACTATGTTAAATGCTGATCAGTATATGAATGTTACAGAAAAAGCATGGAACAATACTTATACAGGTTCAAATCCTTATACAGCAGATAAAGGCAGATCTGATTTCGGAGATACTGATTGGCTTGATGAATTATTCGAGCAGGGGAAATCACAAGATTTACAATTCACGGCAAGTGGTGGAAGTGATAAGGTACAGTTTTTAATGTCTCTAGGTTATTATAATCAAAATGGTATTGTAGTTTTTAATAATGATAAATACCAAAGATTAAATTACAGAACTAATATCAATGTTGATTTAACAAATCGTTTTAAAATTGGGACTAACCTTCAGATATCACATTCTACACAAGATAAAATAGCCGCAAAAGGAGAAAGTCTAATTAGGTATGCCATGTTAAGAGCACCCGTTATACCCGTTTATAAAGATGTGAATGACCCTACTTATTCTGAAAGAGATCCTTTTACTGACATGCCGTTTTATACACAAGACGGATATGATGTGGGATTAAATAGGACAATGTATGAAATGGTAGGTAACCCGATTGCTAAAGCCTTTTTTACTGATGACAAGCGGAAAATTTTAAAAACATTTGGTAATGTTTATGGAGAATACGCCTTTTTGAAAGATAAAGAACTAAAGTTCAGGATCAATCTTGGTATAGATCATTCATTTTTTCACAATAAGGCATTTTATGAGAATTATGGTGATGACGATGGTGGCGGAAGTGATATTGATAAAGGGTTGGGCAGACAAAACAGGCCTAATAGCTTGAATGAAGAAAGAGGGGAAGCATTAACGGTTACATTTAACAATACATTAAACTATACTAAAACCTTTAATAAGAAACATGACTTTAGTGCACTGGCAGGTACTGAATATATTAACAATTACGCATCTTCGATTGGCGCTAGCAGAAAACGTTTCCCATATACAACTGATGAATTCAGATATTTAGATTATGGAGGTTCTGAACTTGACCTTTGGAATAGTGGAACCGCTTCAGAATGGGCACTGTTTTCATTTTTCAGTTCAGCATCATATGTGTTTGATTATAAATATATGGTTACTGCTAATATAAGAGCCGATGCTTCTTCAAGGTTTGCCAAAAACAATCGTTGGGGATATTTCCCTTCAGTTTCAGCAGGCTGGAGAATTGATCAGGAAAAATTTATGAGTAATATTGATTGGTTGACTAACTTAAAATTAAGGGTAAGTTGGGGTATTTTAGGAAATCAAGAGATTGATAATTATACATATTTGACTCTAATTAGTCAAACAGATGGTATTGTTAAAACAGACCGTTTTGGTAATCCTGATTTAAAGTGGGAAAGCACTACTCAATCAAATATAGGTGTTGATATTGGATTATTCAATAATAAACTGGCAATAACAGCAGAATATTTTAATAAAAACACATCAGATATATTACTGCCGATTGGTTTGCCATCTGTAGTTGGAGATGTACAACCAACTATTTTAAATGCTGGTGAAGTTAGTAATAAAGGATTTGAGTTTTCTTTAAATTTCAGAAATTCAGACCACGAATTTAAATATAGTATAAATGCAAATTTTGCTACTCTGAATAATAACGTTGAGAAATTACATCCAAATTTGCCTAATATTTCCGGAGATGTAACAAGAACAACTGTAGGACAACCATTAAATGCTTATTATGGATATAGAATGATTGGGATTTACCAAAATCAAGCTGAAATAGATAGTTATTTAAGTGGAACTGTAAACCCAAGTGAAAAACCGGGAGATATTAAATTCAAAGATGTAAATGGTGATGGGATAATTAGCCCTGATAAAGATAGGGAATTTATTGGCTCTCCAATACCAACCCTAACTTATGGATTATCTTTCTCATCAACGTATAAAGGATTTGATTTTTTTATGCTTTTTCAAGGCGTGGAAGGTGTTGACAGATACAACGATGGGAAAAAAATAGTTGATTACGATACACGTCCTTTTAACTACACAACAGCTATTTTAGGAGCTTGGGATGGTGAAGGAAGTACTAACACTATGCCTATAGTAGCATTTTATGATAATGGTAGTAGTAAAGTATCCAGTATTTTTGTTGAGGATGCTTCATATCTTCGTCTTAAAAATATAGAAATTGGTTATAACTTAAAATCTATAAAAGGAATTCAAGATATGCGTTTTTATATATCCGGTCAAAATCTTTTTACAATAACAAATTATACTGGCTTAGACCCAGAAATTACTGATTTAATGGATAAAGGAACCTATCCGTTATCAAAAGCATTTTTGTTTGGAGTAAATTTTAAATTTTAATCTAAAAAACATTAATAATGAAAAATATATATAAAAATATAATTATTATTTTCTTCTTTGCAGCTTTTACAGGTTGTATGGATGAACTGGAAAAAGCTCCAATTGGACTCCTAACCAAAGATATGATTAATTCAAATCCGTCTGCAGCAACTATTGAGTCTTCAGTCAGCTCTTCATATCTTCCTCTAAAAAACACCTTAAATGGTATTATTCCAGGCTGGAAATGGAATTTGGGAACTGTATTTAGAAATGATATCATTTTGCAAGACATCGCATCAAACGATATGAATAAAAAATGGAATCCTGATGGGGATCAAGCATGGATGGATGAAATAGGCAGCTTCACTTTTACTTCTGAAAACCAAGCCTTTAATGGAATTTGGGTATATGATTATGAGGGTGTTAGCAGAGTAAATATTGCAATAAGTTTATTAACAAATGCTGAAATAGTGCAAGGAGCAGGAATGAGTGAGGCACGTAAAAACCAACTTTTATCAGAAGCTTATTTTCTAAGAGCTTTTTATTATTTTGACTTAGTAAATAATTTTGGTGGTGTGCCGCTAGTGCTTAAAACTCCGGATTCATTCGAGGAAGCTCTTGAAGTTTCAGTGAGAGCAGATGCAGATGTAGTTTGGGCACAAATAAGTAAAGATTTAACAGATGCCAAAGCATTAGCATCAAATGAAAAATACCCTGATGCTTCTGAACCATGGAGAGTTTCAAAAGGTGCAATTATTGCTTTACAAGCCAAAGTTGCATTGTTCAATGAAAATTGGACAACAGTACTTAATTTGATTTCAGAGTTAGATGCGTTAGGATATTATAGACTTAATGCTGAATATTTTGATAGTTTTAATGCGGATATTGAGTTTACTGATGACGAAGTAATCTTCGCTTACGACCACCGTTCAAATGAAATTCCTAATAATACTAATGGACTTCGTTATGTAATTGGATGGGGATTTTTTGCTCCTACTGATGATTTTATAGCTGCCTTTGAACCAAATGACCCCAGGTTATTATACACAACTACCGGTACTCCAGATGATAAACGTTCATTTAAAATAATAGGCTCTACAACTGATATGATTGATTATGGCAACAAAGTTTATATACGCTATGCAGATGTTCTACTTTGGAAAGCAGAAGCCTTACTTGAAATATCAGACTATGCTGGAGCCATTGCGATAATTAATCAAATAAGAAAAAGAGCCAGAACCAGTTCTACTGCCGATGGTTCAGTAATACCTCCGGGAACACTGGCAGATAGACCAAGTTCAACTGATAAATCTCAGGTAAAAGAGTGGTTAATGTCTGAAAGAAGAGTTGAATTAGGTTTTGAGTCTCATCGGTTTAATGACTTAAAAAGATGGGGAACGGCCAAAGCAGTACTTACAGCACTTGGAAGAAATTTCCAGACCTATCACTATCTTTATCCAATTCCTCAACTTGAGATAGATAAATCGGGGGGAAGTATTACACAGAATCCAGGTTATTAATATAATAACCATAGAATAATAATTTATTTGGTTATTTGAGTTATAAAGAGAAGTAGTTTAATATTAAATTACTACTTCTCTTTATTCATCTGACTATACCAAGTAAAAATTACTACTCTTTTTTAATTAATCATATATAATATGGCAGATATAGCGATTCGATACAAGCAAAACCCATTATTATCACCCAAAGACTTAAAGCCAAGTGACGAAAACATGATTATTGAATGTTTACTTAATCCCGGGGTATTTGATTTTAATGGAAAAACAGGGCTGCTCGTACGGGTAGCAGAACGGACAATACAAAAAGAAGGGATATTATCTGTACCTGTATATAACGATGCAGGGAAAGTGGAGATTATAAATTTTGACCTGAACGATCCCAAATTAGATACCTCCGATGCCAGGGTCATTAACTATGATGGTAAAAATTACTTAACAACGATATCTCATCTTAGGTTACTTTTTAGTGATGATGGAACAACATTCTACGAATCAGAAGAATATCCTTCAATTTTTGGAGAAGGAGTATATGAATCTTATGGTATTGAAGATTGTCGTGTGGCTTTAATAAACGACACATATCATCTTACCTATACAATGGTTTCAGCTAATGGAGTAGGAGTTGGTTTAAGAACAACAAAAGATTGGAAAAACTTTGAAAGGAAAGGAATGATCTTTAGCCCACATAATAAAGATTGTGCCATTTTTGAAGAAAGAATTAATGGTAAATTCTACGCACTACATCGCCCAAGCAGCCCTGAATTGGGAGGGAATTATATGTGGTTGGCAGAATCTCCCG
Organism: Marinilabiliaceae bacterium; assembly: GCA_029933425.1. Lineage (GTDB taxonomy): Bacteria > Bacteroidota > Bacteroidia > Bacteroidales > Marinilabiliaceae > JAADEM01. The sequence continues at coordinate 10,289 of JAOZOF010000069.1, forward strand.
ATGGTATCCACTGGGGAAACCATAAGTGTATTGCCAAGACTCGTGAAAGGAAGTTTGATAGCAGGCGCTTAGGTGCTGGTGCTACACCTATTAAAACAGACAAAGGTTGGCTGGAAATTTATCACGGTGCTACTGCAGAAAATAGATATTGTTTAGGGGCAATATTATTAGATTTGGACGATCCTTCTATCGTTATTGCAAGATCAGAAGAGCCTATTATGGAACCTATCGCAAAATATGAGCAAACAGGTTTTTTTGGCAATGTAGTTTTTACTAATGGTCATATAGTTGATGGAGATAATATTCAATTATATTACGGTGCTTCAGATGAGCATGTTTGTCTGGCCAATCTATCAATTAGAGAAATTCTTACCCAATTAAATTTTCTATGAGTAAAACAAACACAATAGGGTTTAAAGATTTTTCAAGGAGTGCAAAATTATTAATAGCTACTAATGTAATTTATGCTTTTGTACTGCCGGTAATTGATATTTTTGTGGCATCTTATATTATGCGAAACTCTAATGATCCAGCTAAAGTAACGTTTTATCAATTGGCAATTTATACCGGAATACCTATTACATTTTTAATAAATGGTTACTTATTAAATAGAGTTAACATCAAAAGATTATTTTCTTTTGGCATGCTATTAAGTGGTATTTCGATGTTGTTTATGATGTCTTTAGACGAAATTAATTATTACGGACTAATAATAGCTGGTTTAATTATGGGAATGTCTTTTGGGTTTTACTGGGCGAACAGAGATTACCTTGTAATTTCTACTACTAAAGATAAGGTTCGTAATTTTTATTATGGTTTTGATACTTTTACGTATACAACAACTGCAGCAATTGTACCGGTAATTATTGGTTGGTATTTAATGAATGGAACCAGAGGCACATCTAATGAAGCAGTAAATGCTGGATATAGAGGAGTTACCATTGTTGTTTTTATTACAACTATTATTGCTTCTATTGTGTTTCATTTTGGAAAATATGAGAAGCCAAAGAGTGCAAAATTTCTATATTTTAAATTTCATAAATTATGGAAAAAAATGATTCAATTGGCCATATTAAAAGGGTTAGCACAAGGGTTCATTGTTACAGCACCAGCCATGCTAATGATGAAATTTTTTAATTCTGAAGGTATATTAGGCACAGCACTCTCAGCAGGGGCACTAATTTCCGCTTTTGCCATGTTTATTTTGGGGAAATATTCAAAACCTAAACATCGGATAATTATTTTTAGCATCGGATTAATAAGCTTTTTCTTTGCTTCTTTATTTAATGGGGTAATGTTTAATGCAGTGGGTGTAATTATATTTGTGTTCCTGCTGTTAATTGCTAGACCGGTTCTTGACATTGCCTATTTCCCTATTCAACTAAGGGTTATTGATATACTTTCAAAAATTGAAAACAGAAATGAATTCTCTTATATCTTGAATCATGAGTTTGGATTATTTGTTGGACGCTTTATAGGATCAAGTACTTTTTTAGGTATTGCTTATTTTATAAATGCAGACATAGCCCTTAGGTATGCGTTATTAATTATTGGTATACTTCAATTACTTTCAATAGTTTTTGCAAAACAACTTTTACAACAACAAAAAACATTAGAAAATGAAAAGATATAGAATAGCCGTTATAATAGGTCTTATAGGAAGTTTGATTCTTAGTTCATGTAGTGTAACTACATCAAAATTTGAGATAGTTAATCCTGTTAAACAAAAATCAATAAAACGAGTGGGGAAAATGCCTAATCTCCCTGAACCTTTTAAAATCATTGATTTTAACCAGTTAGCAAAAGATTACGATACCAAGGTATATGATCCCAATAAAACCGGAAAATACTGGCCATTGATTTGGAAAGATAATTCTCGTAAAAACTTTGATCAAGAAACATATGGGATTTATACCGCAATGGGTGATATTAGACAAGGTCCTGAAAATCATAAAGGTATTTTTCACGAATCTTTAGCAAGTATTGGATCAGTATTAGGAGCCAGCTTGGTAGGTATCGACAAGTCAAATCAGCGAGGGGAAGACTATGTTGCTATGCTAAAAAACTATTTTAATAGTGATACAGAATGGGATATTATAATGAATAATACCTGCCCGGAGGTAGCTCTGCTAGGAGGTGGTTATGCCAGAGATTGGTGGTATGATGTCTATCCCAACGTAATGTTTTATGCTGTAGCAGATTTATATCCGGAAGAAAAAGACTATGATTATATACTCCGATCAGTAGCAGATAAGTTTTATTCTGCCGATTCGATATTAAATGGAAACTATTCTTATTCTTTCTTTGATTATGCTACTATGCAGCCAAAGAAAAACAGGATAGTTACACAAGAAGATGTTGCTGCAGGACATGCTTATGTATTATATTCAGCCTTCCAAAGGTTTAAAAATCCTAAATATTTAGAAGGGGCAAAATCATCATTGGAAGCACTTTTAAATCAAAAAGAGAACTGTTTTTATGAAATATTAATGCCCTTTGGAGCTTATGTTGCTGCTCGTATGAATGCAGAACAAGGTACAAACTATAATTTTACTAAATTATTGGCATGGACTTTTGACGGAACAGCTGTAAGAAGAAAAGGTTGGGGAGTACTTGTTGATAACTGGAATGGATATGACGTTTCAGGGTTAGTTGGTAATACTATTCATAATGGAGGGTATGCTTTTTTAATGAATACATATGATGTTATGTGGCCTCTGGTTCCCATGGTACGTTACGACCAGCGATATGCTAATGCTATTGGAAAGTGGATGTTAAATGCAGCAAATGCCTCTCGTCTGTTTTATCCATATGAGATTCCGGATAAGCACCAAACAATCCCGGAATTAAAAAAATATACCAAAGGAGTAATTGCTTATGAAGGACTAATTAAAAAGTCACATCTAAAGAAATATGAGCAAATTGAAGCGCCCGTTGCCATTGGTGATGGTCCAATTTGGGTAAAAGGAAATCCGGATGTAACCCAATTCAGTGTATACGGTAGTGGGCACGTAGGAATTGCAGGAGCAATTATTTCAAGAACCAATGTTGAGAATATTTTGCAGTTGGATTTATTGGCTACAGATTTCTATAGAGCAGAAGCATACCCAAGTTACTTGTATTATAATCCTAATCCTGAAGCCAAAGAGGTAATTATATCAGTTGGAGAAAATGATGTTAAAATATATGATGCTATTCAAAGAGCATTCATATCGAAGAGTGCACATGGAAACTTTACCTTTAAGTTGGATAAGGAGAATTCTGCAGTACTGGTTTTTGTTCCTATAGATGCAAAAATTGAAGTAAAAGAAGGTAAATTATATGCAGATGATGTTGTTATCGACTATCGCCATAAGTTATAATAATTAAAATAAAATGATTGCCGTGAAAATGGCAGACCACAATTAGCAAAAGCCAAAGATTATTGATTAGATTCAATACGTATTTAGATTTTGGTTAGATATTGGCCTGGATGGATTCCGTATCGATATAATCAACTTTTTAACTACAAAAGATATAATAATCAATAATCCAACAGATGAAAATGGAAAGCAAAAACACTTCTACGATATGAATCAAAAAGATGTAAAACAAACAATGAAGACTATAAAGAAAACCATATATGAATACGATAGTCGGTTTATTGTTGGGGAAACAGGTAGTGGCAATATAGAGGTACTTAAACAATGACAGGAAAAAAATTATTAGATATTGTATTGAAATTAAAGACGATTGCATTCTTTTTGTAAGAAGTTAGGCTGTATAATGACCCGAAATAAAACAATAACTAAAAAATAATTATTAAGGATAATAATTGTGCTTCGAAATCGCCCACATTTTCATAGCTAAACCATTATAAGGATTCTATAAACAATTTTGGAAAACCTTATAATTTTGATTTGCCTGATAATGCAAAAGTGCTTTTAGCTTCTTCAGTATTATAATACTGACTAGTTCCTTATTTTCAAATAATTTAAACGATAAGACTTTTTTATTTAAGTATATGACAGAATTAAAGAAAAGAGCGATAAAAGTTCTTGAAAACAATTGGCAAAATGGTTTTACAATTCCTTGCAAAGGGTTATATCCATTTCAATGGAAATGGGATTCAGGGTTTATAGCAATTGGGTTGGCTCATTTTGATATAGGGAAAGCCAAAAAAGAGATCTCCACTCTTTTAGATGCACAATGGGGAAATGGTTTTATACCGCATATTATTTTCCATAATGAAAGTGACACCTATTTTCCGGGATCAGATTATCATCGTGCGTATTTAAACCCAAAGGCTTCAAAAAAATACAAATCAACTAGTATAACTCAACCTCCTGTAACAGGGTTTGTGCTGCAAGAATTGTTTAGGATAGGAAAAGATAAAGAAGATATATTACTTTTTATAGAAAAGGAAATTGATAAAGTATATGAAAATCATAACTATTTTTATGAAAACAGAGATCCTAACAATGAAGGATTAATTTACATCTATCATAATTGGGAGTCGGGAACTGACAACTCGCCTCTATGGGACGATATTTTTAAAACAATGAATTCGCCGGAATATACCTTTGAAAGAAGAGATACAATACATGTAGATTCATCGCAAAGGCCTTCAAAAAGAGAATATGACCATTATTTACATATCCTGGAAATTGCCAAAAAGCATTCTTATAACGATAAAAAAATAGCCGAACTATCACCTTTTTTGGTGCAAGATCCCCTATTTAATTCTATGCTTATAAAGTCTAATCAAAGTTTAATTGAATTATACAGCTTGATAGGGAATCATCAAGAAAAAGTAAATCAATTAAAAAAATGGCAAGAAAAAAGCATTGAAAATTTCAATAAAAAACTCTTTAATGAAGAATTAGGAGTCTATACTCACTATGATTTAAGAAATAATAAACAATTAATGTATATATCATCATCGTCATTTTCACCCTTATTTGCGAATATTCCAAGCCAAGAAAAAGCACAAATACTTGTAAATACATTAAATGAAAAATTTGATGAAAAAGATAAGTATCTATGCGCCTCTTTTGATACGACAAGCGAACTGTTTAATCCAAAAAAAT
>JAOZOF010000002.1:0-19768 GCA_029933425.1 Marinilabiliaceae bacterium
ACCATTTTGGTGTTATCCTCAAGAACAGAGATTATGTCCTCAAGATTTTCGATGGCTGCCTGTTTCCCGGTTTCCGGTTTGTTCCCTGCACCACGACCTTCGGTAAGTGTTTCACCCAACTGTATTTTCACGGGCACGGGGCTGTTGTTCAATGCCTGTCTGTCGGTGTTACAAACAACGAAATTCACATCCTGAATGCCCTTATTGAACATGTAGTTCACGGCATTGCCTCCACCGCCTCCCACACCGATAACCTTGATTATCGATGATCGCTCTTCAGGTATCTCAAAATTTATTAAATCCTCTTCCATCACAATACAGTTTGGTTTTGTAATTACATATCGGAATCCCTGTCGTCGAAGATAGATGCCAGTCCGTTCTGGATGCCGTCTATCATGCCATCGAACAGATTGCCCATTCCTGCTTCTGATTCCTTTTTCTTCTTTTTACCACGTATGCCCCAGCTTCTTTTGGGTGCTTCAGCCTTTAGATCACCTTCTTTATCTTTAGGTTCAACATCAGGGAAGAGTTCAGGCTCTCCTATTGAACTGATCTGTTTCTGCATGGCGCTAAGCAGCAGGCCGATACTTGTTGAATACATTGGCATGTGAGCCTTTTCGGGGATGTTGCCGTCGAGGAACCTGTCGGGTAATCCTACGCGTACATCAAGGGCAGTTCGCAGTTTTATCAGGTCTGAAATGTTTTTCAGAAGAGCGCCTCCTCCTGTTACCACTATGCCGGCTCCGAGTTTATGGTAAAAACCGGATTTTTCGATCTGAATAGAAACAAGGTCGATTATCTCTTCCATCCTTGCCTGAATGATGTATGCCAGACTTCTGAACGATATCTCTTTGGCTTCCCATCCTTCGTCAAGTCCCGGGATAGAGACAACCATATCTTCGCGCTCCCGTTCTCCGATAGCTCCTCCGAATTGTATCTTCAGGGCTTCAGCCTGTTTGTAAAGAATGGAGCAGCCCTCTTTTATGTCGGATGTGATGACATTGCCGCCAAAAGGTATTACTGCCGTATGACGGATTATGCCGTCGTAGAAAACAGCGACATCGGTTGTACCTCCGCCTATGTCGACAAGGACAACACCTGCTTCTCTTTCATCCTCTGTAAGTACACTGTGTGATGATGCCAACGGCTCAAGTATCAGTCCCTGCAGTTCAAGGTTGACACGCTTGATGCACTTCTGAATATTGTTGACCGATGCGATGCGGCCGAGAACAATGTGGAAGTTCCCTTCAATATGACGGCCTGACATTCCTACAGGTTGCTTGACCCCTGTTTCATGGTCAACCTTGTAATCTTGGGGAATTACATGCATGATCTTTTCACCTGCATCGATAAGCATGTTGTAATTATCGTGATACAACTGATCGATATCGGCCTGAGTGATCTCTGAACTGCCCGTAATGTAACGGGAAACCTTGTTTTGCATACTTCTGATATGCTGGCCTGCTATCCCCACATAAACCTTTTCTAGCTTAATGTTCAGGTTTTGCTCAACTTTGGTCAATACACTCTGAATTGCTGCTGTTGTTTCTTCAATGTTCAGTACAACACCACGTTTTACACCTGTCGATGGAACGCTTTCCATGCCGAGGAGTTCCAGATCTCCTTCTTCGGTTTTGCGCCCTACAACGGCAACGATCTTCGTTGTTCCAATATCAATAGCTGCTATCAGGTTAGTTTCCGGGATCATAATCTAATTTACTTTTGAACAAACTATCTGTCCGTTATATTTTAAACTTACTTTATTGTACAAATTCCATTCTCTGGCATCCCAGCCATTTTGGTACAAAGCCTTCAGATTTCTGAACTTTGTTTCCATGTTGTCGATACCGCCGAATTCGATAGTGTGGTCACCAACCCGGGGTATCAGGATGTATTCTCCGTTCCGGTCAACATAGATCTGCTCTATCTGCGACCTCCAGAACGGGTCATCATTAATGAACATGGCAAGGTCGTATAACTCTTCCTTGTTCTTTACTTTGTCAATATGTCCGTTAGCCACCAGGATATGTGCTGTGTGTTTTGTCGATAAAGGCATTTTGTCACCGTCTTCATCGATGTACCATGACATATTTCTGTCGAAAACTCTCAGAACAGGTCTTTTTTGTTTCACATCGATATGCAAAACGCCGCCAAGTGTATAGTACACTTCGCAGTTCTCGATGGCAGGATATTTCTCGAAAAAATGTTCCATTTTCTCTGTATTGATATTTTCGAGAGGCTTGCCGAGAATATCAGGGTATTTCTCCAGAGCAATGTTCCGTATGTCTTCTGCAGAAATGAATTTGTTTGCTATACTGTCACTTATCTCCGATCTTATGTCACGGCATAACGTCTTATGCCTGTCAAACGACACGAAAGCCAGTATGACCGGGAAATACACCAGTAATGCACCAAACCCTAATATTTTCAACATCTTCTTCATATCAGTGCAGATCTGTTCTGCTTAAATATAGTTGATTTACAATAATTAACTTTTATATAAAACCGGGTTTTTATTAACAATTTGTTCATAACTGTTTTTTTGAGTCCGGTTATTTTAAATTCTTCTCCAAAACAGGGACAAGCCTGTCGATATCACCTGCTCCCATTGTCAGTAAAATATCAGGTTTATCATTCTTTATCAGGTTCAAAACATCATCTTCTTTACATAAAACCGCATTGTCATTCTTCATATGTTTCAGTATCAGTTCGGAGCTGACGCCGGGAATCGGTTCTTCCCTTGCAGGATAGATGTCGAGCAGGAGAACTCGGTCAGCTACATCCAAAGCGTTAGCAAACTCTTTTGCGAAATCTTTTGTACGGCTGTAAAGATGCGGTTGAAATATCACATGTGTCTTTTTCCCGGGATAAAGAGCCTTTACTGAGCTGAGGGTTGCTTTTATCTCCTCGGGATGATGAGCATAATCATCGATAAAAATGAACTCTTTGCTTTTAATTATGTATTCGAATCTTCTTTTTATCCCTTTAAATGTTTCAAGACCTTTTTTCAGCTCATCACTTGATACCCCACCGGATAATGCAAGAGCAGAAGCGGCAATTGCATTTTCAATGTTCAGCAGGCCGGGTATTCCGAGAGTAAGATCGGGAATGATGCCGAACGGACTGTTCAGGGTGAAATTGTACCTGTTGTCAATAAGCCTGATGTCGGTGGCATAAAAATCACATTTCTCGTTGAGCGAGTAAAAGAACTTTATGCTTTCTTCCGGCGTTCCTATATTTTTTAATCCTTTTTTCAGTATCAGTGTTCCTCCCGGTCGTGTAAGCATTGCGAACTCTTTGAACGACTCAGTCAGGTGTTTTTTATCTCCGTAAATGTCAAGGTGATCGGCGTCCATTGATGTAATTACCGACATGTACGGGGAGAGATGCAGAAATGACCTGTCAAATTCATCGGCTTCAAGCACTACGTACGGCGACTTATCGGAATGCAGGTAGTTCGTCCCGTAATTCTTCGATATTCCTCCTATGAATGCAGAACAACCTATTTCGGAATTTGTAAAAAGATGGGCAGTAAGCGTTGAGATCGTTGTTTTGCCGTGAGTGCCGGCAACACATACTGCATCAAGACTTCTAGAGATCAGCCCGAGAACTTCGGCACGTTTTTTCAGGTCAAAGTCTTTTTGACGGAAATAATTCAGTTCCTCGTTGTCGGAGGGAATAGCAGGAGTGAAAACAACGAGGGTGTCGTCAGGAAAAAGGTTGAGGCCTTTGATGTATCCCGTATCTTCATTGTAGTGGATGTCCATTCCTTCGTTCTCAAGGTCTGTAGTAAGCTGGGTGCTTGTCCGGTCGTATCCGTAAACAAATACTCCCTGGCTATGGAAAAAGCGTGCAAGGGCGCTCATCCCTATGCCGCCTATTCCGATGAAGTATGCATATTTCAGTTTACTGATATCCACTTTTTTTTGTTTTTAATTTCTGGTTTTATTGATTATTGCCTACTGCTTACTGTTTTTAACAAGTCTGATCACCTCTTCGGCAATTCTTTCAGCTGCCTCGGGCTTTGCATGTTTTAAAATGTTTGTACTAAGCTTGTTCAGCATCTCAGTATCGTTAAGCAGTTCAGTTGCTTTACTGATCAAAATGTCTGTTTCATCATCTTTTACCATCAGTGCTGCTTCATCATCAACCATAACTTTAGCATTTTTTGTCTGATGGTCCTCCGCCACATTGGGGCTCGGGACAAATATCGCCGGTTTGCCCGCTATCGCTATTTCGGAGACGGATAGTGCCCCGGCACGTGAGATCACAACATCGGCAACTGCATAAGCATAATCCATTCGTTTTATGAAATCGTGTACTTTTATGTTGTCGTTGCCGGGTTTGCCGGTAAACTCTTTTATATCGTCGAAATAGAATTTGCCTGTTTGCCAAAGCAGTTGTACATCGGGGGGAAGGCCTAGGCCTTTCTTTATCCCGTTGTTGACCGAACGGGCTCCAAGGCTTCCGCCAATGACAAGGATAGTTTTTTTGTTGCCGTCAAGTCCAAAATATTTAAGAGCATCTTCTTTGTTCACTTTTGCTGTGATGTCCTGCCTTATGGGATTTCCCGTCAGAACTATCTTTTCGGCAGGAAAGAACCGTTCCATACCTGGATATGCAACACAAATTGTTTTGGCCTTTTTTGCAAGTATTTTATTGGTTATTCCCGGATATGAGTTTTGTTCCTGAAGCAGACACGGCACCCCGGCATTTGAAGCAACCCTGAGGACCGGACCACTTGCATATCCGCCTACCCCGACAGCCACATCAGGTTTGAAATCCTTCACCACCTTCTTTGCCTGCATCATCCCTGCCATGAGTTTAAAAGGGAAAAGCAGGTTTTTTGCAGTTAATCTGCGTTGAAGTCCTGCAACGGTCAGACCTGTGATGTTGTAACCTGCAGCAGGCACTTTCTCCATCTCCATCTTTCCTTTGGCTCCCACAAAGAGTATCTCAATTCCGGGCACAGCTTTTTTTAGTGCATTAGCTATCGCTATTGCAGGAAAAATGTGTCCTCCGGTTCCGCCTCCGCTTATTATTACTTTCATTTAATTATTACTTTCATTTTTATCATTCCCGGATGTTTTTGCTTCAGCCGGGGTCTCTTTATTCTCTTTCACATATCTGCTGACACTCAGTATCATTCCAAGAGCCAGACATGAAAACAGTATCGATGTGCCGCCCATACTTACCAAAGGCAATGTCTGTCCGGTGACGGGGAACAATCCCACGGCAACCCCCATGTTTACCAAAGCCTGTAAAACAAGTGTTATCGTTAAACCGATGACCAGCAGGGCAGGAAATACTTTGTTGCTCACCCTGACTATGACTCCCGCCCGGTATAACAATACCATGTATGCAAGCAATACCATAAATCCACCAAACATTCCAAACTCCTCAACTATGATCGCAAAAACAAAGTCGCTGTACGGATGAGGCAGGAAATATCTTTGCAGGCTGTTACCCGGCCCCTGACCGAAAAAGCCGCCGTTAACAATGGCAAGCTGGGATTTTGATGCCTGAAAGTTCGAAGTCAAACTGTCGATACTGCTGTCGCCGTTCCCTAGGACGAATCTGACAGAATCGTTTAGCCAGTTATGACCGGGACCTATGAAGGCGAGTATTCTTATTCGCCACGTATCCACACGATGAAAAAGTGATGTGTGATCGGATAAAAATCTTGATATTACCAGGATTAACAGGAATGCCCCTAATGCGATAAAAACCGTGTAAAAAAGATATTTAAAAGGAACCCGTCCGATGAACATCATTATCATGCTGGCACCTCCTATCAGAATCGCAGTGGAAAGGTCTTCGGTAAAAATGAGGCCGGTAACTATCCCTACCGGCAGAAGCAGGTGCCTCAGGTAGATCCTTAGTGTTATTTTTTCCTGCTGATGAATAGCGAGCACTTTGGCAAGATAGATCATCAGCGCTATTTTGGCAAACTCTGACGGCTGGAATGTGATCCCTACTATGGGAAGAGTGATCCAGCGTTTGGCATCGTTCAGGTTTGTGCCTGATTTCAAGGCAATGATGAGCAGTATCACGGCAGAGGCAAGAAGCAGGAATGAGATGCGCGAGAACCACTTGTAAGGTATGTTGTGTATTGCGACAATCAGTCCTATGCCAATGGAGAGGAAGATTGCATGACGGAACAAAAAGTAAACTGCACTTCCCGAACTGTGACGCACGGCAAGGTTTCCGGTTGCGCTGTAGATCACCAGCATTGACATTATTGACAGTGCAATTATGACAAACCAGATTATTCTGTCCCCTTTAAAATATTTTTTCAACAACTCTTCCATGACAATATTCTGTTTTGTTTTTATAATCTGCGAACATATTCTTTGAATATCTGCCCTCTGTGTTCGTAATTGTTGAACAGGTCGAAACTTGCACAGGCAGGTGAGAGCAATACTACATCCCCCTTCTTACCGACAAGGTATGCCGATCGTACAGCATCTTTCATCGACTTTGTTTCGATTATATCAGGCACGATATTTTTGAAATGATCTACAAGCTTTGAATTGTCTTTGCCTAAACATATGAGCACTTTCACTTTTTTACGAACAATATCCTCCAGTTCCGAGTAATCGTTTCCTTTGTCGGTCCCTCCGGCGATCCAGATAACGGGACTTTCCATGCACTCCAAAGCATACCACACCGAATTAACGTTGGTTGCCTTCGAATCATTTATGAATTTTATTCCGCGAACCGAGGCCACATTTTCAAGGCGATGCTCAACGCCTTTGAAGTTTGCGAGGCTGTCGCGTATGATCTTCTTTCGGATCTTCAGTACATGTGAAACTATTCCGGCAGCCATCGAATTGTAAATATTATGGCGGCCGATCAATGAGAGTTCATGTGCAAAAAAGCTCATAGATTCATTTTTGTAATTAATAACTATTTCGTCATTTCTAAGAAATGCACCCTCTTTAACTTCTCCCATAAGGGTGAAAGGTATTTTATATGCTGTGATGTTATGTTCGTTCAAATAATCGGTTATGTTTTTGTCATCCATGCAGTACACAAACTTGTCCTCAGAAGACATGTTTTGGGTGATCCGGAATTTTGAGGCTATGTATTCCTGCATGTCATAGTTGTACCTGTCGAGATGATCAGGCGTTATGTTCAGAAGAACGGCAATATCGGCTTTGAAATCATACATGCCATCAAGCTGAAAACTGCTGAGTTCGATGACCCACCAATCGGGGTCGATGCCCGATGCAACCTGCCGGGCAAAACCAACACCCACATTACCTGCCATTGCGGCATTGATGCCGGCCTCGTCAAGTATATGTTTAATGAGAGTTGTCGTTGTTGTTTTGCCGTTACTTCCCGTTACGCATATTTTTTTACCTCCGGCATATCTCCCTGCAAATTCGATCTCTGATATTACCGGAATCCCTTTCTCTTTCAGCTTTTTTATCAAAGGTGCACTGTCGGGTATTCCCGGACTTTTCACAACTGTTTCTGCATTCAGAATGATGTCTTCGGAGTGTTTTCCTTCTTCGTATTCTATGTTGTTTTCTTCAAGTTCTTTCCGGAAATTATTTCTGATAGTTCCCATGTCGGAAACAAACACGTGCAGGCCATGCTTCACGCCGAGAAGAGCAGCTCCAATGCCGCTTTCTCCTGCTCCCAGTATGACCAAACGTTTATTCATTTCCTATATCTTTTATTTTCTCTTACCTGATCTTCAGTGTTACTACTGTCAGGATCGCCAGTACAATGCCGATGATCCAGAAACGTGTTACTATCTTAGGTTCGGTATATCCTTTCTTCTGATAATGGTGATGAAGCGGAGCCATAAGGAATATCCGCCTTCCTTCACCGTATTTTTTTCGTGTGTATTTGAACCACCCGACCTGCATCATTACTGATATGTTCTCAATAAGGAATATTCCGCAGAGGATCGGGATAAGCAGTTCGATACGTATTGTAATTGCATACACGGCAATTATTCCTCCCAGGGTCAGACTACCGGTATCGCCCATGAATACCTGTGCAGGATAAGAGTTGTACCACAGAAATCCGACCGTTGCACCAATGAAAGCCCCGATAAATACTACAAGCTCTTCGGAGAATGGGATGTAAAGTATGTGCAGGTAGCTTGCATAGATGATGTTACCCGACAGATATGCAAAGACCCCCAGTGTAGTTCCCACTATCGCCGAGGTGCCTGTCGCCAGACCATCAAGCCCGTCCGTCATGTTTACGCCATTTGATACAGCCGTGATGATGAAGATGACTGCCAGGACAAAAACTATCCATCCGTACTTCTTTGCTTTTTCACCAAGGAACCAAAGCAGTGACGAATAGTCGAATTTGTTGTTTTTGAAGAAAGGAACAGTCGTTATGGTTCCTTTGATATCCTGCATTTTTGGTATCTCCACCTGCTGCCCCTGTTCGTTTACGATCTTTACAGTCTCCCCGGGAACTCTTTCCCTGATGATGACATCATTGCTCAGGTAAAGTGTCAGACCTACGATTAGTCCTAACCCTATCTGACCTGCTATCTTGAACCTTCCTGCCAGGCCTTCCTTGTCTTTTTTGAAAACTTTGATGTAATCATCTACAAATCCGATGGTGCCAAGCCACAGAGTGGTAATTATCATCAGGATGATGTAAACGTTTTCGAGCTTTGCAAAAAGCAGTGTGGGAATAAGAATTGCACCGATGATGATGATTCCGCCCATTGTAGGAGTTCCAACTTTTTTGTATTGACCTTCGAGACCGAGGTTGCGCACTACTTCTCCTATCTGTTGCCTTTGAAGTAATTTAATGATCTTTTTTCCGAATACCGTTGCAAACCACAACGAGAAGATCACCGACATGCCAGTACGGAAAGATATGTACTGGAACATTCCCGCTCCGGGGAAGTCCAGTCCTTCAAGATATTGGAACAGATAGTAGAGCATGGTATTCTATTTTTGTGCAAATATTTCTTTTACGATCTCTCTGTCATCAAAATGGTGCCGTACACCTTTTACATCCTGATATGTTTCATGACCTTTGCCTGCAATGAGTATGATGTCGCCCGGACGTGCCACCATACATGCGGTCTTTATGGCCTCCTGTCTGTTGGTGATTGAAATCACCTTGATACGCTCCTTGAAAGACACCCCTTCCATCATCTCTTCAATTATCTTTTCCGGATCTTCACTTCGGGGATTGTCAGAAGTAAGTATCACTTTCGAACTGCCTTTTACCGCTTCGGCAGCCATGAGCGGGCGTTTGGTCTTGTCGCGGTCACCGCCTGCACCAACAACAGTTATCAGCTGTTGATCGAAATTGCGTATCTGATTTATCGTGTCTATTACATTCTTCAGGGCATCGGGGGTGTGGGCATAGTCAACCACAGCAGTAATTCCTTCATCGGAACGTATGGTTTCGAACCTTCCGTCCACAGGTTTCAGTTTGCTCAGTTCTATCAGGACTTCCTCTCTGTTATGGCCAAGTAGCGTAGTTGCACCATAAACGGCAAGAAGGTTCTGGGCATTGAAGAATCCCACAAAAGGGGTCCACACTTCATGTCCGTCAATGTTAAGTTGCATTCCTTCGAACATGCTTTCGATTATCCGGCCTTTAAAGTCAGCTACTTCGCGTACCGAATAAGTAAAAACGGATGCTTTGGTGTTCTGAACCATGATCATTCCGTTCTTATCATCGGAATTAACCAGAGCAAAAGCATCTTTCCCAAGCCCGTCGAAGAAAGCTTTTTTTGCTTCTATGTACGCTTTGAAGGTCTTGTGATAATCGAGATGATCGTGAGTGATGTTCGTGAAAATACCTCCCGCGAAGTTCAGTCCTGCAATTCTTTTCTGATGTATGGCATGTGAACTTACCTCCATGAAACAGTGATCGCATCCGTGATCCACCATATCCTTCATCACTTTGTTCAGGGTGACGGCATCAGGCGTAGTGTGTGTTGCAGGGATCTTTTCCCCGTCGATATAATTTGTCACTGTAGAAAAAAGCCCGGCTTTATGGCCGAGTGATCGTGATATTTCATACAATAAAGTGGCGATGGTCGTTTTGCCGTTGGTTCCCGTAACGCCTACCAGTTTTAGCTTTGACGAAGGTTCGTCGTAAAAAGCGGATGCCATTTTTCCAAGAGCTTCCGAACTGTCAATGACCTGAATGCAAACAGCATCCTCCGGAACAGCGTCAGGCATCTTTTCGCAGATAACAGCTTTGCATCCTGCTTCAAAAACATTTTGGATGTAATTGTGCCCGTCGGCCTGAGTGCCTTTAATTGCAACAAAAACCGAATCTTCTCCTGCTTTTCTCGAATCAAAAACAATATCTGAAATATACGGATCAACAGTTCCTTTTTGAGAAACTGTCTTTATGCCGGTCAATATGTCGGATAACTTTTTCTGCATCAGCCCATGGTTATTATTATTCGTTGTCCTTTTCTGAATCTTCCGCCCGGGGTCAGTGATTGTGAGCGTACTCTTCCGGCACCTCTTATACTTACTTTCAGTCCTGCATTCTCGAGAACGCAAATGGCATCCTTGGCACCCATGCCTTTGACGTCAGGCACAAGCCCGTCAGGAATGAGTTTTGGTCTCAGCATGATATCATATTCGCGTGCTTTTGTCGAAAGCCATTCCGTATCAATGTCGGTGTTCTTAAGGTTGATCCTGATATCGTCAAAAACAGTAAGTAACTCCTCTTTTTTCCCGCCTTTCGAGTAGGGCATACTCCCTGAAACCTCTTTTTCTATTTTACTTGCTATCTCCTGTTTGTCGAAGCTTTTGGCGTAAACTCTGTCGGATATCTCCTTGAATACTGTACCTGCCACAAGATTTCCGTAGTAGATTCCTTTCGACGGGCTGTTTACCACAACTATGCAGCTGTAAACAGGTTCGTCGGCAGGAAAGTAACCTACAAATGTTGCCTGGTATTCTACTCCTTTGTGGTATCCGTCTGCTCCATGTGCTATCTGTGCCGTTCCTGTTTTTCCTGCTATTTTGTATCTGCTGTCTCTTATATTCCTTGCTGTACCGTGATCGACAACTCCTTTCAGAAGTTCATGTACCTTTTCAATGGTACTTTTTGAACATATCGACGGATTCAATACGACCGGCTTAAATGTTTTTACCACTTCGCCGTGATCCACTATTTTTTTTACGAACATCGGTTTTACTTTAACTCCGTTGTTTGCAATTGCATTGTAAAAAGCAAGTATCTGTAAAGGTGTCATTTGTTCCTCGTAACCTATCGACATCCACGGGAGAGTAGTTCCCCACCAGTATTTGCTTCCGGGATATTTGAATACGGGTTTTCCTTCGCCGGGAATGTCGATACCGAGAGGTTCGTTCAAACCCATTGAAAATATCCGGTCGACATATTTTTTAGGATCATCCTTGTAGTTGAAATAGATGATCTTTGACACACCAATGTTCGATGATTTTTCAAAAACTTCGCGAACGGTTAGCTTTCCGAAACCGCCGTGGTGGCTGTCGGTCATAATTCTGTCATAGTAACGGAATCTGCCTTTCCCGGTATCAATGGTGTCATTGAGGGTTACCACTCCATCCTCGAGGGCTGCTATCATTGAAGCAAGCTTGAATGTGGATCCGGGTTCGGTAGCATCTCCGATAGCATAGTTGTATGACTCTGTGTAGACTCCCGGTGCAGCTCTCATCAGGTTAGCAATAGCTTTTATCTCTCCTGTCTGAACCTCCATGAGTATTGCCACTCCGTATCGTGCATCCTGCTTTTTCAGTTGACGCAGGAGTGCATTTTCGGTCATGTCCTGCAGCTCAATGTTGATGGTTGTGATTATGTCTTTTCCGTCGATGGCAGGCATCTCTTCACGTACTATCCATCTGCCCGGTATCTTTGTAATGGTGCCTGTTCCGTCAATTCCTTTGAGCTCGTTGTCGTAGGCTTTTTCCAGTCCTGCAATTCCGCCCATCATGCTCTTGTCGGAGTAGATCGAGCCGATGGTCCTTGAGGCAAGGAGCCCGAAGGGTTTCTCACGACTGTCGTATTGTACTTCAATAAAACCTCCTTTGTTCTTACCAAGTTTGAAGATAGGGAATGTCTTAACTTTCTGTAGTTGTGTGTAAGATATCTTCCTGCCGTTGATCATGAAGTATCTTTTCCCCCGGGCTCTGGCATTTCTGATAGCCTTTTCATAAGAATATGCCGACTTGTCACCATAAAACCGGGAAAGCTCCCTGGCCAGTGCTTTAATGTTCTTGTTGAATATTTCTGTAGTCAGACCTGCAGAGTTAGGATCCATGAAAATTCTGTAGCTTGGAACCGAACAGGCAAGGTCTCTGCCGTCGGATGCAAGAATATTACCCCTGTTGGCAGGAATAGTTTTCCTGATCGTTTTTTGTTTTTCGATCTGTTTTCGAAGCTCAGCTCCTTTTACCACCTGCAACTTGAAAATGTTTGTAATAACCATTACTGCTATTACAAAAAGTACGATGTACAGTAACCCGAACCTGACTATTATGTGTTTTTTCTTATCCATAGATGCCGGTTATTTGGGAACATTTAATATTCTTGGCGGTTCAGAAAGTTCTTCAAGTTCAATACCCTGTTTTTTTATCTTTTTCAGTACTTCGCTTGGTTTGCTCATCGACATCAGCTCCGACGATGTTGTTAAAGCTTCGTACCTTAACTCTTTTACCTCTTTGTTCAGATAGTAGAGCTCTTTTTGAAGATTCTCTACTTTGTAGTGATTGCTTATGTAGAAGAAACTGAGTACTACCAGGAAAAGAATGTAGCGAAACTGCTTGGTGAAGACCTTTTTTGTCACGAAGTTCCCGTTGATCACATCTTTGAACGTGACTCCCTTTAACTCCCTGATCTCTTCATTGTAGTTGTCAAAATCCTTTACCTGAAAAATCTTTTTCATATCCTCTCTGCTATCCTCAGTTTTGCACTTCTTGCTCTGCTGTTCCTTTCGGTCTCCTCTTCCGAAGGAACTATTACCTTACGGTTTATTGCTCTAAACGGCACATCTGCATTCCCGAATATGTCGGTCTCAACCTGCGACTTCCTGCAGTCGCCTGTTTTAATGAAGTTCTTTACCAGTCTGTCCTCCAGACTGTGGTATGAAATTATTACCAGTCTGCCTCCCCGTTTTAAAACTGCGGGACACTGTTTTAGTGTATCCTCAAGGACTGACATCTCCTGATTGACCTCGATCCTTAAGGCCTGAAAAACCTTTGCCAGGTATTTAGACCTCTCTTTTTTCGGAGCTGCCTTTTCGGCAATTATCTTTAGGTCATCGGTCGTTTCAAAGAACTTTGTGTGCCGGTGTGTGATTATTTCCCTTACAAGCCTTCCTGAATTCTTAATTTCACCGTAATTGTAAAATATCTGCTTCAGGTCATTTTCATCGTAATGATTCAGTATGTGGGCAGCATCTTTTTTTATGCCGCTGCTCATCCTCATATCGAGCGCCCCGTTATATCTGAATGAGAAACCTCTTTCCGGCACATCGAAATGATGTGATGATACGCCAAGATCACCCAGTATGCCGTCAACCTTGTCAATGCCCAGATATCTTAAAAAATTGGTCAGATACCTGAAGTTATGTCTTACGAAGGTCAGCCTGTTGTCATCAGGTCTGTTCTTGTAAGCATCCTCATCCTGGTCAAATACGATAAGCCTGCCGTTGCTGCCCAATCGTTTTAATATCTCCCTGCTGTGGCCGCCCCCGCCGAAGGTCAGATCTACATAGATACCGTTGCTTCTGATATTAAGTCCTTCTATCGATTCTTTCAGTAAAACAGGTATATGGTAAGGCTCTCCCATTATTATTATTCATTAGGGTAACTCAACACCGTCACTACCCAGAATGTCCTCAGCAAGTTTTCCAAGCTCTTCAGGTTCTATGTCCAGAGAGTCGTACTCTTTATCACTCCATATCTCAATGTGGCTGTCAACACCAACTAAGATGACCTCTCCATCGGCGCCAATAGCATTTTTTAACTTCCTAGTGATAAGAATTCTTCCATTGCTGTCAAAACTTACTTCTGCAAGTCCTTTGAAAAATGCCCTGATGAACTTGTTATGGTCACGTTTATAGGCATTGAGTTTTGCCCTTATTTTTTCCAGTTCACTTTCCCACTGATTAAAAGGCGTTAGTATCAGGCAGTTCTCGAACAGGTCTTTACGTACAACGAAGCGATCACTTCCGTTGGCTACCATTATCTTTTTAAATGGTGCCGGAAGTACTATGCGCCCCTTTGCATCTAATTTGCATGTGAAGTCTCCGATGAATGCTGCCATGATTATGATCATTTATCAAAAGGTAAAAGTATAAATTTTTTAAACCACTGTCAACCATTTTGACCCACTTTATTCCACTTGTTGTGAATTTTTTTTAAATAATGTTTTGTTTTGTGTTTTATATTGTTGTTTGTCAGTGAGATAAAGGCAGGGTGTAAACATGCTTGCCAAACTATTTTTCTGAGCTTCCATATAAATGCTTGCGGTTTTTATGTTTTTTTTCTATACTTGATAATTGTATCTAAAACCGGTAAAACTGATCATTTAAAGAGAAGGAAATGGCTGAAAAGAATCTCCCGGACGAGAAGTTCATAGATGTAGACGGTGTGTTCAGGTCGAAGAATCCCAAGCTTTACAAGTACTTTCCTAAGTTTATATTATCCGGTTTGAAACGCATTATCCGTCAGGAGGGGATCAATGATTTCATCGATCGAAACAAGCACAAGGAAGGGCTTGATTTTGCAAAGGCTATTGCTGATGAGTTCTCGAACAGCTACCGGTCCATCGGTCTTGATGATATTCCTGAGGGCAGGAGATATATCTTTGCTTCAAATCATCCGCTTGGAGGACTGGACGGAATGATATTTCTTACCGAAGTGGGCAAAAAATTCCCGAATGTTCTTTTCCCTGTCAATGATATTCTGTTGAACATTAAGAATCTGAGGTCTCATTTTGTTCCCATAAACAAGCATGGTGCGCAAGGTCGTGAAGCTGCCCGTAAGATTGAAGAGGCCTATGCTTCGGACAGCCAGATACTGATGTTCCCGGCAGGGCTCGTGAGCAGGAAGATAAATGGTATGATCACTGATCTGGAATGGAAAAGGAACTTCGTTAAAAAGGCAATTCAGCATAAAAGGGATATTGTTCCGGTATTCATAAGCGGGCAGAATAGTAATTTCTTTTACAATTTTGCAAATCTGAGAAAGAAACTCGGGATCAAGGTCAATCTTGAAATGTTATTCCTTCCGGGTGAGCTGTTCAAAAGTAAGGATCAGGATGTAACCATAATATTCGGAAAGCCTGTAAAATGGGAAGAGCTGAACAATGGGGAAAAGCCTGATATGTGGGCCCAAAAAATTAAAGAACTCTCTTACAACTTGGCAAAAAACAATTAACTTTGTGTAAATTTTTTTGAAAATGAGTATGTCAAAACCTGTAATACCACCTGTGCCGAAAGAAGAACTTATTTCGGAGCTGACGGAAAAGATATTTGTGCGTAAGACGAACAAGGGTAACAATGAAATTTATGATTTCACGGCTCATGATGCGCCAGCTTTAATGAAAGAGGTTGGCAGACTCAGGGAAGTGACTTTCAGGCTTGCGGGAGGAGGAACGGGCAAAGAGGCTGATATTGACGATTACGATGTGGCTGAAATACCGTACCGACAACTCATTGTGTGGGATCCTGATGAGAAGGAAATACTTGGCGGTTATCGTTACATTCTCGGGAACAATCTTCCCAGGAATGAAAAAGGGGAAATAATACTTGCTACCTCAAGGTTGTTTCATCTTTCGGAAAAGTTCATCAATGAATATCTGCCGCACACTATCGAGCTGGGACGTTCTTTTGTGCAGCCCCAGTATCAGTCCAGCAAATCCGGGGCTAAAAGTCTGTTCGCACTCGATAACCTTTGGGACGGACTGGGTACTCTGATAATCCATTATCCCGAGATGAAATATTTCTTCGGGAAGGTTACGATGTACACTCATTACAATCAGCAAGCAAGGGACCTGATACTCGGATTCATGAAAAAGCATTTCAGGGATAAGGAGAATCTTGTTTATCCACACAATCCCGTTAAAATATCATTTACTGAAGAGCAGCTCAATGAGATATTTTCGGGCAGTTTTGAAGATGATTACAAAGTGTTGAGTAAAAAAGTTCGGGATCTGGGTGAGAATATCCCGCCGCTTATAAATGCATACATGGGCCTTTCACCTTCGATGAGAACGTTTGGAACTGCCATAAACGACAGGTTTGGAGACGTTGAGGAGACAGGAATAATCATTACCATTAAAGACCTGTACATGCAAAAAATTGGAAGACATGTTTCTTCATACAAACCGAAAGACAAAGATTAAAATGAAAAGAGAGCCGGCCTGCAGCCGGCTTTTTTACTTCCGGTAAACAGGTAAACCCAGAATGGGGCCTTTGGTTCTGCTCGTGCCTCGCTTCCTAATGGCCAATTTGAGATAAACATTTTATCTTTAAAGAGGTTATATAGATAGCAACTTTCATTTAACAGTATGACGAAGAATAAAGAATTCGATCTGGTAATAATTGGCAGCGGACCTGCCGGTTTCGCGGCAGCAACAAGAGCACTTGATTTCGGTATGGATGTTTGCATGATAGAGAAGAAACATCTGGGAGGTACAGGAATAATCAATGGTGTGCTGACATCAAAGACCATGTATGAGCTGTCGATGGACTATGCCGTTGCAGCCCGTGTTGACAGAGGTTACAGGGCAGGAGCTTTGACGGTGAATTACAATGAAGTGAAAAAGACGATAATTCAGGCGGCAAAAGTTAAACAATATCAGATGCTGAGCCTGATAGAGACGTTTGCTCCCGGCAAAAACAGTAAGGGTTCTCTGACTCTTGTGAAAGGTTGGGCAGGTTTTGTTGATAAACATACTGTTAAAGTTTCCGGTGATGAAGAGTTGACTATCAGAGGGAAGAATTTTGTGGTGGCAACCGGTTCAAAACCAAGGAAATATCCCGGACTAGAAGTGGATGGGAAAAGGATAATCACCTCTGATCATATTCTGGACCTGAAAAAGTTTCCCGAAAGAATGCTGATAATTGGTTCGGGAATTATAGGGTGCGAATTCGCTACGATATTTTCAAACTTCAAACAGACCGAGGTTCACCTTCTTGACAGGGCTCACAGGGTTCTGCCTTACGAGGATGATGATGTGAGTGATTTTGTATCGGAGAGTCTTGAGAAGAATGGTGTAATCATCCATCATACTGCAACATTGAGGGAGATAAAGAAACATGACGACTATCTTGAGGTGATCCTTGATTACGACAATGGTTATAGTAAGGTGTTTGAAGTGGATGTTGCCCTTATTGCCATAGGAAGGGAGCTGAACACTGACGGGTTGAGGCTGGAGAATCTGGGAATAGAAACCCATACAAAAGGTTCACTCAGGATAAACAGTGATTGTACCTTAACTAATGATAAGGGGATAGACAATATTTATGCTGCCGGCGATATTACCGGAAATATTCAGTTGTATAGTATTGCCGAATATCAGGGAAGACTGACAGTGGAACGGATGATTGAAAGATCAGATATCCTGCCTGATTATTCACAGATATCGACGCTTATGTTCTTTAAGCCTGAAGTTGCGGCAGTGGGGGCAAATGAGAAGATGTTGCAGGCAAGAAATATCCCATACAAGGCTGCTTATTACTCGAACAAACTGGTGAACAGGGCAATTGCCATGCGGAACACCAGCGGTTTTGTGAAAATACTTGTAAGCAATGATGATGAGCAGAATATTCTCGGCATGAGAGCAGCGGGGCCGCAGGCCTCGTCATTCATTGTTTCAGTCGCCCACCTGATAAATAAAAGAACGACACTTGAGGATGCATTAAAAACATTTTATCCTCATCCGAGTTTGCCCGAAGGTATACAGGAGTGCCTTCGCTCACTTGTCGACAGGTCTGTTTATAAACCGAAAGCTTTTCCTGATCTTATATCCATAAGAGAGTGGAGACCGAAATAGAAGTCTGGTTGGGTTTATCTTATAGTTTAAAATAAAAATTAATATTATTTTTTTGAGTGATAGCTTATACTATTGCCTGAGAGGGTTACGGGTATCAATAATTTCATTATTTTTACTTAAAATAAATTTTACCTGAACGAATTATGACTACCCAAAGAGCTAAATCTAAAAAGTTAAAGATCTTTCTGTATGCTGTGTTGATCCTTTTTGTTGCATGGCTATTCCTGCCTTCTTATCTTCGAACAGCACTTACATATTGGTATCCGGGGATTGAGGATTACAAGATATTTGAGAATCGCGTTGTGAAAGCATCACCTCAACCACTTCAATGGGCTAAAGCAAAGAACTTCAATGCTCAGGAATTGCCACAAACTCTTAAAGATACTCTGGAGCATTACAAATCAATTGCATTTCTTGTGATCCAGAATGACAGCCTGGTTTTTGAAAAATACTGGGAGGGATACGGTACTGATTCTTACTCTAATTCGTTTTCTGCAGCCAAAAGTATTGTTTCACTTCTGATTGGTGCAGCAATAGACGAGGGAAAAATAAATTCGGTGGATGAACCTGCATTTCATTACCTGCCGCATCTTACAACAAAACTTGACAAGGAGCTTACCATTCGTGATCTGCTTACCATGAGCTCGGGAAGTAACTGGGACGAGAGTTACAGCAGTCCTATTAGTATGACTACGCAGGCTTATTACGGTAATGATCTTAAAGCTTTGTCGGAAAGGATACATATTGTAGAACAGCCGGGAAAATATTTCAGCTACAAAAGCGGAGATACTGAACTTCTTTCACTGATAGTTAAAGCTGCAACGGGAAAGACCCTCAGCGATTACGCATCTGAAAAACTGTGGCAGCCGATGGGTGCTGAACACGATGCTGTCTGGTCGCTGGACAAAAAAGGAGGTGTAGAAAAGGCTTACTGCTGTTTTAACAGTAATGCCCGCGATTTTGCACGTTTCGGCAAACTGATACTTGGTCATGGAAGTTTCAACGGCAAACAGGTTGTTTCGGAGGAATATGTAACAGAGGCTACAACTCCTGCACGTGATTTGCTTGATGATAAAGGAAAGCCGTTGGATTTTTACGGATATCAGTGGTGGATAATGAAATCAGGAGGGAAGTATCATCCCTATATGCGGGGGATATTGGGGCAGTATGTGATCGTAGTTCCTGAAAAAAATGCAGTCATTGTACGTCTGGGACACAAACGAAGCAAGTTCTACATCGATCATCATCCTGCCGATGCTGTTACATACCTTAGCGAAGGAATGAAGTTTTTGAAATAGAAAATATTAATAATTGGGGGCGCGACTTCGAGTCGCACCCCCAATGAGATTATCAGCTTACAGCCGTTCTACGGCATTTTTTATTCTTGTAACGGTTTCCTCTTTTCCGATCATCTCGGCAATGGTCATCAGGTCGGGACCGAAACCGCCTCCTACAAGTGCAAGTCTGAGTGCGTTCATTACAAGCCCGAAACCAAGACCTTTTTCTTCGATAAGTGCTGCTATCGTTTCTTTGATCTTATCTGCTTTCCACTCTTCAACGGCAGACAGTTTTGCAGACAGTTCTTCCATGAATGCAGGCACATCACCTTTCCATCTTTTCTTTACAACTTTAGGATCGTATTCTTCCGGAGCAACAAAAAAGAATTTTGCCTGATCCCACATCTCATGCACAAAAGTTACCCGTTCTTTTATCAGAGAAACAACTTTTTCGAGATATTCATCGGAAGCGTCAATGTGTTTTT
>JAOZOF010000002.1:19868-35336 GCA_029933425.1 Marinilabiliaceae bacterium
TTGGGGTCTTTCCATTGAAGGGGGAAGACCGGGAATCCGGCTTTGTCACCATCACGTTTACTCAGCTTTCCTTTGCCGGTGGGTTTAAGGATAAGCGGCAGGTGTGCAAAACGGGGCGAATCCCAGCCAAGAGAACGATACAGTAAAACATGCAGAGGCAATGAGGGCAACCACTCTTCACCGCGGATGACATGTGACACTTTCATGAAATGATCGTCCACAACATTGGCAAGGTGGTATGTCGGCATGCCGTCCGATTTGAAAAGTACCTTATCGTCTAACTCGCGGGTATTAAAAGCCACTTTGCCGCGGATGATATCGTCTTCCTCTACAATTTCGTTTTCCGGCATCATGAACCTTATCACATGGTTGCCTTTCAGAAGCTCCTTAACTTCCTCTTCGGGAAGAGAAAGGGAGTTTCTCATTTCATTCCTTGTCAGGGCATTGTAGGTGAAGACTTTTTTCTCCTGCTCATACTCCTTGCGTTTGGCGTCAAGTTCATCAGAAGTATCAAAGGCATAATAGGCATGCCCGGAAGCTATGAGTTTTTTTGCAAAGGTTTCGTAGATATCTTTTCTTTCTGACTGACGATAAGGTCCGAAACCGCAGCTGTATCCGGGCTTTTCGTCAAATTCAAGACCACACCATTCAAGCGCTTCAATAATGTAATCTTCTGCTCCCGGAACATATCTTGTCTGATCGGTATCCTCAATTCTCAGAATGAAAGTTCCTTTGTGTTTTTTTGCAAAAAGATAGTTGAATAAGGCTGTTCTAACTCCTCCCATGTGCAGCGGTCCTGTTGGACTTGGAGCAAATCGTACTCTTACAGGTTTATCTGACATAATTATTTTTTTTGCAAAGATAAGAAAAGTGAATGTTGTATAGTGTCATTTATATCAATAAGTAAAGATTTAATAAAGAAAAAAAAAGTTAATAAGTGTTGTCCGGCTAAGTGAGAGAAGGGGCATGTTTGTCAGACAGGTATATTAACCCAAATCTTAATGCTATGAGAAAAGTTAAATTGACATTTTTTCTGATCATGTTCGCATTTGCTGCAAATTCTCAGACAGGCCTTTACCTTGGAGCTGAGGCAGGTGTAAACTGGGACAAGTTCTTCTACATAAACAGTCGTGGATATTCGCTCGGACAATACACTTTTAATGGAAACTGGGGTGGTTATCTCGGATACAAGCTTAAACATTACACATTTGAAACAGGATTTTACGGATATTATCTTGCTTTGCCTGATATTTATATTAACTACGAAACTGCTGTTCCGGATAAAGGTATGGGTGTTAGCGGCAGTTCAGCATTAGACAGTTGGGTTATTCCATTACGGTTTGGTTACGATATCCCTTTCGCGAATGATCATTTTTTTGTTAAGCCTGAAGTGTCGTTCCTGATAATTAAGTCACGTGAAAACAGGACAGGAAAAATAGGAACATGGGGTAAAGATGGTGAGATCCCGGACTATGGTTGGGAGACTCCTATTGATGATGTCGACCTGCATCCCGGCACAACACTTGCATATACTTATCGTCCCTCAAAAATTAATACAGGATTGGGGCTGTCGTGTTCGTTAGGGTGGAGGATCAAAAAGAGAGTTGACCTGTATTTTAAGGGAAGTTACAATACAATGTTCACTCCAATGGTGTATGATGTAATTGGTCATCAGCTAAATAATGACGATAGGATTTCTGCCACAAATACCTTTACCGGTAGCTCTTTCAGCTTTCAAATCGGTTTCCGGTTTTATCTAAAGAGAGATAAAAAATAATTAGTGTTATCTTTAAAGTAATAAGCTAAGAAAATATTGCATGTTACAAAAAGTTGTTTTAATCCAAGTTTTTGTTTACGGCCTGAAGTTTGAAGGGATAGCACTTACTCCACTGTAAAATCTTTTATTGAGGATTTTTCTCAGAGAGAAAAATATAATGCTACACAAAACCTGATAAGCTATGAAAAAAACATTTTTAGTATTTTTGCTCTTTGTTGGCGTAAAAACAATGAGTTTTGCTCAGATCGGAACTTCACTTCAGTTTTCTAATATTCCGTTCTGGGGAATTAATTACGAGATAAAAGAGAGGTTCAAGCCTGAGTTGAGGTTAAGTACTGATGCTTATTTTGAGAATGTAAGTGTTGAAATTATTGCCACTTATGATATTCTTGATAAAGAGGATTATGAATTGTATGCGGGACTGGGAGGGCGATTCCCTAATCTTTCAGGTTTTGTTATCCCTGTAGGTATTTACCTGCATCCGTTTCAACAGAAAAATTTCGGATTTGTCTTTGAGGTCGCACCGGTATTCGGTGCAGAATCCAATTTATTAAGAGGTAGTCTTGGTTTTAGTTACAAGTTTGATCTAAAGAGCAGTAAGGAGTGATTAGCGGTACCTCCCCTTGAGCCGCGTGTCGGGGTTTTGTCACTTTTTTTGCGGGTCCGCCTGCCGGCAGTACAGCAAAAAAACCGCCAAAACCGGGATCATTGGTTCTTTTTTATCCCCGTCCCGGGCAACCAAAATGCCGCTCCTAACGGAGCTTTTGGATGGAGTGTGGGTGCCGTTTAGTTCCTCCTGCCGTCGGAATTTGAAGGTTTAACAAGCACGGAAGACATCAACCCTGGAAGGGTTGAACAATAATAACCCTCTACCTGGCGGAAGACAGGCAGGTAAGTCTGTCGAAGACAGGTGCAACCTGCGGAAGCCCGACCCACACACCAATCCGAACCCTTTCAAGGGTTTAACATCCGCGCTGGTGCCGTGCCCATGCGGAGCTTACTCCCCCTTCAGGGGGTTGGGGGGTGAAATAACGGAATGCCGCGTTCCTGCGGGGCTTTTGTGTGTTCCCTTACCGTTTAAACTCCTCCTGACGTCGGATTTTAAAGGTTTATGATTACCGGAATTTTCAAAGACATTGCAGTCGAAGCGGAGTTACGACTGTAATCGTCAAATGCACTAAACTAAACAGTGGCTGAAGGGTCACTCACTCCCGAAAATAAGGTGATAAGGTTTTATTGTTGGGTATAGTTTTGTACTAAGGTTTATTTTTGAAAATAAGGTTTTTTCGATTCCATAATTTCTCAAAAAATTGCGTCCATTCGAGTCATTCGCGGAAGAATCTTCAGTTTATCAATTCCTCAAATCCTCATTTTCCCAAGACATTTGATCGTCCGCAGCGAAGCGCAGGACATCAAATCGTCAATAAATACACGAAAACATACTACATCACCATCAAAAAAGAAGAGGCTGCCCTTTCGGTTACAGCCTCTCTTTAACTTATGCTAAAGGTTAAATTATCCACATTTTGAAGATCCGCAAGCAGTACAAATCAGGCATCCTTCCTGATATATCAGACTGTCGGAGCCGCAGTTGTCACATACTCCCTTTTTAGCTTTTGTACCGTTGGGAATATATTTCTTCAATGCTCTTTCAACTCCGTTCTTCCATGAATTGATGAACTCGTTATCGAGCTGCAATCCTGAAACCAGGTTTATCGCATCGTCGATGGGCATTCCGTGACGCAGCACTCCGGAGATCAGTTTTGCATAGTTCCAGAACTCTTTGTTGAACTTGTAAGAAAGTCCTTCAATTGTTGTTTTGTAACCGCGCTTGTTTTCGTACTGGAAGTCGTAACGGCTTACTCCGTCGTCATCCCTGTTTTTAATGATCTTACCTTTTGTTACCGATTTTGGAAGAAGTATTCCGTCTTCGTCGTCAGCAAGTCCGGTAAATATTTCATAAGGTTTACCGTCGATCAATCCTACAAAAGCGATCCATTTTTCTTTGTTGTTCTGGAAACGTACAACATCGGCTTCGAGGACTTGCGGGCGTTTTTGCGGGAATTTTGATTCCGGCTTCTTTTCTTCATTTTCTTCTTTTTTCTCCTCTTTCTTGTTTGAAAGGAGAACACCCGAGCGGCTTCCGTCACGATAAACAGTTACTCCTTTACAACCGCTTTTCCATGCTTCTATGTACAGATTTCCTACAAGTTCTTCGGTTGCATTCTCCGGAAGGTTTATGGTTACACTTATTGAGTGATCAACCCATTTCTGTATTTTACCCTGCATGCGGACTTTGTTCAGCCAGTTCACATCGTTCGATGTGGCATTGTAGTAAGGTGAGCTTTTCACAAGTTCATCGATCTCCTCTTCAGTGTATCTTTTGGTTACATCGTGACCGTTGGCCTGCATCCAGGTTACAAATTTGTGATGGAATACAGTGTACTCTTCCCAGTGATCACCAATCTCATCGATAAAATCTACTTTCACCTCAGGATCGTTTGGATTTACTTTTCTTCGGCGCTTGTACACAGGAAGAAATACAGGCTCGATGCCGGATGTTGTCTGGGTCATCAGACTTGTTGTGCCTGTGGGAGCAATGGTAAGCAGAGCAATGTTCCTTCTTCCGTATTTTTTCATATCTGCCTCCAGCTCTTTGTCTTCGTTGAAAAGACGTTGAATGAACGGATTGTTGCGTTCTTTCTCGTAATTGAAGATCGGGAATGCACCACGCTCTTTGGCCATGATCACTGATGAACGGTATGCAGAGAGTGCCAGTGTTTTGTGAACCTCCACGGAGAAGTCGGTGGCAATGTCGCTTCCGTATTGTAATCCCAAAGCTGCAAGCATGTCGCCTTCGCCGGTAATACCAACACCTGTGCGGCGTCCTTCTATTGCTTTTTTACGTATGTTATCCCAAAGTTCCCTCTCAACACGTTTTATTGTTTCAGGTTCGGGATCTGCATCTATTTTGGCGATGATGGCATCGATCTTTTCCAGTTCAAGGTCAATGATGTCATCCATGATGCGCTGTGCATAACCTGCATGTTTCCTGAACAGGTCGAAGTTGAATTTGGCTTCCTTGGTGAAAGGTTCTTCTACATAAGAGTACAGATTTATGGCTATCAGGCGGCAACTGTCGTAAGGGCACAGAGGTATCTCTCCGCAGGGATTGGTCGATACTGTGCGATAACCGAGGTCGGCGTAACAGTCGGGTACTGATTCACGGATTATGGTATCCCAGAAAAGGATCCCCGGCTCAGCCGATTTCCATGCATTGTGTACTATCTTGTTCCATATGTTGCCGGCATCTGTTTCCTTTGTTACCTTGGGATCTTTTGCATCGACCGGATATTGTTGTACGTATGGTTTTTCTTCGATGACACTTTGCATGAACTCATCATCTATCTTTACCGATACGTTGGCACCTGTTACTTTTCCCTGTTCAAGTTTTGCATCAATAAACTGCTCGGAATCGGGATGTTTGATCGACACGCTCAGCATCAAAGCTCCCCGGCGTCCATCCTGGGCTACTTCACGGGTTGAGTTGCTGTAACGCTCCATGAACGGTACGATGCCTGTTGATGTTATCGCTGAATTTTTTACGGGTGATCCTTTCGGACGAATGTGTGAAAGGTCGTGACCCACTCCGCCGCGACGCTTCATCAACTGTACCTGTTCCTGATCTATTTTCATGATACCTCCGTAAGAGTCGGAATAACCATCGTTACCAATTACAAAGCAGTTTGAAAGGGATGCTATCTGGTTGTTGTTTCCTATACCTGACATCGGACCTCCCTGGGGTACTATATATTGAAATTTCCTGAACAATCCGTACAATTCATCTACAGACATTGGATTCGGATACTTACTCTCTATCCTTGCGATCTCACGGGCCAGCCTCCAGTGCATATCGTCAGGGTTGAGTTCGAAGATGTTTCCGTCTGCATCTTTAAGTGCATACTTATTTAACCATACACGAGCGGCCAATTCGTCACCCTGGAAATACTCCAGGGATGAGTTATATGCTTCGTCATGGGTATACACCTTTTTGATCTTGTCAGATTTTAGGTCGATGGTCTTTACAATCATGATAGTTATTTGTGTTAAAGGGTTGATAAATTGTGTTTTAACTCTGCAAAGGATGTGCTATTTTCCTTATTGCAATATAGCTATTGATTGTTTTTTGGGCAAACTTTAATTTTTTAAAAATGCAAAAAGTTTCCGGTTTCAACAGGCTAAAAGTCAGAGTAACAAATAGATAAAAATTTATCAACAATCAAAAGTTGTCAAAAAAGGAGAACTTTTGGAGAATTTAAGTCTAGAAAATTATCTGTTTTCAGAGGTTGATTATTTTGCGTAGTGTGTTACTGTACAGTGATATCCTGCCCGAGATATTGGGCGAAACCTCATAAATTAGGAATATCTCATAAAAGTGTTACGTTGTGTAAATTGCTAAAAGGAGAAGGGAGGAAATAAACAAAAAAAGCAGCACGATTTCGTGCTGCTTTTAAAATGTTGTTGAACTATTTTATTTAATAGAAACGGATTCGATTATCAGTTATCTCTGCTGAGTTTTTAAGTGCATCAAATATTCTGTAATCTACTTTGTAATTTATGCTTTGCTGCAATTGGTTTTTCTCTGCTTTAGGATCAATATTAACAGTTGCTTCGTTGGTGACGTTTACTACGAATACGGCGTTATTGCCTTTAACCGGCTCTGATAATTCGCCTTTTTTACTGTTGGTGGCAAGGGCAACAAGTGCAGGTTCTATTCCGGCTCCGGTGACCTGCTGGTCAGAGAAAGTAACACCTTCGGCATTCTGAACATTTACATCCAGTTTTTCTGCAAGTTGATTGATATCAGAAACACTATTTTTCTCTTTGGCAACTTCAGCCACGAGCTTTTCCGCTTTCTTCTCTTTGAGTAGTTCTCTTTTTATTTGGTTTTTTACAGTTTCCAAAGGTGCGGTACCTTTTTCGGTCTTTCCTGTAAGTACTGCAATTACAAAGTCATCGCCAAACTCATAGATCGGGGAAATATCGCCAACTTCGCTTTCGAATGCCCATCTGATAAGTTGTCTCGGTGACTGCAATGTTCCGATAGTTCTGTCTGTTGTTTTAATGCTTCTTCCGTAACGTTTGACCAGATTCTCTTCTTCTATGGCTTTATTGAATTTTTCGGGAGTGTTGTTTAAAGCAGCGAATTTGGTTGCTTTAGAGTAAACATCCTGATATGTTTTCGAGCTGTAAGTAATGTCACGAACAAGAGTGGCAAGCTTATATTTTTTAGTGAGCTTACCTAAGGCCTGAATTTCGATGATATGAACACCAAACTGAGATTCTACTATAACTATATCTCCTTTCTTTCCGTTGAAACATGCATCATTGAACGGCTTGACCATTGTTCCGTCACGGAACCATCCAAGGTCACCACCGTTGATGGCTGACCCGGGATCTTCAGAGTTGCTTCTTGCCAGTGTTGCAAAGTCAGCTCCTTTGTCCAGCAAAGCTTTAAGACTGTCTGCCTTTACTTTCAGTACATCTAAAGATTCTCCTGTTCTTAACAAAATATGGCGGGCCTTCACAGAGTCGGGCATCATTTTTATGTCAACTAACCTTGTGAGTTTGTATGCGTCATTCTCCAGATAAGGTCCGTACACATCACCCACCTTTGCAGTCTTCACAAAGTCCTGAAGCTTTGTGCTCAGCTGTTCAGGCTTCAGGTAACGATCGACAAAAGGTGCATCAGAGTTCATTTTTACATACTGAACGGCGTCAGTATTCTCAGCTCCGAAAACATCTTTTGCTTTTGTAATCCACTCAAGGGCCATTTTCTTGTCCTCTTCGGAAGGAGTCACGGCAAAAGTCACATATTCAATATCCCTTGTTGCATCCTGCTTGAAATCGTTAAGATTCTCCTTGTAATATTTCTCGATATCAGCATCTGCTATAAGAACAGAACTGTCAGGGATTGATGTGTAACGTTTAGCAATGAAATCGAAGTCAACTTTGCGTGACCTTGCTTTTGCTTCGTTCTCTGCCTGAGTATTTGTAACATACATTCCTTTCTTTAAAAGGGTAGTGTATTTTTCATTTATGCGCTGAAAAATGATCTGCTTTTCAATGAAGTTCCAAAAGAAAGAGGCTTTGGGGTCTCTGTCTTTTTGTTTAAGAAAAGCTATCAGTTGTGCCTGATCGAAAACGCCGGTTTGAGGATTTGTAAAGATCTGGCGTATGATGGGATGAACATTTCTTCCCGTAACCATGGTCAGGAGTTCTTCAGAAGTTACCTTAAGTCCTAATTCATCAGCTTTCTCTCGTATTAATGTCTCAAAAACAAGCTGATTCCATACCTGATCCTGTATCTTGTTTGTCTCAGCTTCAGTCAGTGAGGATTTCCCTGATTGAAGTTTTGCGAATTCTTCCTGCTCGTCCATCAATGCCTGGTATTCCTGAATAGATACACTTTTTCCGTCAATATCAGCCACTTGTTGTTGTGAACTTCTGAATAGTGAACTACTTGAGTTCAAAAAGTCTGTTAATACGAATGCTATAAGTGCAAATCCAATAAAAACAGCTACCAGTACTCCTGCTTTGTTTCTAATCTTCTGTAAAGTTGCCATTCTATGATAATTATTTTATAAAAATATGCTTGAAATTTCAGGCTACGAATATACAAAAAAAACCTTATGCGGAAAGGTTATTTTTTGTATTCTTAAATTATTGTTTGTTTCATGTGTAAGATGTTGCTAATCAGATTGTGGCAATGTGATCTTCACAAGGTCTATCTTCGAGTTTGTGGCCTCAAGAATCTTAATTTTAAATGATTCGATGGTAATTTCATCATTTACCTTTGGTATCGACTCAAAAAACCATAGTATCATTCCTGCCAGTGTCTCATAATTTTCTGACTCCGGCAGATTGATGTTATATTTTTCATTTATGTAATCAATTTCAAGTCTTCCCGAGAACTTATATTCAAAATCGTTAAGTTTAACTTCGACATGTTCGGATATGTCATGTTCATCGTCAATCTCACCGAATATCTCCTCAAGGATATCCTCAAGTGTGATGATTCCTGCAGTACCTCCAAATTCATCCACAACTAAAGCTATACTTTTGTTCTCCTCAGTAAATTGCTTAAGCAATGCATTGGCAGACATCGACTCGGGAACGATGGAAATAGGACTTATGATATTGCGTAACTGTTTGGGATGCTTGAATAGTTGTGAAACATGAACATATCCAATGATGTTGTCAATATTTTCTTTGTACACAAGTATCTTTGAAAATCCGGTCTCTACGAATTTTTTTTGCAGCTCTTTCAGATCTTCATTTATCTCAATTGCTACAATGTCGGTACGGGGTACAATGCATTCCCGTATTTTGATCTTTGAAAAATCAATGGCATTCTTTAGTAGTTTTACCTCCTGAGGGATATCTACGGCTTTTTTGTTCTCTTTTTTATGTAGTGATAAAAGGTTGTCAAGATCGATCCTGCCGAAAGGAAGTTCATCTTTCTCCAACGGAAGTTTAACTCCTATCCCGGCTTTCATCATGAAGTGTGAAACAGAGATTGTTGCCAGAGTTACCGGATAGAACAATGCGTAGAAAAACTTCAGGGGAATAGCAAACAGGTTCAGGATCAGGATGGGGTTTATTCTGAACAGGGTCTTGGGCAGGAATTCTGCAGTTACAAGTATTATTATGGTTGAGATTATGGTTTGGATCAACAACACCATAAAATCGGAGTTGATATAAATCTGCAAATGGGGTTCTATGAGCTTTGCCATTTGCAGACCGTATACCACAAGGGCAATATTGTTACCTATGAGAAGAGTGGTAATGAATACTGAAGGTTTCTTTGTAAAGCTCTCAATGATCTTTCCCGTAAAGGGGAATTTCTTCTTGTTCAGCTCTATCAGAAGTTTATTCGACGAGATATACGCCATTTCACAGCCAGAAAAGAAAGCCGAGAACAATAAAGCAAAGAAGATGATCGTCAGTTCGCTCATTTATGAAAAATTACTCCTCTATTTCAACTATTCCTGTAATGTTCTTTATGGTATAGTTCGACATGTCTTCTTTTGATTCGAATCCTATGCCGTTGATAATATCTGATTTTGTTGTGATCTTCACGTGTTTGTCAGAATATATCAGTTTCTCTTTCATGTCCCAGAAAAGCTGTTCTGTGTTTAGTATTTCACCTTTTTCGTTGATGGCCTCAACGTTATTGTTAAGTTCCCAAAGATCTTTTTTTGAATAATGTCTGGCGTTATTGCATTTTATTTGTGCAATGATCTCACCGTCGGCATTGTATGAAAGAAAATGAAGTCCTTCGGGGAAATCGTCGTAAGGCTCTTCAATATTATCGTACCTTACAAGCAACGGAGTGATCAGGCGATATCTTATTCTGCCCGAATCCAGCATTGTTGTTTCTAGATCGACAACAGTTAAGGAAGGCAAATCGAGTTGCTCGGTAAGTGATTTGATCTCTTCGGGATCATTTGATTTACATGATGTAAAAAAAAGAGATACAGCAAGCACAATAATCAGGCTTGCTGTATCTAATATATTAATTACCTTGTATGTAAACTTATGTTTCAAGGTTATTTCTTTTCACGGACCTTTGTGGTTTCGTTGATCCATCCGCCAATATGATAATTTCCACCGATATTTACGTCTTTCTGGAAGAATATCTCCTCTTTACCCGGGAAGTGGGCCGAGTAAATGTTTATGAGATTCTTAGCTTCGTCAGCGACACTAGGATCAATTTGTTTGGCTTTTATGAACTTATCTACGGCTGCCCAGTAAACAGTGCTGTGTTCAAATTCATTTTTGCCATAGTTTTTGGCAGAAGCGGCATAAGCTTTTCCTATAAGAATGTAAGCAGTACCTAATTTAGGATCAAGAGCCAAAGCTTTCTGTGCTATTGATTTCACTTCAGGATATTTCTTCTCTGAAAGATATATTAATGCAAGCTTGGTGTAATATTTAGCCTTTTCAATAGGGTCTTCTTCAAGCTTGATAGCTTCCTGACAATATTCTTTGGCTTTCTCCATATTTTGTGTCTTCAGATTCATTTTGAACAAGCCGTAAGCTGAAGATGCTGATGGTTCGATCTTGTATAAAAGCTCTGATGTTTTGAAGAACAACTCGGAATCACCGCAGTCATTTCTTGCAAGAAGATGATTTATCCTTTCCAGCCAGGTTTTATCTTCTGAATGCTCGGCGAGCTGAGGGCCAAAGATCTTTTCAATGTTTTCACAACTGGCAACGCCACTTGTAGCGAACATTTTATCGATCATTTCTTTTATTGTCTGAATTTTTTCTTTCTTGTCGGCAGAGCTTGCGGCGATCTTTTGATCAAGTATCTTGGAAACAGTATTGTAATTTCCAACTACTGCTTCTGCACTAAGGTCGCCTATTCTATATCTGTTTATACTGGCTGTAATGAAGGTAAGAAGAACAGCATCCTGAGTTTTTACTCCTCTCTCTTTGATAGCTTTATCGAGCATGGTAAAAGCCTCTTTTACTATTTCAGGATCTGTGCCTTTGTACTTCAGCATTGCAATAGCTTTTTTACCTATTATGTAAGATGTAGGATATTTTTTTGAATTTCCAAAGTACTTGATCCTTTGATCGTATATCTGCATGAGTTTATTGAAATACTCTTCTTTTTTAGCAGGATCTTTTGCCTTTTCTAAAAGAGATTTGTACATGGCCTCACCATGTTTGTAAATATTTGATGTCGATTTCGGGCACTCATCGAATGCTTGTTGCCAGTATACAAGAGCATCAGAAATGTTTTTTTGTTTATAGTACTCATTGTACAATGACAGATTCTTTAAACATCTGATACTGTCTTCCCCATGTCCGTATTTAGAACCGTCTTCAACACCTTTTTGTGCGTACAACGTTCCCACTGACATGATCAAGCTGAGTACTAATAATCTTGTGAATTTAATTAACATGATAATTAGGTTTAATGATTTATATAACGTTAAATTGTTTTAGTCAAACTTTTGTTTCATG
Organism: Marinilabiliaceae bacterium; assembly: GCA_029933425.1. Taxonomy (GTDB): domain Bacteria; phylum Bacteroidota; class Bacteroidia; order Bacteroidales; family Marinilabiliaceae; genus JAADEM01. The sequence goes on from JAOZOF010000002.1 coordinate 31,684, forward strand.
AACCAGAACTCGTGAAGTGTCAGGTTCAGATATATTCTGTAATAATTTTCTTTAACCAACCCATAATCTGTCGTTCCTCTTTGTCCGATCTCAAAAGACAAATTTACGGAAGTTTTTGAACGTTTCAATGGGAAACCTCCTCCAAAACTTATGCCAAAGTCTTTAAGTTGATAATTATTTAACACAATATAATCTTTCAGATAATGAGCTCCCATGCGATATCGTATCCTCGAAAGATAGGTTTTAGGGTTTCTGTCATTAGGTATAAATTCAACCCCTGCGCCTATCCTGGAACGGTTTGAGGTTTTTGTATATGGATCGGGAGATGTAATGTCGGACCATGCACTGTTTGTTATCTCTGCCGAAACTGTAAGTTTATTTTTTATATTGTATGATAAACCAATACCATAATAAAAAGGAAGGGTTAACGCATTATCTGAAAATTCCCGCTTGTTATATGTCAAAGTGTCGGAATCAACGTATAGTTCACCTTCAATTTCAGTTGTCGTTCCTCTTGCTATCAGTTCTTCAACATATCCGTTCAACGGAGTTTTCGGACTGAATGTAGCTCCGAAGATCAAAGAGCTGTTCTCTTTAAGCGGTAAGGTTGCCTGAAGTCCAAAATCGAAGAACACATCATTCACATGTGTGTTTTGTCTTCTTCCATATGATAATGCATTTGATACATTAAGATATTCAATCTCATTTATATTGGTAAGGTTACCCCACATGTAGGAGAAGTGTAATCCTAATGATAAAAACTTCCATGGTTGAACCGCCAAGCCCATATATGCTCTTGTTATTGAACCTGTTCCCGTGGCTGACTGATTGGTATCGCCCAAAAGGTCATCGTGAATGATCGTTGAAAATTTGTATCCTGTTCCTGATTGCGGTCGTATTCCTATCGTTGCAGCCCCCCAACGCGCCACGCGAAAGCCGATAGCAAAGTATTCAAAGTTAATATCACTGAAATTCGCCTTTGCATCCGTACTTGAAAGAGACTGATAGAATCCTCTTAATCCGGCTTCAAAAAAGAAAGATGATGAATCAATTGCAGTATAAGATGCCGGGTTGTAGTCATTGAGGTGTTCATTCGAGCGTAAAGCTATCCCTGTACCACCCATTCCTGTGCCTCTTCCGTATCCTCTGTTTTCAATTTCTCCTACGCCATATCTGGAATATGGAGAATAAGTATATTTCTGCGACCAGGTATTTGAAACTGTAAAAAGTATACTTGTTAATATAATAAGTAGGACTTTGTTTATTCTATCCATTGTGTTCTAAAATTCTATTAAGACCCGTCAATATCAAATTGGAGTGTACAAAGATGCGTTTTTTTAATTTTTTGACAAAAAAATTAGCATCTCCTCCTGTAAATAAAATTAATATTTCAGGATATTTTGTTTTCATGTGGTTTATATATCCTTCTATTTCATGTGTTATTCCCCATTGAATGCCCGCATGTATGGCCTCATTTGTGGATTTTCCTATCAACTTCTGCTGATCCTGAAATTCAGGATGTGGCAACCGGCTGGTAAAAGTATTTAATGCTTTATAACGCATTTGCATTCCCGGAGAAATATTCCCTCCATGATAAATTCCGTCTTTGGTAACAAATTCATAAGTTATGGCAGTGCCGGCATCAATGATCATAATATCCTTTCCTGGATAAAGGAACAGAGCTCCGGCAACAGCAGCAATTCTATCCTTGCCCAGTGTTTCAGGAGTTTTGTAATCGATGATGAATGGCAAAGGTGTTCGATATGACAAATTCAGGTATCCGGGAAAGAGGGATGATAAAATTTCTGTTAACGGATTGTTATCCTGTTTAATAACAGACGATAAAATGCATTTAGAGATGTTATATTCGTTTGTCAGATTTTGGAGCTTACTTTTGTCAAGGATATTGTATGAATCGGAATGAACAAGCTGCCATTTATCAAAAACTCCAATCTTTGTCTGTGTATTTCCCTGATCTATTATTAAATTCACGAAGTTTCTTTAGTGATTCTGTTACAAACGACAAATATAAAGAGTTTTTATTATTAAAGTCAAAACCTTTTAAATTTAGGTTGAACCAATACTAAATATTCGATGCGAAAAGTACTAATAGTAGAGGACGACAGATTTATTTCCACTATCTTGTCAATGTTCATAAAAGATTTGGGGCATAAACTCATTGGCAAGTGTGAAACAGGTACCGAAGCTGTTGAAATGTGCAAGAAGGAAAAGCCTGATGTTGTTCTGATGGATATCCACATTGAAGGAGAGATGGATGGAATTCAAACTACCGAAAAGTTAAAGAATGAGTTTGATATACCGGTCATTTATGTTTCATCGGATACCAGCAGTTACATAATTGAAAGAGCAATAGTTACCAATTCTTACGGTTTTTTGGTGAAACCGGTAAATAAAAAAGAATTAGGTATCAGTATCGATCTGGCATATTACAAACATAAGGTTGATGTTGAGCAGAAGGAGAGGGAAAGGGGCTATCGACAGTTTATCAGTGAGTCGCCGGTTCCTATTGTGATAGTTAATGACGGGAAAATTCAATATCTGAATAACCTTGCTCTTGAGGTTGTTTTTAAAACCCATTATATAGAGGATGTTTTGCTGCAACCGTTCATGAGCTTTGTTGCCGAAGAGGATAAGGATATAGTAGGTAAGTTATTTGAGGATTTTAAATCTGCCGGAAGGTGTTTCAAGTGTCAGACCATTCGCTTTCAGGATGTGCACGGAAGATATAACCTTGTGGAAATAGACGGATCAGGGGTGAAGTTCAACAATAAAAGTTCGCTTCAGGTAATAATCAGGGATGTGTCGGAGGATATGGACACAAGGAACCGCCTGGAAAGTTACAAAGAGGCTCTGATCAGATCGGGTGTCCCGTTCGTGGTGTCAACTGCCGATCTTGATGTGGTAGAATCCTGTTTCGATAGGGAGTACTTACTTCATGGTCCGGGATTGAACGGCAGAAAAGTAGAAATTGATATTGCTGATGAAAAGAGGGATTCATTGAAAAATACCGATAAAATAGATCCTGTACGAATTAAGGTGAACGGTGAGGACAAAGGACCTTTCGAGGTGTTGAAAACGCTTGATTATAACGGAAAGGTCTCACAGTTTGTTTTTGTTCCCAAGTAGAGCACAGCCGGTTTTTCCCGTAAAGAAGATCATTCCGTTTCAGCATAAACGGATTTGTGAACCTCATTTAATATATTTTTCATATCGGTTATTGAAACGGCCTTTTTTACAAACAGGTACAATTTATCTTTCACTTCTTTCATTTCTGCTTTCGCCGGATTGTTCTGCAGCCACTGAAGTATCATCCCGAACTGCGGTGACCGGTAAAAGTATGAATCCTGATCTGAGATGAAATAGAGATACAGTTTCCCGTATTTAAATATTATCTTTTCTATTCCCAGTTGTTTTGCAATGATCCTTATTTTTACAACATCAAACAGGGTGGCGGCTTTTTTGGGTAGCGGTCCGAAACGATCGATCAGGTTATTTTCAAAAACAGACAGTTCTTCCTTACTATTCATGTTGTCGAGTTCACGATACAGATGCATTCTTTCGGCAATGTTCTCGATGTAGTCTTCCGGGAAACGCATCTCTACGTCGGTTTCTATCAGGCAGTCGGTGGTGAA
>JAOZOF010000002.1:35436-38065 GCA_029933425.1 Marinilabiliaceae bacterium
AAAGCCTTTTTGTTTGCCCGGCCAACCCTTCCGCGTAACTGGTGAAGTTCGCTCAGCCCGAAGCGGTGTGCATTGTTGATGATCATTGTGTTTGCATTGGGTATATCGAGTCCCGATTCGATAATTGTTGTGGCTATCAAAACATCATACTCTCCGGCTATGAAATCAAGCATTATCTTCTCCAGCTTCTGTCCTTCCATCTGACCGTGGGCTGTGATTACACGAACTTCAGGCAGGATACGCCTGATGAGTTCTTCGATCTCATAAATGTTCTGCACACGGTTGTTGATGAAAAAAACCTGCCCGTTACGCTCAACCTCGTAAAGAATGGCCTCTTTGATCGCCTCTTCGTTGAAAATATGCAATTCGGTATTTATGGGATGACGGTTCGGTGGAGCGGTGTTTAGTATGGAGAGGTCGCGTGCTCCCATGAGTGAGAACTGCAATGTTCTCGGAATGGGTGTTGCCGTAAGGGTCAGGGTGTCAACATTGACTCTGATGTTTTTCAGTTTTTCTTTCACAGCGACGCCGAATCTTTGTTCTTCGTCGATGATTAGCAGGCCGAGGTCTTTGAATTCCACATCTTTCCCCACAAGTCGGTGGGTACCTATGATGATGTCGAGATGCCCTTCTTTGAGGTCTTTAAGTGCTTTTTTTACATTTTTGGTTGAACGCAGGCGACTGATGTAATTGACAGAACACGGAAAGTTCTTAAGCCTTTCGCTGAAAGTCGTGTAGTGCTGAAGGGCAAGTATTGTTGTAGGTACCAGAACAGCAACCTGTTTGTTATCGGAAACAGCTTTGAATGCAGCTCTGACAGCTATCTCGGTCTTTCCGAATCCTACATCGCCACATACCAGACGGTCCATGGGTGTTTCCGATTCCATGTCTTTTTTCACGGCTGCAGTGGTCGTTACCTGATCGGGCGTGTCTTCGTAAATGAATGAGGATTCAAGTTCGGTTTGCAGGTATGAGTCTGGTGAGAAAGAGAATCCGGGCTGTGATTTACGTTTGGCATACAATGCAATTAGTTCCCGGGCAATGTCCTTAACCTTTGATTTGGTTTTCTTTTTCAGGTTTTTCCATGCAGCGGTTCCCAGCTTGTTGATCTTTGGCGGTGTGCCGTCCTTGCCTTTGTATTTGCTTATCCGGTGCAACGAATGGATGCTAACCAGCAGAACGTCATTGTCGCGATAGATGAGCCGTATAGCCTCCTGCACCTGTCCGTTCACTTCAGTAGTGACCAGCCCTCCGAAACGTCCGATACCGTGGTCGATATGTACAACAAAATCACCGGGGTTTAGCCTGTTGATCTCTTTAAGTGTTAATGCCTGTTGTGCTGATCTCGCCTTGTCGGTTCTCAGAGAGAATTTGTGATACCGTTCAAATATCTGATGATCGGTAAAGATACACAGCTTGTTATCGTGGTCGATGAAGCCTTCGTGCAATGAATGACCTATCTCTTCATAAATAACATCAGCACCTTTGTCATCGAAAATGGCTTTCAGGCGTGTAAGCTGTTTCGGATTGTCCGACAGTATGAAGGTTTTATATTCCTTTTCGTTAAACTCTTTCAGGTTCGATTCAAGCAGATCGAAGTTCTTGTGGAAAACGGGCTGAGGTGAGATGTTCACTTCAATTTTCTTTTCCGACCCGGTCAGAACATTGGTTGTTGAAGTGAAAGTTATCAGCTTTTTCCTTTTAAGTGGTTCAAAGAGCTCACGGGAAGAGCAGAACTGTTCGGGAAAGGGAATTTCGTCTTCTTCTTCCAATCCGTCCGGAGTGTATTGTGTGGAGCTTAATTTTATGAGGATGTTGTCGGTGATCTCTTTTGTAAACTTCACATTTTCTATCCATACGATACAATCTTCAGAGATGAATTCAGAAAAAGGAACAAAGGAATCCGCCATGTTCTTTCCGGTAATGTCAGGGACGATCTGTATTGTCTTCTGTTTCTCAACCGAAAGCTGGTTTTCAAGGTCGAAACTTCTGATGCTGTCCACTTCATCGCCGAACAGGTCAAGGCGGTAAGGCTCTTCACTTGCGAAACTGAAAATATCGATAATGCTGCCTCTGACCGAATATTGTCCCGGCTCATAGACGAAATCCACACGCTGAAAATTGTATTCGTTCAAAACATCCGTAACGAAAGAGATATCGAGTTTGTCACCGGTACTGATCTTCAGAATGAACTCGTCAAGACGATCGTTGGAGATCACTTTCTCGGCAACAGCTTCGGGATAAGTGACAACAAAAATATCGTTGTTCCCGGTGTGAAGCGAATTCAGCGATTCAGTACGCATTAAAATGTTTCCGGCATCTTTTCTGCCCTGATCCGGTGTTCTTTTGTAAGATGACGGGAGGAAAAAAACAGACTTTTCACCGGTAAGCTGAACAAGATCGTGATAAAAGAACGCGGCAGCCTCTCTGTCGTTCACGATGATCACATGCGGGCCTGAACCGGAACAAAGTGCAGTCAGAACAGCTTTGTGTGATCCGGTACTTCCTTTTATGTAAGTTGTCTCAGATTTGTTTCCGAAACTTTCCGTGAGCTTTTCTTTTAAACCCGATTTTTGATAAATGCTGATGAGCTGACTTAACTCCACGATCTGTTTTTTTGCAAAAATAG
>JAOZOF010000002.1:38165-42564 GCA_029933425.1 Marinilabiliaceae bacterium
CATCGGTCAAAGATGCCGAAGGAGTGAGGAATCTGGGAAGGATCGTTTCCAGTGTTGCAGAAGATCTCGTAGTGGTAGTATCGGCTATGGGAAAGACCACAAATGCAATGGAGCATATGGTCCGGGCTTATTTCGACGGGGAGAAGGATGTGTGTTTCAGATCATTTGAAGATGTGCGCAGCAGGCATCTGCAAATTGCAGACGAGTTGTCTGGGCAATCATCGGATTTCTATACGGAATTGGAGAGGTGGTTCGAAAAACTGAAGAACAAACTTGAAGAGCCTGCTTCGCTGAACTTTGATTTTGAATATGACCAGATAGTTTTTTACGGGGAGATGTTTTCCAGTACAATCGTTAGCGGATATCTGAACAGTAAAGGGATTGAAAACAGATGGCTTGATGTTCGCAAAGTGTTAAAGACAAATGAGCAATACCGGGAAGCTGAAGTTGACTGGGACCTTTCGGCCAAACTGATGAAGAAGGAAATAGATTTCAGTAGGAACAGAATCTACGTAACACAGGGATTTATCGGTGGTACGATCAACAACTTATCGACCACTTTGGGACGTGAAGGATCAGATTACACTTCGGCAGTGTTGGGATATGTTTTCGATGCAGGCCATACAGCTATCTGGAAAGATGTTCCGGGAATACTGAATGCCGATCCGCGCTGGTATCCCGATACGAAAAAGATTAATGAGATATCTTACCGGGAAGCCATTGAACTTGCTTTTTACGGAGCTCAGGTCATTCACCCGAAAACGATAAAACCGCTTGAGAACAAGAGGATCCCTTTGCTGGTGAACTCATTCATGAGGCCGGAATTGCCGGGTACCAGGATCCATAAGATCGAAGGACCGCTCAGGTTGCCTCCTGTGTACATCCTGAAAAAAGATCAGGTATTAATGACCATCTCTCCGAAGGATTTTTCTTTCATCGTGGAAGATAATCTGAGCGAGATATTTAATATTTTCAGTAAGCGCAGGGTCAAAATAAATATGATGCACAATTCTGCGATCAATTTTTCAGTGTGTATGAACGGGGTGGATCCTCTTGATGAACTTTTAAAGGAGCTTTCGGAAAAATATGTGGTAAAATATAATGATGATCTTGAACTTGTCACGGTACGTCACTATACCGATGAAGCAATAAAAAATATTTTAAAAGGTAAAGAGATAATCGATTCACAGGTCAGCCGGAATACGGCGAGGTACGTTGTGCGAAAGTCGGAATGGAAATTCTAGGAGGAGATTTTATTGGGGGCGCGACTTAGAATCACGCCCTCGCTAGCTTTTCAGTTCAATTTGATGTAAAATGCAGCTTTGTAGTTTCTCAGCACCCCATCGTCAGTGAACACTTCATATGCAACAAGTATCTTGTGAACTTTTTTTGTGAATATCTGTTGTTTCTCATCAAAATACCAGCTTTCCCAGAATTGTAGTTTGCCAACTTTATCTCTTGAGAACTCATCCTCGTTTTCAAGTTTCTTGATGTCGCTTATCGAAAGGGGTTTATTGTCGAAATAACTGTATGCCTGCGCCCCGTTTGAATAAACTGCATTGAAAACAGCATCAACAAGTTTTTTCCTGTCTAATGGTTGAAGACACTTCTCTGTCCATGTGTCCGACGGATCAGGATTTTTAATTACAACAGGATAGCTAATGGTGTCAGCAAGCATATCGCCGGGAATGCTCATTTCTTTCACGACGCCGGACTTGCCGGATGGCCCGGAGCAGCTGATGATGATTGAAATTAGTGCAATGAAATACAATGCTTTCATAATTGTTTGTAATTACTCAATTCCTCAAAAAATCATTATCTGTCAAACATTAATCTCTCTCCTCTGATATCCTCATTGATGTAGCCATTGTCATAAACAAGGTTCCCGTTCACGAATGTTTGTGTAACCCGGTGAGAAAATGAAGTTCCTTCAAAAGGCGACCATCCGCATTTGTAAAGAATATTTTCTTTAGAGACCTGCCATCCCGAGGCCGGATCAACGATCGTCAGATCGGCATGATATCCTTCACGAATGAAACCGCGTTTGTGGACTCTGTAAAGAATAGCAGGTGCATGACACATCTTTTCAACGACTTTTTCATAGGTGAAAACACCTTGTTTTGCCATCTCGAGCATTGCCACAAGTGAGTGCTGGACAAGCGGCCCTCCCGACGGTGCTTTAAAATAGGTGTTGTTCTTTTCTTCTATGGTATGCGGAGCGTGGTCGGTAGCCACTACGTCCAATTTACCTGAATTGACTGCATCCCTCAGTGCATCCCTGTCTGTCTGTGATTTTATGGCCGGGTTCCATTTTATGCGACTTCCGTATTCATCGTAATCCTTATCGGTAAACCACAGGTGATGAACACAAACCTCACCGGTTATCTTTTTGTCTTTCAGCGGAGTTTTATCATCCAGTAGTGTCATCTCCTTTGCCGTGGAAAGATGAAGGATGTGAAGTTGTGTTCCGTACTTAGCTGCCAGTTCAACAGCTTTTGCCGAAGAAATGTAACATGCTTCAGCAGACCTGATCAGAGGATGGTATCTGAACGTAATCGATTCTCCGTATTTGTTTTTGTAAAATTCAGTGTTGCTTTTTATGGTAGCTTCATCTTCACAGTGTGTTGTTACGATTGTTGGTGCCTCCGAAAATATTCTGCTTAATGCTTCATCTTTATCAACAAGCATGTTTCCTGTTGAAGAACCCATGAAAACCTTTATTCCGCATACCTTTTTAGGATCAACTTTTACAAGTTCACTTATGTTATCATTGGTAGCGCCGAAGTAAAAAGAGTAATTGGCAAACGATTTTTCCGATGCAAGGGCATATTTTGCTTCAAGTGCATCCTGCGTTATTGTTTGTGGTTTGGTGTTGGGCATTTCCATGAATGAGGTCATTCCTCCTGCAACTGCTGCTCTTGATTCAGAATGGATATCTCCCTTGTGTGTCAGTCCCGGTTCGCGGAAGTGTACCTGGTCGTCAATTACTCCCGGCAGAAGCAGTTTTTCTGTTGCATCAATGTTATTGTCGGCCTGAGGAAGATCATCTTTCGGTGTGAATATCTTTTCAATGATACCATTATTAATAAGGATACTTCCTTTTCTTTGCGATCCTTCGTTTATTATCGTTGCATTTGTGATAAGAGTTGTCGGCATAACAAGGGTGTTTGTAATTACTAAGGTAATTTATGGTTAAATGTTCTGAAAGTCAAATTCAGGCAGCAACAGTTGATGTTCTGTTGTATTTTTTGAAAAAGCTGGCGATCTTCATTTTTATAACACCCCAAACTGCTTCCCTGAAAATGCCTCCTGTCATCTTTGATACTCCCTCGCGACGTTCCGTGAATATGATAGGCACTTCAATGATGTTAAAACCGTATTTCCAGACAGTAAATTTCATCTCTATCTGGAAGCCGTAACCTTTCAGTTTTATTTTATCAAGTTTCAATGTTTCAAGAACCTCTCTGCGATAACAAACAAAACCGGCAGTAGTATCCATTATTTTCATTCTTGTTATCATTCTGACATACACCGATGCAAAATATGACATGAGAACACGACCCATCGGCCAGTTTACCACATTGACACCGGAGATGTATCTTGAGCCTATTGCCATGTCGGCATTATTTTCTTCACACGCCTTGTAAAGATTGACAAGATCTTCCGGATTGTGTGAGAAATCGGCATCCATCTCATAAATGTAATCGTACTTATTTTCGATGGACCATTTAAATCCGGTAATGTAAGCTGTGCCCAATCCTAATTTACCTGCTCTCTCTATCATGTGAAGTTTCCCCGGGTATTGCTCCTGCAATTCTTTGACCTTTTTTGCCGTGCCGTCGGGAGAATTATCATCAATGATCAATACGTGAAATTTGATATTCAGGTTGAACACTGCATTTATTATTGCTTCAATGTTTTCAATTTCATTGTATGTGGGAATAATTACGATATTCTTTTTCATTACTATCTGTTCGATATTTGATACTAAGGAATATAGGTCGCAAATATATATTTATTTACAATGATTGTTATGCATAATCTTAAAAAACTATTCTGTTGAATTAATATTTTATTTAGAACAGAGTTGAAGCATTTTTTTAAGCCTGGATGTGTGGGTTGTAATGTTATAAATTTACAAAATCAAGACATAGTACAGGCCGTTAATGTATGGTTATTCAGGGTGTTCCGTGGAATTAATAATTATTAACAAAAATATTGCAATGAAACATTTGGAAGTAAATTTTAAAGACATTTACTTTGCACCCGCTTTTGGAAAAAACGTATTCCTGAAGTGTGACGAGAAAACATCATTAAAAAGTTTGAAAAACATTTGGTGCAGGAGGTAAAAAGTTATTATCTTTGCAGCCCGTTTGTTTAAAAATGGTGAAAATTTCTG
>JAOZOF010000308.1 GCA_029933425.1 Marinilabiliaceae bacterium
ACAGAGATAGCATCGTTAGCCGAGATTTCCAACGACGGAATAGGATAATACATATTCTTCTCATAAATACCATGCTGAATAGGCTTGTAACCATAAGCATTGTCGTCTTCCTTAAATTGCCTGAACTTATCCCATCCTTTTCTAACAAGGTCAAACCATAAATGCAACTCAGCCTTAAGTTCAAAACGTCTCTCATTCCACACCATTTCGCGAAACTCATCCTGTGAATAAACTCTTTCCCAGCTCGCAGGTTGCTCGCGTGGAGTTCCGTCTGCATTCCTGGCTCTTTCAAGGATCATGTCAATTGCATCATAAGCTTCGGCAGTAGGTCCGTTCACCTCATTTTCAGCTTCTGCAAACATCAAAAGGACATCAGCATATCGGATCACTATAAAATTATTGTCGGCAGCAAAATTATCAGGAGCCTCAGGGTCAGTCCATTTTCCTACATAAGGCCAGGACTGGCTCTTTTTATTGTATTTGCTCGTAGGATAGACAGGAACAAATTTATTTTTCTTTATGTCGGTATAACCGGATTGACCATCAATAGTAACTATTGAACTTTCAAGACGATAATCACCCGGATACCGGTTTACAAAATCATCATAGTTCTTCTGGGTACATCTTGAACGCCCCCATCCGCCTCCTTTGGCAGCCAGACCGGACTTGGAGGGTGTAAATATCTTTGAGTACCCTGAACCGGTGTTAATTCCTCTTAAGAATTGCACCTCAAATATCGACTCCACAGTGTTCTTACTACCCGTTTCCCAAAGCTTTCTGAAATCGTTCACCAAAGAGTAATCTCCATTATCAATTACCCATTTGGCATTATCTCTTGCTTTAACCCAATATTCACCGGCATCCGGGTTGAACTGACCTGTTGCCGGATTGTATCCTGCCATGGTCATATACACTTTGGCTAATGCTGCTGCCGATGCACCTTTCGTTACCCTTCCGGTATTTTCAGATGTATAGTTAGGAGGAAGATGTTCAAAAGCAAATTCAAGATCGGGGATAATGACTTTGTCATAAACCTCTTCGGAGGGAGACAGACCTATCATAACACCATCAATACCTTCAGTAGGTTTCAGTTTTATGGGCACATTAAGGTATATCCTTACCAAGACAAAATATGTCCAACCTCTAAGAAATCTGGCCTCTCCCAGAATGGCATTTTTAGTAGTGTCATCAATATTCTCCATTGCCCCTACATTTGCAATAATATCATTGCACCCGTTTATAAGCTGATAAGCGTATTGCCAAGTCTGGTATATCTCTTTTGTAGCGGATGTGTATGTACCGCTGATCCAGACAGTAGAAAGTTTATGTTTGTTGAACTCTCCCGAATTTTGTGTAAGCATTTCGATCATCGACTGACGATAGAGGTCGGCAAGGAATTTATAAGTTCCTATCATTGCCTGGTTAGCATCCTCCGGAGTCTGGAAGAAATTGGCATTCGACTTGAAGTCGTATACATTTTCCTGTAAAAAGCCGTCACTGCATGAGAAGAGTACGCCTGTTACAAGAAAAATAAGAATAAAATATTTTATATTTTTCATGATCTAATTTTTTTACTGATTATTTAAAAGATATCCTTAAACCAAAAACAACAGATCGTGCCAATGGATATGAGTTTCTGTCAATGCCCATAGCCATATTATCGTTTCCATAGGCACTGGCTTCAGGGTTCCACCATGAATAATCCGTCAAAGTGAACAAGTTAACACCGGTAACCGAGATATTCAAGTTCGATATCCATTTAATGCTCTTAATTCCTGTATTATAAGATAGTGTAGCAGTTTGTAATCTGAAATAACTACCATCCTCAATAAGTCTGTCACTTGCTTTAAGGTCATTCTGTTGCCAGTCATTTACTATACGCGGCCAGTAATCCGTTGTACCCTCACCTCTCCAGGCTTCAAGAAAAGCAGGTGTTATGATATTTGAATTTGACTGACCTACTCTGGTAAGCTTTTGCAGGTTAGCATTGAATACATCGTTGCCCTTTACCCCTGTAAAGAAAAGATTTAGACTAATATTCTTGTATGTAAAAGTGTTGGTTATACCGTAAGTGAAATCGGGGTTAGGATTACCAATAACCGTTTTATCCAATTCATCCACAACACCGTCACCATTAAAATCAACATATTTAATATCGCCGGGATACATTGGTTTCCCAAACTGGTAGTAACTCTGACCTGCCTGTTCTTGTGCATTCTGATCAAGTGCATCTATCTCTTCCTGAGTCTGGAAAAGGCCGTCGGTAAGATAACCCCAGAATTGCCCTATGGGTTGTCCCTCAATATATGTATTCAAAGGAACGTTGAATCCTGAAATACTTTTACCCCAGAACTGAACGTAACCGTAAGCGGATTCAGGTAGTCCGAGTTTAACTATCTCGTTTCTGTATACAGAGAAGTTACCTCCGAGATCCCATTTAAACCTTGTATCAATAACCCTGAACATTGCTTCAATATCAATACCTTTATTATTTATTTGCCCCATGTTATCCCAGGCTGTTGTATAACCTGATGAAAGCGGCATATTTCTGCGAATAAGCACATCACGTGATTTCTTTTTATACAGATCAATAGACAATGCAAGACGATTATTCAAAAAACCAAGATCAACCCCTAAGTTCAGTTGCTCAGAAGTTTCCCAGGTTACACTCTTCTGAAAATCGTTAACGGCATATCCACTTGTTGATACACCATTGAGTGGATAAATGACTGAATTATACCTTGACAAGGTTGCGTAAGGCGAAAGCCCTTGGTTACCTGCCTGCCCCCAACTGAAGCGTAACTTAAGATTGCTCAGAACATCGTTGTTCTTAAGAAAATCCTCTTCGGTCATTCTCCATGCAGCAGAAAAAGAGGGGAAGAATGCGTATTTCTGGTTTTCCGAAAACCTTGAGGAGCCATCGTACCGGCCAGTGGCAGTTAACAAGTACTTGTTCCTGTACGAATAGTTAACTCTTGCTATTACTGAGAACAGCTGGCTTTCAATCCTGTCAAGATCGGCAGGAGTGAATATGCTGGCAGCTTCAAGGTTGTAATATCCTAAATCGTCGTCAGAGAAACCATCGCCACTTACTTTGAATGATTCCGTTCCTCTTTTATTCATTTCGATACCAACAACTCCGTTGATCTTGTGCCTCCTGTTTATTTTAAAGTTGAAATGTCCCAGTGCGTTAAAGGTCCAGCTTAACTGGTCGCTTGTAGAATATCCTGCACGCCCCTGATCTTCAACCATCGGAAGTGTGGTAGGCCAGTACTGACCTCTTTTGTTATTTGTATAGTTAAGACCGTACTTTAATTCCATTGTCATCCATTTGGCCAGGTCATACTCCAGATTCATCCTGCCCCTGAAATAGTTACTTACAGGTTCAGAAACATATTCATTAACAAAAGTGAGAGGATTTGCCGTTTCAAGTTCTTCCGGGTCCAGGTAATCATTATCATCGGTGTATTCATCAACTATTGGAGATTTTGACAGCATCCAGCCGATGGCACTCCATGTTACATTCGCAGCATCACCGCTTGTTGAAGTACCTTGACCTTCAGCATGAGAGAATGAAACAGAAAGATTATACCTCAACTTATCTGATACATCCCAATTGTATTTACCGCTGAAATTGTATCTGTCAAGAGAAGAATTTAAAACAACTCCTTCAGCCAGCATAGCACCGAAAGAAAGGTAATAAAAACCGTTATCCGAGGACCCTGTCATCGATACATTATAATCCTGTGAAACCGCAGTCCTTAAAACTACATCCTGCCAATTGTACCCCTCTACATCCTGTGGTAACGGCCGGTTAATCCCATCATAAGGCAGAGTAGGAACTTCGCCGCTTCCTTCAGCAGAAACCAGATCAAATTCATTCTTATATTCTGCAAATTCCCTCGGTGACAGCACATCTATCTTTTCAGATGTATTGGACAGAGTTACGGAAGAACTGAATGTTATCTCAGACTTACCCTTTTTCTTGCCACCTTTTGTGGTTATAAGAACAACTCCGTTGGCTCCCCGTGAACCGTAGATGGCCGTTGCTGAAGCATCTTTCAATATCTCAACGGACTCGATATCACTGGGGTTGATCCCAACCAAAGGACTGTATGACTTATCATTCTCAGCACCCATAGAGTTAGGAGTATCAATACCCACGA
>JAOZOF010000309.1 GCA_029933425.1 Marinilabiliaceae bacterium
TAAATCAATTTAAAGATGGATAAAATATAATTGGAAGTACTAATTAGAAAAAACCAAAAACAAGGGCTATATTTTTATATTCGTTTAACTAAAAAAACGTAATTTTTGCGCTTGTTTTCAGCTAACGTAAAGGGAAAGACAAATTTCAACTTTTAATCCTGAACGCCGCCTTCATCATTTGTACTTCACTGCGGGGAATGCCGATCATTTTTGCTGTTTTTTCCCTCCCAACAATTCTAAGTCCTGTAGTTTTCTGCCAAGCTCATCATCAGAAGCTATCCTTGCAAAATCATCATGCAGGTTGAGCACACGCAACACATTAAACAGCGCTCCGATCGAAACTCCGGGATTACCTTTTTCGAGAAGATACAATGTGTTACGTGAAATCCCTGCACGTTCAGCTACCTGAATGGTTGTAAGCTTTCTGCGTTTTCGCGCAAGCTTGATATTCTCGCCAACCTGTTCCAGTATTTTTTGATATTTCGGAAATAACACCGGCTTCTTGCTTCTCATTTGTCATATATTTATTACAAATAAAACTTATTTATCTGTAATAAATGACATTTACATAGTCTTATTTAATTTCACACCTCTCTCCAATGCCTCCTCTTTGCCGATTGAAGGTCTGCGCTATCGCTACGACCGTTCAATGGCTTTTAATTGAAGAACTGAGGAATTGATAAATTGAGGAATCGCACACCTTTAAACAGTCCGACGAAGGAGGACTTTCGGTAAAGAAAACATAAACCGGAGAACGTCAGTTATCCGGGCTTTGCTTTGGTCAAACTTCTCCCTAGGGATCAACGCTACTACATTTACATAACATTATTCTTCTCCATTATACTCTTTAACGATCTCAGGTAATTTCCAGACTCTAAACTCCTCTGACAAAATCTTTTTATAAATCTTTTCATTGTCTTTAAAAATTACCGCAATCTTTTTTTTGGCTTTTTCTCTCGAATGTGGAACTTTTAAATAATTTTCTGTTGTATTTTTTTTAATAAAGTAATAACTGGTTAAACTTGTAGCTGTCGCTCCTGCTAGTCCTCCACCATTTCCTTTAGGACTAGAATCATAGTAAAACAATTTTATTTTTCCATTAGCTATTCTTTCTGCAAATACATTTTGTCTAGAATTGTACGGAACACTTGCAAAATATCTTTCTCCATATGTAAAGCCAATAACATCATTCGGATAATATTTCATTTTTTCATTATTCGAAATAATCTTAACCTTTGTAATTACCCCGCTATTAGGAAATATAATTTCTCCATATATTGTATCAACAGTTGTGGCCACTGACTGATTCAGAATGACATAATCTTTATTTTGTCCCAAAAGCATTGAGAAATTAATAATCAAAATTAGAATGACAATCAGCTTTTTCATAATTCGATAAGTGTGCATAAAAACAGATTAACTTGCAGCTTAAACACAAAAATGAATGATAGAAATATAAAAGGATATTTGTGAACAACGATAATAATTTCAAATGTACTGTCAGGAGCCTTCGTACACAGAAACTTTCCCGCTGTAGGAAATTGAACTTTTCCTTTGACTGATGATGGTTACGGAGCACCCTCCGTTGTATGTTATTTCCATTGTCACCATGTAGACATCGTTATCAGTGACTTTGAAGGAGAAATAGATCTTTCTCTTCTTTTCATTCACTTTGAATTTTACATCCTCCATTTTTCCTTTAAAATCCATGCCAACATGCTGACTACCATACATACTCGTATAGGATTGTCCGATGTAAGGAAGACCGGCATAAGCCATATCTTTTTGTACTATAATTTGTCCCGGATTAGCTACCAGTTCCACGGGCTGGCCGCCTGAAGGTAAAGCACGCTCGGCATCAAAAATAAAGTTCCGGCTTTTTATCAGCTTTTGTACTTGAACAAATTTTGCATTCTTTTCTTCCTGTTTCGATTTCTTACTTCTCTTATCTTTTTTCTGTGCCAATAAAGAGAAGCCGGTACCTGTTAAAAGTATCAGTACCAAATACAATATTTTCATTTTTGTTCTCATATTCTGTTTATTAAAAGGTTAGATTTGATAATATTTTGAAACATGATCTGAAAATTCACGCTATATTATTTTACATAAAATTTTAAACTTAATGTTTTAGCATCAGCACCTTTTACCTGTAAAAAATAAATGCCCGGTTTTAAACTCGTATCCGGCAGATCGATCTTGAGAACAGAACTATTGGCAACGGCCCTGTTTGCAAAAAGCATCTGTCCGGTTATGGAATAGATGGAATAATTATACTCTTCACCCACCCTAAAAGAACCTGACCGTAAATTAAGTTCACTTCCGGTTACAGGATTAGGAAAAATACGAATGTCAGAAACTGTATTCTTTTTAATCGCAGTGGTAACATATATCCTTTCCGGATAAGAATAAACTACTTCTCCGTCAGTCAATTCAGCCTTTAAACGATAATAATAATCCGAACCACCATGTTCCAGCGTATCCGTAAAGTTCTCCGCACCAGGCGATATCTCAGCAATTGTATCAAGTGTGGTAGCGGTATAACCTCTTTCAATGATCAATTTACTGTAATTTGCACGGTTTTGCCAATTAATGAAAACATATCTTTCACCCCCGCTAAGGGTCACATCGGTTGGACTTTCCGGATAAAAATGAATCAGTATATCCTTTATCTCATTCCAGGCATCATCATTTCGTTGATAAACAGAAAATTCACCTCCGTCATCCCATGACATAAAAGGAATATTATTTATCATACTACTTTCAACATAAAAAGCATAATGACGCATTCGGGAATTATAGTCACATGTGTTAACAGCGCCAAACTCACTGATCATAATAGCCAGATCATTCTGTTTTGCCCAGTCGCCAACAGTTTTGAACTTATCCCTGATCGCATTTTTGTCAGCTTCTGTACCCCAGGTACCCTCACCCTGTCCGGCAAAGCTCCATGGATTGTATGAATGAAAGTACCCCATGATATAATCATCATCAGGTATCTTTGCTGCCATAAGCTGATCAGAGTTAGACCACTCATTACCCGAGTAGATCACTATCCGTGTAGGATTTGTTTTTCGTATGATCCCGAGTATTCGTTCATTCAGGTCATCGATCTGTGTTTGTGTTAACCCTTTAGGCTCATTGATTATCTCAAAGAACAGGCTGTCCGATTTATCCTTGAACCTTTCGGCTATCTGCACCCAAATAGAATCAAATCGTGCACGTATTGCCGGATCGGCATAATTATCTTTCAGCCATTGCTCATGGTGTGCATTTATAATTACAAAAAGATTGCGTTTCAAGGCCCAGTCAACAACCTCTTCCACCCTGTCCATCCAGGTATCATTAACATGGTAGGGAGACCCGGTCATTGTGTGCTCATCCCATCTCACAGGTATTCGTACTGTTTTAAAACCTGCCCTTTCATATGCGTCGAAATAATACTCCTGAGCAACTCCGTTATTCCATCCGCCTTCATAAGGTGGTTCCAGGGTATTACCGAGATTTATCCCCCGGCCCATTTGCACCAGGGCATCCCCGGGTGTGATCTGTGAATAGACTTCAAAAACCACTGAAATAATAAAAAAAAGTATCAGAGTAAAATTTCTGTACATAAATATCTTATTTTGGTTTTTTTGAATAATTATTCAAAGAAAGCAATAATTTTTGGAATAAAGATGATCATTCCTGTGGCCACAGCCATGAACACGCTGGCTAACACTCCTGCAGCACCAAGATCTTTTACTTTTTTAATTGTATACTGTTTCGAGGGAGAGACATAGTCTGCCAGGTTTTCAATGGCTGTATTCATTATCTCAAAGGCAAATACCAGCCCCATTACGATACTCAACACAAGCCACTCGTTAGCCGATACATCAAAAAAGAACCCCAATGCAATAACCACAACAGCTCCCACAGCATGGATACGGGCATTTATCTCCTCAGCAAACAATATCTTGAACCCATGAAAGGCATAGCCAAAACTATGGTAACGACTCTTGAAAAAATTCCTTTTCTTTTTTTGTGGTTTTGTCATGAAATGAGTTTCATATAGTTGAAGATAAAAGGAATTTATTATAAAGAGCGGGAAACGGGATTCGAACCCGCGACCCTCAGCTTGGGAAGCTGATGCTCTACC
>JAOZOF010000503.1 GCA_029933425.1 Marinilabiliaceae bacterium
TCGGTATACCTGTCTCCTCACTAAGCCTTGTCTGTAAATTGGCAAGATAATCCTTGCCCGAATATGCAATATCACGTAGTTCATCGAGCTCAGACGAAACACCGTAGCGTAACACATGTCCTTTGCTGACCATAGCAGGCGGGTCAGGCTCTATCTCGGCTGCTATGCGTTCACGTATCTCTTTACAACCGTTAAGCTGGTCCCCAATATGCTTCAACGATTCATCACCGGCAGCGATGCATCCTTCCTTGATCGGATCAATAGCAAAAAGAGCATTTTTCAGCTGGACCATCTCCCGCGGATTCAGCTTCCCTGCTGCCACCTTCGACACCAGACGTTCAAGGTCGCCGATAGGCCTGATCGATTCAGAGATTATTTCGGCAAGTGCTGTATCCTTAAAAAAATACTCTACAACCGAAAGACGGTCTTCTATCTTTTTCACACTTTTGAGCGGCAGCGATATCCACCTGCGCAGAAGCCTTGCCCCCATAGGGGTGTATGTTTCATCCAGCACATCCACAAGTGATTTTCCTTCTTCTCCGTTAGCATGAAGAAGTTCCAGATTTCGTGCCGTAAATTTGTCAAGCCATACAAATCTGCTTTCGTCAATTCTTGAAAGACTTGTGATATGTCGTACTTTGTTGTGCTGTGTAAGGTCCAGGTAATGCAGTATTGCACCTGCTGCCGTTATCCCATAGGTCAGGTTATGCACCCCGAACCCTTTCAGTGATGTGGTCTCGAAATGCTTTAACAACCTTTCATGTGCCGAATCTTCAGAGAAAGCCCAATCATCAACCGCATAAGTGTAAAACTTAGTTCCGAAAAACGACTCGAACTGACTGCGCTTTCCTTTTTCGTAAAGAACCTCCTTGGGACTGAAACTTGAAAGCAGCTTATCAACGTAAGCGGCATCACCCTCAGCCATCAGGAATTCACCCGTGGAAATATCAAGAAATGATATCCCTACTGCCTTTTTATCGATATGGATACTGGCAAGGAAATTATTCTCTTTATGATCGAGTACATTGTCATCGATGGCCACTCCCGGAGTTA
>JAOZOF010000003.1:0-13048 GCA_029933425.1 Marinilabiliaceae bacterium
AGCTTTTTCGACAGCCTTTTCGTTACTTCATTCCTGAAAAAGAAACAGCTTGCAAAAACCTATTTCTACGCTAAGGAGAAGCACATCAAGCAACACTGGCTGAAATTCCTTGCCAACAGACATAACGTGATCGTCATGGACCTGAATAAAGACCTGAAACTCTCCATACAGAAACTCGGGGAACTGCTTAAGCAGAAAAAGAACCTCATCATCTTTCCCGAAGGTACGAGGACCAAAGACGGAGAACTCGGGAACTTCAAAAAGACCTTTGCCATCTTAAGCAAAGAGCTTAAAGTCCCTGTTGTTCCGGTTTCAATAAAAGGCGCATTTGAAGCACTGCCCAAAGGAGCAAAATTCCCGAAGCCTTTCAAGAAGATCAAAGTGAAATTCCTTCCGCCGGTAAAACCGGAAAAAGATTCGTACGATAAAATAACCGAGAAAGTGTATAAAGAGATCGAAGAGGCACAGAAAGAATAAACGTCATTAATTGAGGGTACGACTACCAGTCGTGCCCCCAATTCTATCCATTATTTCGTTTTCGGTAAAATAAGGTTCAGGATAACACCCACAACCGATGCGAGCCCTATCCCTCCGAGTGAGAAATCGCCGACATTCACCAGTGCGCCTCCGATACCTACGGTAAGTATCAAAGAAACAATCACCTGATTACGAATATCGTGAAGATCGGTACGTGAATCTATAAGTGTCTTGATACCCACACTTGCTATCAAACCGAACAGCAGCATCATTATTCCTCCCAAAACTGCTTCGGGAATAGTTTTCAATACAGCACTAACCTTACCTATCACCGAGAAGACTATTGCCGTAACTGCAGTTATTCTCAACACCCTTGGTTTAGTAACCTTTGTAAGATTAATTGCACCTGTAACCTCAGAGTATGTAGTGTTAGGCACACTACCCATAAACCCGGCCAAAGCAGTGGCAAGCCCGTCACCCAGCAATGTACGGTGCAGACCCGGGTCTTTCAGATAATTCTTCTCCGTTACACCGCCAATTGCGTACATATCGCCCACATGCTCTATCATAGGAGCCACAGCAACAGGAGCCATGTATAAAAATGCTTTCCAGCTCCATTGCGGGAAAGTCAGTGCTGGCATTGCAAACCAGTCTGCCTCACGTATCGGAGTATAATCTATCTTCCCAAGAAACATTGACAGAAAATATCCTGCGATTATTCCGATAAAAATAGGGATAAGCTTGATCAGACCTTTGGTATAAATAACGACCCCCACTGCCGTAAGTAAAGAAACAGATGCAAGAAGCCAATCAGTTTTTGCCATATTCACACCTGCCGAAGCCAACGAAAGACCGATTACCATGATCACCGGCCCAACTACAACTGAAGGGAATATTTTATCAATAAATCCCAGCCCGAATGTTTTTATCAATCCCGACATTATGGTGTACACTAAACCTACTGCAACAATGCCGGAAAGCATTCCTGCGTAACCGAACATCTCGGTAGCTTTAATTATAGGAGCAATAAAAGCAAAACTTGAACCAAGGAATACAGGCACTTTCCCTTTTGTTATGAAATGAAAAAGCAGTGTGCCGATACCTGCAGTGAACATTGCAATCGAAGGATCGATACCTACCAGTAAAGGCACAAGCACCATAGCCCCGAATGCAACAAAAAGGAACTGAATACCAACAATGATCTGTTTGGAAAGGGACTTGGGAGTATTGTCAACTATCATGAAGTAAAGTTTAAATTGATTAAGGAGATACTAATTTAATAATATCCTTCAACTTTTTTTTAATTCTCCTTCACTCTTTTTAAAAATATCCTGCTTGTAACTTAGTTTTCTTAATCGTACATTTGAATAAAACCAATAAACAGGTAATATGTCACTTCATAAAAATATACAGGAAATATTAACCCCCGATCAGGTTATTGAACTTTTGAAAAAAGGTAATGAAAGGTTTGTTAATGACGACCTGCGTAATGTGAAGACGCATCACGTTCTTGAACTCACAAAAGAAGCACAGTATCCCCTGGCAGCTGTTCTTGCATGTATGGACTCCCGTGTGCCTGTGGAACGCATATTCGATAAAACAATTGGCGAACTGTTCACGTTCAGGTCACCGGGAAACGTTGTGAACAAAGACATTATAGGGGGAATGGAGTATGCGGCAAAAGTAGCAGGAACAAAGCTTTTTGTTGTAATGGGGCACACCGGATGCGGAGCTGTGAATGCCGCCATAAAAGGAACAAAACTGGGAAATCTCACTCACTCCCTCGATAAGATAAAACCGGCCATAGAACAGACAAAAGGTTTTGTCCCTAAAACTGTGAAGAACATAAAGTATGTAAATGCCGTGATCGACAACAATACCCTTCACTCCATTGAAACTATCAGAAAAGAGAGTGAGATTTTACGTGACATGGA
This sequence comes from Marinilabiliaceae bacterium, assembly GCA_029933425.1. Taxonomy (GTDB): domain Bacteria; phylum Bacteroidota; class Bacteroidia; order Bacteroidales; family Marinilabiliaceae; genus JAADEM01. The sequence continues at coordinate 2,412 of JAOZOF010000003.1, forward strand.
GGAGAAAGGAGAAATAAAGATCGTTGCCGCCATGTACAACATAGCAACAGGTATCGTCATTTTTCACTGATACTTTCAAGCATCTTCCTCCAGGCCGGTAATGTCAAGGATAAATCCTTCCATTCCCACTATTTTATTGCCAATGGTTATCGGATTTGCCGAAAGTATATGTTTACCGGTTGAACCGTCTTTACATTTCCGTACGGCTATCATTCCCGATATCGTGTCTCCCGACATAACCCTGTCAACTATACTTTTAAGCTTATCGACCTCAGCCGGGTCACGGGTCACGGAAAAATGTTTCCCTATGATCTCGTCTTTAGTATCGTACTTGTAAAGCTTCAGCCAGGCATCATTCACATCAATTATGTTACCATTCTCGTCGAGGCGGTAATATCCCGCAGCACTGTTCCTTACAGTGTAGTAAATGTGATCGGACAATGCTTCTGTTTCATCAATATTAAGGACAAATCCTTCGATACCGGCGATCTCGCCATCTTCATAAACCGGATTTGCCGAAAGAATATGCTTTCCTGTCGATCCGTCAAAACACTTTCTTACGACAGGAACCCCGGTGAGAGTCTCTCCGTTCAGCACTCTTCTGAAAATGTCATCCATCTCTGATAGATGCTTTTCATCACGAGTTTCAGAGTAATGTTTTCCTATGACCTCGCTCCGGTCTTTACACTTGTACATCTCAAGCCAGGCATCATTTACATCGGTAAGTATCCCGTTTTTATCCAGACGGTAATACCCTGCTGCACTCTCTTCTACTGCTTTATGAAGGTGTTCAACCCTCTCCTCATTCTCATCAACATCAATGACCTCCCAGCCCGTGACCATTGCTTTGATACTTGAAAGCGGTGTTTCTCCGGTGGTGGTAAGGTAAACATGTGCAACAACGAATGACAATAAGGCAAATGCACCGATAGTGTGAACAGCCGCCACGTTTGACAGATCAAATGATTGAGCAGGATTATCAGGGTAAACGTAGAACAGATAAATGAACCCTGTGATCACCTGTACAGGAATAACAAAAAGTTTTAAACCGAGATAGATCAACCTTTGCAGAGGATTGAACTTGTTGTATACCGTTTTATTAGTAGGGTGGGGTGCACCTCTGAATATCCCGGTGATGTAATACTCTATCTGCGCCTTGATATACTTTGTTGTGGGAATGTACTGTTTCCATTCACCCGTTACAAAATGCCAGAAAATAGCAAATATGATCAGAACAAGCAGGGCCCAAGCGGCCACATTATGCATTGTTACAGCATTCTGATATCCAAACAATTTATATGAACTGTGTATCTCGAAACCGGTAAGGGCAAGAAACAGAATAAGCAGTGCCTGATTCCAGTGCCAGAACCGTTCAAAACGTCGGTATATGTATGTTTTTCTCTTCATCGGTGTATATTTTTCCGCTAACCGCTAATTATTTAGTTTTTTGATTTTGCTATGCGTAATCCTGCATGAATGGCAACCCCTATCAAAGACAGGATTATCATGATTATTCCTGTTTTATCCAGTAGGGGATCATAGTCACGACCGGGCATGTAAAAGTCATTCAGACCCGCCAGTCTGCCATTACGTGAGTGACAATCAGTACAACTCAATGATTCTTTGCTTTCAGAAACCATGTGATTAACGGGCCAGTACATCTCGGTGGAGATAAACGAATACTTTCCACTGTATGGCAGACCTACACTTGCCATTCCTGTTCTGGCAGCTTTATCCCAGTCAAAATTTTTCCAAAAAGCAGTACTGTCCTTCCCAAACAAATGCGGTATGATCAGATAGTTGTTCTCAGCATCGTATATTTGCTTTCCCCTGTGAATTTTAACAGGAATTATCTTTGATGTCTTATCGGCATAACTCCCCTGAAGTTCATTTAACACCAGCACTTTCGAGGTATCGATCTTTTCACCGGTAAGGTAATGACGTGCCTTCCCGTTGAACCATACATATTCAGGTTTCACATTACTCTCATAAACAAAAGAACCTTTCTTTGTATGATATTTCAGATGACCGTGACTATCCTTTTTTATGATCAGACTTCCGTCAGGATTCCGCTTCCCGGCTGTTGACCAGTCCCAGTACATCTTTGTGGGATTGACCTTGGCATATTCGGGAATATGACAAGTCTGACAGGCTATCCTGTCGGTATGATGATTTAAAATAATATTAGAATGAGGTTCTGATGTATGACATTGGGCACAACTCACTCTGTCACTGTTCCCTGAAGAAACGGTATAAAGTTTCCCCGATATCTTATGCTCTTTTGTTTTATGACATTCAACGCAACTCATGTTTGCCCCGTCAATACCCATGTGCACATCCACTTTTCGGGTAGTATTATTAAGAGCAAGTTCCAGATCACCGTGTTTTACATTGTTTCCCCCGCCGCCTGTAAAGTGACAACTCCCACAGTTTTGCCGCTTGGGCATTCCAACATTTTCAGCAATTTTGTTGTAATCAGGCGGTAGAAAAGTTTTTCCGTTAGATACCATTTTTTTATCAACCGGCAATCCTGCTTTCCCTGGAAACTTTTCATACGTGCCTGTCTGATCATGACAAACAATACAATCAATATTTTTACTTATGCTGAAATCAAATTTTTCGTTTTTCCATCCGTACCCCGCATGACAACTGGTACACAAAGGTTCATTTGAAGATATGCCGATACAAAAATTATTGATTATGTTTTTCTTTCCTAACTGAATTGTGTCTCCTTCATCCGTCACATATGGCCTGGTCCATTTCCAGTGAGCAGTGTGCATTACATCGTGGTCGGTTTTGTTGTGACAACTCAGACAGGCCTCTGTAACCTGTTGCGGTGTTTCAAACTTTTGCCGGAGTATTTCAAACTTGCTATGGTCTACTTTCTTAACAGTGTCTACATAATAATTTACCAGTTTTAACTGTTCTCTGGCAGCAATATTCGATTTTTCATGCACATATATTCCACCTGCTATCCAAGGTAATATCAAAGCAATGAAAAAAAACAACATCTTTATAAACCGGTGTTGTGATTCTTTAACCGTTTGCATATTTTTATAATGTTAAATGTATTTAAACGTGAAAAACCTTTTTTATCTCGTTTTCAAGATCACCAAATCTGCTCTTATCACAGTGTTCAGAATATATACCTATAAAATCCTGTGTCCTGTTCTCTAAGAATATTGAGGTAAGGAAAGGATCAAAAAGATGAAAATTACAATTGTTTTTTATCTCTTCCATGCCTTTAATAAACACATCAAAACTGATAGGAACAGGCACTTCAAAATAATAATGATTTCCGTTTAATCTGTTTTGATAAATCCCTTCACCTATCTTCACAAACTCCGTATATTTTTTATAGTATATAGTACTTTCAAATTCTGCTATCTCCTTTTTTTTGGTAAAATGAATACCTGCTTTTTTAAACTCATCTATTAACAGCGGCAGTTTTTCTACTTCTTTAGTGCTTACCCTGATGCAAGCATGATTTTCATTAAAAATCGTCATTTGTCCCGGTGATATTCTGAAATCACTGTTTATTTTTTTATTGATGATCGGGGCATTTCTCAGAATGACATCCTGAAAACAGAAAGCAGCTTTTTTGACCGGGATGTATAACTTCCAGGAATGAGCATGTTTGTTTTCAGGAAAATTATTCTTGGCATAATAATTTGGTTTAGGGTCAGATTCAAGCACTAAAATATTCAACTTGTTGCTCAATGGTGAAGTTGAAACTTTTCTTCGTAAGTTATAGCATGTTATTCCTGAAAACCCTGTATTTTTCATGACAATATTTTTTATAACCAAAAAAATGAATATAACGCACAAATGTGCAAAATAAATTTTAAAGAGCAAGCAGATTTCTAACTTTTCATTTTAAGAATTACGTGTCTTAAATTCCTAATATTGAGGGGATAAACAGGCTGATCCTGTTCAGGCATAGAAAAAGCCTCTCCGTAACAGAGAGGCTTTGCAAATTAAAGTTATATGAAAACAGCCGTTAACAACCGCCGGCAGCACGTTTTTTCTTCTTACGCTTCTTTATCGGGGGTTTAGGCCCTGATGTTTTTGTTGACGATGATGTCTGAAGGACTCCTCCTCCAAGAGCAGCGCTTGCTCCCTTTCGAAAATCGTATTTGGCAATCTCATCATCAGGGCTTGTTGATGGTGGTTTCTGAGGGTTCATAATTGTTTCTGCCCAGTAGTTCAATCCCCCCTGAAGCACATAATTGTTCTCATATCCCAACTGCCTGAGCAGCATCCATGCTTCGTTCGATTTTGTTGAACCATTGGAATAAAAAACATTCATTTTAATATCCTGATTCAGCATGTCTTCATTGTCAGGAGATAAAATATCGCTGAGTGGAATATTAACAGCTCCCGGCAAATGATACTTCTCATATTCATCCTTACCGCGAACATCTATCAACTGCAAGGTAGGGTCTTTCTGAACTATCATATCGGCTACCTGGTCAGGAGTGAAGAACTGTGTCCCCTCCTTAATCTCCTGGAGCATTTGAGAGGCTGTGAGTTTATACGGTTTCGTTGTATTTTCCGGTACAGCAGCTATGATCAGACCCAAAGGGATAAGCACCATTGCCAGCTTTATTCTCATATTTTTCATTTCACTAAAGTTTAAAGTTTTTCAACCATTTAGTATTCGTCACGAGGATACTTTTTCTCAGCCCATTCGCCAACCCAGAACATTCCGAAAGCTGCAAGTATCAGAAGTAAGGCAAAAACACCCCGTGATATTCCGAAGAACTCGCCCATTGTGGGGGTTCCCATGTTTTCGGCATAAAAAAGATCTTTCCACAGAGGAAAACCTTCGGTAAAGATCACAATGCCGATTATTAATCCGCCAATGAACATCAGTGCATCCAATTTGCCGATAGAGAAAGCACAAAAGGCTGTTCCCGGGCAAAATCCGCCAAGAATAAAACCCAGTCCCATGATAGCACCGCCAACAATAGCCGACCAAAGGAACGTAGGATTAATGTAAACCAGATCCAGATCAATCCATCCGAAAAGACTGAAAAACAGAAGTCCTAACATTGCAACAATGGCTCCGGTAAAAAACACCTTTAAAACCGTTGTGTCATATCCGTAGAACATCCCCGCCAAAGTACGTGACGATGAGAAGCCGCTTGCTTCCAGAACAAAACCAAACCCTATACCTATCAGGAAGGCCAAGAACAGGTTGGTGTTTGCAGAAATTATTTCATTTACTACTAAAGGTCCCATATCATTAATTTTTTATATCCATAATTTACGTGCAAAATATGCAAAAGCAAAGCCGGTACCGAATATGAATGCCATAGTGATAAAACCACCCAACGACATCACTGCCATTCCGCTGAGAGCTGAACCGGAAGTACACCCTCTGCCCATCTGCGATCCGAAACCGAAAAGTATCCCTCCTATCAGTGCAAATATCAGCCTTGTCTTGCTTGTGATCTTCGGGCTATGTTCAACCTTCCATTTCAGACGTCCTGAAACAGCACCGGAGATGAACCCTCCCACGAGTACACCAAGCATCTCCCAGACAAGCCAGTTGTGAAGCGGCCCTCCCGGATGCGACTTGTCATAATTCTGATAATATTCAGTGCCTTCGGCATGTGCAGGAGCAATGGTTTCGATACCCGTTACTACCATACTTTTAACAGCACCGCTTGCTCCCAGACCTCTGCCGGAAATGTAGAAGGCAGCAAGAAGCACTAATCCTAAAAGCACTCCTCCCAGGTAAGGGTTCAAATACTTTTTACTATTATTATTTCCCATAATTCTATATATTTTAATATAACCATCTACTTAACTGACCTGCATGCACCATGATAAAACGGAACAATATTCCTCCGAATATAACCAATGACGGGGCAATGTAAAACGGGATTCTTTTCCCCTTGGTCTCCATAAATTCAAGAAAAGCAGGAACTATCAATCCAAGACTGAACACAAAGACCCAGAATGTGGCAGTGAACTGACCGCCGAGAAACATGTCTGCTGCTTCTATCTGAACACGTGTACTTGCCTTGAAGCCCATGAACATATGAATGATAAGAGCAACTTCTATAGAAATAAGCATCAGGTCTATCATTCCCATGGCATGTCGTTCAGTCTTATTCTTCGATAACAGAACAATGAACGCTGCCCCGGTCGAAAGTCCTGAAGTAAGGAACAGAGGTCCTAAGATCGAGGTGTTCCATAATGGCCGGGCGTTGAATGCCGACAAAAGAATACCTGTGTAGATCCCCAGGATTATCGCAAGAACTACCATGCCCCACGCCATTTCTCTTTTATATCCGCTAAGAAATTTTATGGCATCTTTTGCCCATGTGTACTTCCAGTCCCATTTCGGGAAAACTGACTCAATGTACAATGCAGCCCAGATGACAGACAACGGCATTACCAGCAAGAGGGTCCAGGCTCCCCAGCTGGTAGGAGATTCGATGCTGAATGATGTGTACAATCTCCAGAAGTAAAATTTATGTTTCAGGTCGAGAAACAAGAACAACAAACCTATTGCCAATAAAACAGGGACAAATACCGGCGCCACCCGGACAGCCGTAGGATATTTATCTTCTCTGCCTCTGAGGTAAAACAAACCTGCAAAGAACAGTATTCCTGCTGCTAATCCTCCGAGAAAAAGATAAGCCGGGATCTGCCATTCCCATATTTCCAGATGCGGGTCTATCAAAGGATTTGATCGTCCGCTGACTATTAATTCTTCTCTCATTTTGTAATAACTTTAATTTTATATCAAAAAGTACAACTGAGGTTCAGTTCCTGCTTCAGGAATAAGGGTCTTGAACTTTCTCTTCTTGACCACTTTTGAAACTTCCGAATTAGGATCATCCATATCGCCGAAATAGAGACATTTGGTAGGACAAACAGCCACACAAGCCGGATCCTGCCCCTTTTCAAGACGATGATCGCAAAATGTGCATTTGTCGACATACCCTTCCGGATGAACAAAACGGGCATCGTAAGGACAGGCAGCGATACATGCACCGCAACCGATACATTTATCATGTTCTACTTTTACAATGCCACCGTCAGCAATAAAACTCGCACCTGTAGGACAGCAACGCACACAAGGAGCATTGTCGCAATGATTACAGCGTTCGGACCTGTATTCAAGTTCCAGCTGGGGATAAGTACCGTCGATCACTTCAATGATCCAGTCACGCGCATATCCGTGGGGTACATTATTTTCTGTCTGACAAGCAACAACACAATCGCTACAGCCTACACATTTTTTAGTGTCAATTGCCATTGCATATCTCATGATCTAGCCTCCTCTTTTACCGGTTTAGAAGTTAAAAAAGTTACAAAATTACCTCTCATTCCCGTACCTCCCATAATGGGGTCCATCATCACTTTTGTTATAAGTTCCGAATCACTTGCTCCCTGTCCGTAGGCACGTGTCAGTTTCCTGTTAGCATGACCAAAGCCGTGTACCATGTAAACGGAATCCCAGCGAATACGCTCTGTCACCCTGATCTTGATCGGAAAAGTGGAAACAACATTGTCCTGATTCTGAAGATATACTTTTTGGCCGTTCTCAAATCCCCACTCTTTAGCTACAATAGGGTTCATCCAAAGTGTATTCTCATGCATAAGATCAGTAAGGTTGGGATTATTGGCCGTACGCGAAAATGTGTGCATGGGAGCTCTTCCGTATATCAGCCTGTAATAACCTTCAGGCGGTTCGGGATGTGGAGTGAATTTTGGTATCGGATCGAATCCGTATTCTTCAAGTGAAGTAGAATACAATTCTATTTTCCCTGTATTGGTATTGAACTCAATATCTTCTCCGTCTTTAAAGTACAGATCATCATACTGACGCTTAAACTTTTTAACCCCTATACGTTGCATCTCTTCGAGTGATGAACCAACTTGCTTTAACTGCCAGTCGAGTTCTTCCTCGATGGTGTCGAACGGGAAATATTCTTCTTTACCCATCCTGTTTGCAAGTTGTTTCGCTATCCACCAGGCAGGTTTCGAATCATATTTCGGTTCCACTGCCGGCATCCTTAAAGTAATTGTCGGTTCACGATGCTGAGTAACCCGCAAAGAATCATATCTTTCGAGATAAGTACATTCAGGGAACACAACATCTGCAAATCCTGTTATTTCCATCGGCATCGTATCAACAACAGCTATGAAATCAAGACTTTGAATAGCTTCTATTGTTTTTTGCCGTTCGGGAAGTGTTGTGACCAGGTTTGTTCCGTTCACTATCCATGCTTTTATGGAACAGTTCAGGGACGGATCAGGGATAGTGGCATCACAAACCCCGTTTGCCAGGGCAAGGTCGGCAAGCTCATATTTGCCACTCATAGCATCACGCCATGTTCTTGAAGGTTTGGGATACTCCGGGTGAGGTACTCCGGGCACTTTTGCCTTATCGGGGATATAAAAACCTCCTCTGCGCCCCCATGACCCAAGCAGGGCGTTCAGGATTGCAACAGCCCGTAAACGTTGCGTATCATCACCATACCATGTGACATGACGTCCGGGATGAATTATTACTGAAGGAGATGCATGTCCCATTTCCCGTGCCGTCTTACGTATAACATCCGGCTTTATCGTTGTTATCCCGTAAGCCCATTCGGGAGTCATATTTTTCACATGCTCTTTGAGCTGCTCAAAACCATATGTGTATTTTTCAACGTAATCCCTGTCGTACAATCCCTCCTCGATTATCACATTTATCCAGGCAAGAAGAAGTGCAAGGTCGGTTGCCGGCTTAATAGGCAGCCAGTATTTTGATTTACTTGCTGCTGTCGAGAAACGGGGATCCACCGTTATGATCGTAGCTCGTTTATCAATGGCATCCGACATCTCCTGGACCTGGCCGTTGTGCATATTTTCACCAATGTGTGACCCTATCAGAACAAGGCATTGAGTATCCCGGATATCGGTAGGCTCAGGCGAGCTCAAACCGTCACCGAAAGTTGCAATAAAAGCTACTTCCCGCGGACCACGGCACTGTGCATAAGAAGGCGCAGCAATGTTATGGGACCCCAGGGCTTTTACAAGGTTCCCGAAATATTTACCTCCTGATCCGTGAGTGAACAGCGCAATACATTCCGGCCCGTGTTCTTCAATAACTTTCCGGAGTTTTTTTGCAGTATAATCCAAAGCCTCATCCCAGGAAGCTTTCCGGAAAGTTTGTTTTCCGTATTTATCCTTTACCCTGATAAGCGGTGTCTTCAATCTGTCCTCGTCGTAGTACATCCCGACCCCTCCTGTTCCTCTCGGACAAAACCGGCCGTTACTGTTAGGATCATCATCGTTACCGGTTATCTTCTGTACTTTACCTTTTTCGTTCTTATGGATCCATCCTGCACATTTCCAGAAACAAACCTCACAATAAGTAGGTGTTCGGGTAAGTTCCGATGGTTGTTTGTATGGGCCTTTAGGTTGTTTATCTGTCTTTACGTGCTTATCGCCGTCGGCATAGATCAAATTACTTCCGACAGCAACTCCTGTTGCACCTAATGCTGAAATTTTGATAAAATCCCTTCTGCTTTTTACCATTGGTCATCCTTATTTAAGAATTTCGGAATACAATGTATTTAATTATTTATTTTATTAAAAATGTGCATTTATAGACACTTAGATACTTACATATATAACAAAGTCTTTAATCGTTGATTATCTGATTTTTATGACCATAATTCCCTTTCAGGGATTCAGACAATTTATATTTAATCAAAATTAAAAGAAGCCTGTTTTTCAACTGTTCAGGTCAGACGGAAAATTTAAATTTTTAAAAAGATAAGGATATTCATCCAACAGAGACTCAAAACTGATGAAAGTTGTTCCGTGCTTTTCAAGTATCTTTTTCATCTTTAGTTCATTATTCGCTATGGCTTCGGTCAGTGATCGTTGAAAATTACGGTGGTAAATCCCGAATAATGGTTCTGTCTTCCCGTCATGAACAGGGATGACACATTTATCCTCATCGATATTTTGCAGCAGCCGTTTAACGGCTTTGTCGTTAAGGAACGGCATATCGCACGATATTACGATATTCAGGTCATATCCCGTTGCTTTAAGAGCTGACAACACCCCTCCTGCGGGTCCAATGCCTTTGATCTCATCCTCCACAACAGGATATCCGAATCGTTCATAATTCCTGCCGTTCGCGCTAATCAGCAGTCCGTCGCAATGAGGTGTCAACAGGTCGATGGCATATTCAACCAACAGTTTTCCGTTGAACTCCATCATTCCTTTATCCCTGCCCATTCGCTTGCTTTGCCCTCCGGCAAGTATTACGCCTCCGATATTCATTTATTTTTCAGTTTTAAATACTCTTTTTCTCTCAACTATGTACCTAAAGCACAGCTGATACTAATTTTATTTTAATCCGATAAAAGTATTTGCCGTCCTTCAATAAATCCGGTTTAATCTTTTAAGAAAGCTAAAAATTACTATTTTTGAAAAGAACAATAGTAATTAATTGTTATCTAAAAACCGAAATTAATGCCGAAATCACTGGTTAATCCCAATGCTTCATTTGGTACTGTTGCTGTTTTCATGACAGCCATATCCACTATTCTCGGGGCTATTCTGTTCCTGCGTTTCGGATATGCAGTGGCCAATGTGGGATTGAGCGGAGTGATAGC
>JAOZOF010000003.1:13148-15545 GCA_029933425.1 Marinilabiliaceae bacterium
CAAAATCCGGACTCTTTCTTTTACGTGTTCACCATAATATTCCCCGCTTTCACGGGGATGGCTGCCGGATTAGGGCTGTCGGGAGACCTTAAAGACCCTAAAAAAGCTATTCCGCAGGGAACGCTTCTTGCAACCATTGTAGGAATGATAATTTATTTCCTTGTGGCCTTTAAACTTGCAAGAAGCGCAACGCCTGAAATGATGGCATCCGATCAGCTCATCATGTCAAAAATTGCCATCTGGGGCCCCATAATCCCCATTGGACTTGCGGCTGCTGCTCTTTCATCGGCCATAGGTTCCATACTTGTTGCTCCCAGAACATTGCAAGCCATAGGGTACGATGCCATTCTTCCGGCCAAAAACCTGAACAATTGGTTTGCCAAAGGAAAACCCAAAGACAACGAACCGGTTAACAGTGCCATAATTACCATTGTAATAGCGTTCTTTTTCATTGCGATAGGAGACATCGATTTTGTTGCGCAGATAATCTCAATGTTCTTTATGGTAACATACGGCCTTATCTGCCTGATATCTTTCCTCGAACACTTTGCCGCCGACCCGTCATACCGACCTACCTTCAAGCAGAACAAGTGGTACTACTCACTGCTTGGCGCATTACTCTCCTTCTGGCTTATGTTCAAAATGAACTGGCCTTATGCCTTGCTTTCGGTACTGATAATGGGAGCTATTTACCTGATGATAACAAAATACCGCTCAACGAAAGAAGGACTGGGCAAGCTGTTCAAGGGCGTTGTATTCCAGCTGAGCCGTCAGATACAGATATTCGTGCAGCGTGCCAACAAAGAGGAGCAGGAATATAACTGGCGTCCGTTCGTGATCTGCGTTTCGGAAGACTCATTCAAACGCCAGTCGGCATTCGATCTGTTACGCTGGATATCGCACAAGCACGGTTTCGGTACATACATCCATTTCATTAAAGGTTACCTGAATAAAGAAACATACAAAGAGTCGCAGGAAGTTCTTCAGCGGTTAATAAAAATAGCTGAAGGCAGTGACAGCCGCGTTTACCTTGACACCATAATCAGTCCTTCGTACACTTCGGCAATAGCCCAGGTGATTCAGCTTTCAGGGATATCAGGGAAAGGGAATAATCTGATCCTGTTCGAATTTTCAAGGACACAGCCGGAAACGCTGAAGTATGCGATAGACAACTATTCGCTATTTGAGGCTACAGGTTTCGATGTTTGCATCCTGAATACAGGAGAAAAAGGATTCGGATTCCATCTTGAGATACATGTCTGGATCACAACTGATGATTTCAGGAATGCCAACCTGATGATCCTCATGGCATACATCATTTCCGGACACCCTGACTGGAAGAAAGGAGTGATAAAGATATTTGCCATGTTCCCGCAGGGACAGATAGAACGGCAGCGTGAAAAACTGATAAATCTGATCAAAACAGGAAGGTTGCCAATATCTCCGGGTAACATAACCTTTATCCCGTCGCCCAAAGATGTTTCAGCCAAGGATGCAATCATGGATAAAAGCCGTGATGCTGACCTTGCGATCGTTGGGTTCTCACCTCAAAAGATAAAGGACAACATGGATGAGATAGTGGATTACGGGGAGATGGGAAATATACTTTTTGTCAACACCTATCAGAAGAAGAAGATCGAATAGCTGATGTCGTTCAAGTATAAATATAAGCACGATCTCGACACTCCCGAAAGGACTTTAGAGCATAAAAAGGTCATCAGCACCAAACATTTTCTGCGTGAACTTTATATGGAATGGTATGAAGTATTTTTACAGGAAATGAAAAAATATCCTCAGGGAAAATTCCTGGAGTTAGGCTCAGGCGGAGGTTTTTTTAAAGAGATCGAACCAATGGTGATCTCCTCAGACATCCTGCCCCTGCCGGATAATGACATGACCTTTTCAGCACTTGAAATGCCTTTTGAGGATGACTCTCTCGACGGCATTTTCATGATCGACACTTTTCATCATATCCCGGATAGTGAACAATTCCTTCGAGAGGCTTTAAGAACCCTCAAAGACAAAGGTACAATGATAATGATCGAACCTGCAAACAGTTTGTGGGGACGACTGATCTACAAAAATCTGCATCACGAACCTTTCGATCCCGGCGGTGACTGGAGCTTCCCTCAGGAAGGCCCTTTATCGGGTGCAAACGGGGCTTTGCCGTGGATAGTTTTTGAAAGAGACAGGACAAAATTAGAAACACTCTTCCCCGAATTCAACATTCTTGAAATAAAATATCATACCCCTTTACGATACCTTGTCAGCGGAGGTTTAAGTTTCAGGCAACCTGTTCCTGATTTTACCTATCCGTTCTTTAAAGTGCTTGACAATCTCCTGAGTAATCTGAAGGAAATCTCTATGTTTGTCACCATTAAAATCGAAGTCAATAAA
>JAOZOF010000003.1:15645-17026 GCA_029933425.1 Marinilabiliaceae bacterium
TGGTTTTTGGTCGTGTTCTTTAAATATCTTGACTCTCCTGCCGAAGGAAAAAAAGGGATACGTTCACTTCTCCTTCTTTCAGTTTTAGGGCTTATCCTGACACTTACCAAAACCATTGGTGCAGGAGCCATCATTGCAGTTGTAATATATTTTGCTCTAAACAGAGAATACAAAAAAGCAGGCACCTTTCTGTTGATGTTCTTTATGTTAATGGGTGCATGGATACTGCTGAAAGGAATGATCTGGGGATTTGACACCGGTGCTGCAAGCCAGGCAACCACACTGATATATAAGCATCCGTATGATTTCTCTCAGGGAAAAGAAACGTTCTCGGGTTATCTTATGCGTATTGTCGATAATTCGAACCTGTACCTTTCAAAACATTTCATAAAAATGATAGGATTCAAGGGTCCTACATCAATTTCAATAAGTCCGTTTATTACAGTTATCCTTTACGTCCTGTTCATCTTTGCGTTTTCATCAGTTTACAAAAAGAACAAGTATCTTACTTTCACGGGGATCTTTGTTTTTATAATGCTGGGCATTACTTTTGTTTCTCTTCAGAAAATATGGGACCAGTACAGACTGATAGTTCCGTATTTCCCTTTCATAGTACTGATACTTACTGCAGGGATAATTGAGCTTTTCAGGAAAAAGAAATTAATAAAATATCAGATGATAGCAGTAATATTCCTGCTCACTACTGTTGCCCTTACCGAAAAACAAACATTTAACAAGATCGATATCATTACCCTTCGCAGCAACCTGATGGGGAATAAATTCAAAGGATATACAGACGACTGGGCCAATTACCTGAAAATGGCTGAGTATGTCGGAAAGAAACTTGACAAGAACAGTTATGTTGCCTGCAGGAAACCCAATATGGCAAGAATAATGGCAGGAGGGAAAAAGTTCTATGGCATTTATCGTATCAATACTTCAGATCCGGATTCACTATTGCAACAGTTAAGGGACAGACACGTCACTCACATCATCATGGCAAGTCTGAGAAAAAACCCTTTGATAAACAACGGGCAAACCATCAATACCGTTAAAAGATACATGGCTTTTATTTTAAAGAAATATCCTGACACCTTCACTCTGAAACATCAGATAGGAAGATCAGAGCCGGCCTACCTGTTTTACATTAATTATCCTGAAAAAGAAAAATGACAAGAAAAGAAGAATATAAAGAGTATTTCAGAAGTCATTCTGATACATGGGTAAGATACAGGAAAAGAAGGGCCTACTATTGGGACTCCATAACGCGGTATTGCAACTACTTCATTCAGGATGATAACAAAGTTCTGGAGATAGGATGCGGTTCGGGAGAAATGCTGGCAGAACTTAACGGGAAAGAAAAAACCGGCATCGATTTTTG
>JAOZOF010000003.1:17126-18544 GCA_029933425.1 Marinilabiliaceae bacterium
ACCATTCAGAAGATGTATGAAAAATACAAGGATAAACGCAGGCTACAAATAATGCAACAGAACGGGAAAGGTAAAGGCGATGCCGTGCGAAAAGGATATGGCGCTGCTAAGGGAGACATTCTGATGATACTTGATGCCGACCTGACCGTTGCCCCTGAAGACCTGCCGAAATTCTACAACGCCATTTCATCAGGCAAAGGAGAGTTCATAAATGGTGTGCGGCTTGTTTATCCCATGGAGAAAAACGCCATGAGGCCGCTTAACACTTTAGGCAATTACTTTTTCAGCTCCCTTTTCAGCTGGATACTCGAAATGCCTGTAAAAGATACCCTGTGCGGCACCAAAGTGATGTTCAGGAGCGATTACCTGAAACTTGCGGCAAACCGTAAGTTCTTTGGCGATTTTGACCCTTTCGGCGATTTCGACCTTCTGTTCGGCGCATACAAACTGAACCTTAAGATCATTGACTTGCCTATCAGATACCGGGAACGCAAATACGGGGATACCAACATCTCACGCTTCAGGCACGGAATGATACTGCTTCGCATGTCAATGTTCGCGGCAGGTAAAATAAAATTCTGGTAACCTCATTTTTAATGCAGAGATTTAGTGCTTTATCAAAATATTTTTTCCAATTTTACATTTACATCAATCAGCAATGAGTAATCATGGAAAGAATTGCAATTTTCCCCGGGTCTTTCGATCCGTTCACCATAGGACATGAAAACATCGTTAACCGCGGCCTTGACATGTTCGATAAGATCATCATCGCCGTCGGCTTTAACTCAAACAAAAAAGAGTTTTTCCCGATCGAAAAGCGGGTTGAGTGGATAAAAGATATTTTCTGGGATAATCCGAAAATATCCGTCAAGAAATATGAAGGATTGACTGTTGATTTTGCAGCTGAGGTAGGCGCCAGGTATATTCTGAGAGGGTTACGTACTGCTGCCGATTTTGAATACGAAAGGGCAATTGCCCAGGTTAACAAGGCCATGACAGGCATCGATTCGGTTTTCCTGCTGACACAACCTGAACACACTCCCGTAAACAGCTCCATAGTGCGCGACATCCTGAAACACGGTGGCGATGCCGGCAAATTCCTGCCGGATAAGATAAAAGAAGGCATACGAAAATTCAAACTTTAATTTAATACGTATGATATTTCGTGCTTCAGCAAGATCATTTTTCAGCATCAGGAAAGTTTTGAAAATTGCTTTGATATTTTTACTTTCATTAATACTTACACCTCTCCTTTCTTCGGCTCAAAATGATAATGTTGTACTAAAAGGCACGGCAAAACCGTATGCAGGATTCAACCTTTCCATTCAGCGATACACAAATTTCATATCATACAATACCGAAGAGATCGGGAATTTTAAGGTTGATGAACAGGGGAATTTCCGTTTTTCAACACATCT
>JAOZOF010000003.1:18644-23238 GCA_029933425.1 Marinilabiliaceae bacterium
CGTTATGCCAAGTTATACATGCTTAGCATGAAAAGGCATAAACGTAAAGTGATCTACAAATATTACTCAAATTTACCTGTGAAATTTAACAATCCCGCATACTGGCAAACATTTGATCTTCTGTTCCGGGATTTCTTTGCGGGATATTTTACATCGAAGAACGGTAAAGACCTTAAAGTTGTTTTTGCTGACAGTACAACTTTCAGCCGGTTATCGCTCATTCTCGGAAAAGACAGTCTGTACGAACAAAAAGAGTTCCGGGAAGTGCTCCTGCTAAAATCACTGTATGATGCATTTTATTCCGGCCATTACGATAAGGACAAGATAATCGGGATACTTGGCATGGCAACGGAACAGGGAAGTACAGGAAATATCCGTACCCTGGCAGCAGAACTTCATGCTAAAGTGAATCATTTAAGGGTAGGCACACCTGCTCCTGATTTCTCGTTGAACAACATAAACGGGAAAGAACGGACACTTGATTCTTACAAAGGAAAGTTTGTATACCTTAACTTTTGTAACACTGAGAACTATACCTGTAAAAAGGATTTCCAGGTTCTGAATGCCTTCTATAAACGTATGCGCCGCGACCTTACCATAGTTTCGATTGCCTCTGACAGGGATATTGATAAGCTAGAAAAATTCGTAAAATCCCATAAATACAAGTGGGACTTCCTTTATTTCGGTGATCAGGCAAATGTGATCTTTGATTACGATATAAGGGCTTTACCTACATACATACTCATTGATCCCGAAGGTAAAATCATGATGGCACCGGCCCCTTCGCCGGAAGAGAACTTCCCTGCCAAATTTTACGAGAACGTTAAAAATTACAGATACAACAAGCTCAGGCAGGAACGCCCGAAAGAAAAATCGATCTATGAGTTTTAACTCACAAAAAGAATAAAACCAAAAACGTTACGATATCACATTTTCTTCACAATAAAATGTGATATCCACAGCGATAGCTGAATATTTTCATGTTTTTTTGACAAAATGATAAAAATCATACACGGAAACCTTAAAACATAGGACTTTAACTATTTGTTTTTAAAGTTTTTTAACTATGTTTGTATTGTTTTGACTTTTCACAAAATGTTAATTTCGAAATTAGAGTCAGATTCAGTTTTTATGAAAAAGGGGTACCAACACAGATCATTATTATTTTTTTGGATCTTATTATTCTTTCTCTCCTATAACTTATCAGCCCAAAGTCCGTGGGCAGAAGTAATAAGTAATGACACTACTGTTTGCGAAATTGACACTGCGTATCTTACTGTAAAATTTACAGGAGATCAACCATTTGGGTTCTCTTTTCAGACAAAAAGATATTTTGCTGACGGGTCTTTAACTGATGAAACAGAAATAGAACGGGGGCCTATTTACGAAGATTACTGGACAAAGACTTTTCCCAATTTAAATGGACTTGACAGTTTGATCATAATCATTACAGAAGTTTTTGACAATTCTGTTGATTTACCCTGGAATATTGGCAGCGGAGAACCGGTAACAGGTGAACGAATGAAAGTGACAGTTGATTCTGTCCCTGTCCCGTCTGCCGGAAATGACATTTCATCTCTCTGTGGATATACTGCAACACTCGATGCATCTCCGGAAATTGCAACCAGCACATATTACTGGTCAGAATCTCTTGACGGGACCTTTACTGACCCGAATGATCCGAAAACAGACTTTGAAGCAAAAACAGAAGGAACATTCACTTTGTGGTTTGTTGAAGTGAATGGTGCATGTTCGGACTCAGCATCGGTTGATGTAGAACTGCTTGGTACTCCCAAAGCAAAAATATCAGGCTCATCCACCATTTGTTCAACCGACAGCAATCCTGATGAGATAACTATCACAGTCGACTACCTCAGTAACTCTTCCCCTTATTCATATACTGTTTCTGACGGAACAACTGAATTTTCGAAATCAGACCTGACAGCTCCTGCCGATGTAACGATTGTTTCCGTAACAGGCGATCAGGTTTTCAAAATTATATCTTTCAGCGATACAAGAAGCGGAAAAGAGTGTTATGCAAGAGAGGTAGATATCTCAGGAGAGGCAGTTGTAGACGATGTTAAACCTGCTGCATTTCCCGGTAATGACAAAGTGGTTTGCGGTGAGACAACGACAAAACTTGATGCCACTCTGGAAAATACCGGAAATTCAGGTCTTTGGTCAGCCACTGACGTAACATTCGGAAATGCGACAGATCCTAATTCCACTGCAACGATCACCAATCACGGTTTTTATACAATGACATGGACAGAAACGGAGCCTGTACTCGGCTGTAAGAACTCAAATGATGTGACGATCAATTTTGCAGAAGCACCCGGCTTGACCTACAGCAAGGACACCACGATATGTAACGGCAGTACTGCAACCTTGCAGCTCAATGCCACAGGCAACAGTCCGTGGACACTAACCTACACCATTGGCGAAACAAGCTCAGACCTTGTTCTGAACTCCCCTTCCGAGACCAAAGATTTTAAACCGACCGATAACACCACCGTTGTGCTTGATTCAATTGTCGGCACCTATGGTTGTGTAACTCAGATAAACGGCAGTTACAAGATTACGGTTGACGAAATGCCCCAAGCATTTGCCGGAGTATACGATCCGGTTTGCAGCAACCAGATACAACTGCAAGCAGTACCTAGCATAATCAATTCAGAAGGAATGTGGACAGGGACAGGAACTTTTGAAGATCTAAACAGTCCCTCAACACTTTTCACTGCTGATGGCTATGGTGAACAAATGCTTTCATGGACGGAGTGGAATACAAAGAATAAGAATTGTAAAGATATCTCCCTGGTAACAATACGGTTCGATCAAACACCTGAACCTCCTTATGCAGGCAATGATAAAACATTGTATCTTGAATACACGACTACACTGGATGCTGATCCTGCCTCGCCGGGTGAAGGAACATGGTCGGCATCAAATCCCGATATCACTTTTGATGACCCGCATAATCCTGGTGCCACAGTTGAAAACCTGAAAATGGGTTCACAAACACTCACATGGACAGTTGTGAACGGTGTTTGCGCTGCAGAATCGGATGACGTTGATATTGAGGTGAAAGGACTTACAAATCCTAACGGATTCTCTCCTAATGGTGACGGTGTAAACGATTATTTCAAAATAATGGGAGCCGATCAGATACAAGACAATGAGTTGAAAGTATTCGACATTAACGGAAAACTTGTTTTCCAGGCTAAAAATTACAGAAACGATTGGGACGGTAAAGATATGGGTGGAGAACCGTTGGACGACGGCACCTATTATTATGTTTTCACAGGAAAAAATATTGACCCGATAAAAGAGTACCTGATTATTAAACGCTCAAAGAACAACAGGTAAATGAAGAAATTAATAACTCTCAACATACTTCTGTTCTTAACTGTAGCTGCAGCAACGGCTCAGTTCGATGTAAGCATGAGCCAGTACATGTACAACCGTTATGCTATCAACAAAGCTTTTGCCGGGTCACGCGACGCACTCACTCTTTTCGGATCATACAAAAAGGGCTGGGTAGGCATGGAGGGTTCTCCTTCTGGTCAGTATTTTTCAGCCAACACACCTCTTAAGAATGACAAGATAGCTCTCGGACTCTCTTTCTTCAATCAGCAGTATGCCGTTTCTCAAAATACAGGTTTTGCCCTTTCGTACACTTACAGGATAAGGACCAATGACCACACATGGTTAGGATTTGCGTTATCGGGAGGCGGGAACTTCGTATCGGCAAAATGGAACGATGTTTTTACAATCGACGGAAATGACGATGCCTTTGCAACGAACGAAACAAGCTTCAAGCCGATAATAGGATTCGGTATCAGTATGTATTCCGACAAGTTCTTTGCCGGCTTGTCGATACCGTCATTTTTTGTACAGAGCGAATATGCCGACAGCCTCGACTTCGACATGGGTAAGATCAATTACATTGCTACAGCAGGATATGCATTCGATGCAGGTGAAAAATGGATCATCCAGCCTTCATTCATGGCACGATACGACGGACTGATGTCGGATCTCATTGTCGACATCAATGCAACAGTTATATGGAACAAACTTTTATGGTTAGGCGTATCCTACCGTACAACCAGCGACATTGTCGGGATTGTGGGATATCAGATAACACCGCAGCTGAGGTTTGCCTACAGTTACAATTACACTATGACAGAAATAAGTTCGTACAACAGCGGAACACATGAGATATCGATCCAATACGATTTTAACTTTAAGATAAAAACACCTAATCCAAGGTTTTTCTAAATACAGCAGGCATGTTAAGACTGATATCAACCATATTATTAAGTTTTGTGATCTTTACAGGAGACCTGTTTGCCCAGGATGTAAAGATCACACCTCTGCCTTTTAATTCTCCTGTATCGGAAGAACTTTTCCCCTGCTTTATCGACTCCTCACTTATCTTTGCTTCCGACCGCAGGGTCTCTGTTTTTAAGAACTATGAGGATGAACAAAATAATTATCTGTACCACCTTTTTATCGTAAAGCTGAATCCTGACAGTTCATGGACGAAACCTCAGTTCTTTAACAGCCCTTTGAACGGAGTTTTTAACAACGGACA
>JAOZOF010000003.1:23338-28695 GCA_029933425.1 Marinilabiliaceae bacterium
GATCCTGTGAATGTCGGCGAGCCGTACAACTCTGCCGGTGATGATTTTTCATACTACATTGCCGCACCTGAGGACTTCGGATTTTTCGCATCAAACCGATCAGGAAAAACAGACCTTTACCGGGCCGATCCTCAATATCCAACCTTCGATAAAATTGTACCTCAAAAAGAGCTTAAGTATTGCGGAACGCTGTTCGAGAAAAAAATGATGGATAAAGATACTGCAAGGTTCGAATTTACATGGGACATGGGTGACGGATCGATAGAAAAAGGTAAAAAGATACGCCATTGCTTCCCGGGACCGGGCAAATACCATGTTGTACTGACAGTGGCCGATAAAGAGGGTTTAATTAAAGAATCGTACAAAACAAGCTACGATCTCGACATAAAACGAAAAAAACAGATATATATTTCTTCACCTGACACCGTCAGAACTAATACTGCAATCACCTTTGACACAAGACTTTCCTTCTTCGGCGATTTCCAACCCGGAACATTTTATTGGAATTTTGGCGAAGGTTTTAAAACAAAAGGGGAAAAAGTTACGTATACATTCCGCAAGCCCGGAGTTTATACAATTTCATGCGGGACAGTTTCACAAACCGATCCGAATGAAAAAATGTGTAACTCCAAAAAGATTGTAGTAACAGAATAACAAAAATATCATGTTGAAGAAAGTAACTTTTTCGCTGTTGATCCTTCTGGCGGGAATGACAGCCGTATTGGCACAACCCGTTCCGGGGCTGGATGAAAATATCCCTCACCTTGTAACATTCGGCAGCGATGGCGATATAACCTGGGGTGATGACAATTTCTGTCAGATAATATTCTTTAAAATACCACAAAGTTATTCCGATCCGGTATACATTCGTGTATTTGACCCTGATACCGGAGGCAGTATAGACGAGCAAAAAGGTGACTGGAATACCACGATGAGCTACAGCATTTTCGGAGGTAAAAGTGCCTGGTCGGACAAGGATGCCCAGGACATGGTGCTTGACGGCAACTACGACAGCGGAACGCTTCTTGCTTCAAAGGAGTTTGATCTCAGCCCGAAATATGACGGCAAATGGTACACCTTCGGCCCTTTTAACCCGTCGGAAGGCGAGTTGAGAGATGAGTTCGGAGGTTATGTCTTTAAAATAATCATCGAAGGGATTTCCGGAGATGACGGAAACCTGTACAATCTTTATCTCAGTAACCACCCCGACAGAAACCATGATGTTGAAGGAGCTTCGGCATTTTACTACAAATACAAATTCCGCCTGCATGATGACATCCATGAAGTGGCACACATCTATCCTCATATTGACGAAAATGTAGTTTCAATAAAACAAACGAATTTCGACTGGGACAATGACGGAAGGATACAGATAGTTTCCCTGGCACGTCCCGGAGACGAGACCATGAAGATAGGCGGCGACAGTGAATGGGTTTCAAGCACACATAAGATCTATGACGAAGAAAAAACTAACTCTCTTGATCTGCAGATGATAAAAAGTCAGACCGGTAACATAAGGAACAACAATGTTGTTATATTCCTTGAGAACCAGTACGGAGAGAAATTACCATTCTTCAGTATACCTATTGGTGAATACAAATACAAGAGCAGCATAAGTGTGGAAGGATTTTAACCGGATCCGTGTTTTGCCTGCATATTTGATATCTGCAAATTTCAAAATACCAACAGCTAAACAAGAAAAATGAAATACTTATTCATAATATTTATCTCTGTTCTTATGTTCTTCTCTTTGCCATACAGCGCAAAGGGGCAGACATTTGAGTTCAAAACATACAATACCTCCTCCGGCTTACCTGATAATTTCATCTATGCAATAACACAGGGAGCCAACGGTTTCATATGGATTGGAACAAGTGAAGGTTTAGTCAGGTACGACGGTCGTGAATTCATAAACTTTACCGAAACAGACTCATTGGCCGAAAACTTTGTTCAGAGTTTGTTCGTGGATAGTCGCGGTATTCTTTGGGTTGGCCATAACGACGGTGATATTTCCTACAAAAAGAATAATCATTTTAATAAGATCAAAATAGATATATCCAATCATCCCATACGGGATATTTGTGAAGACAACAAGGGAAATATCTGGTTCGTTAATCAAAAGGCAGGGCTTTTCAAACTTGATGAGAACAATGTGCCTCATCAGATAAAATATAACTGGCGAAAAAAAGGCAGGATAAGATTTTACTCGATGATAGCAATATCCTCAAAGGAGTTCTTGCTGGGAACACTTAACGGGTTGTATCTTGTCATCCTTGACAAAAACGATAACATAACAACGGTAAAACGGATAGAGGATATCCCGAAAACAAAGATCAACCGCATAATTAAAAAGCGGGGGAAGGCCAATGAGTACTGGATAGCAACCGACGATGAAGGATTTTATCACTACTCCTATTTCGGCGACAATGCAAACCATGTTATCAACAACGATCTTTGTATGAACTTCAATATTGAGAATATCTCGATAATTGATATCTACGAAGAGAAGAATGGTAACCTGCTTCTTGCAACTTTAGGCGATGGAGTGATAAAACTCGTTTACAATCCGGGAGATAAAAAATACGACGAAAGCTTTAATTTCAATACTTCAAACGGACTCAGGGAGAACGATATAAAAAAGATACTCTGCGACAGGGAAGGTAACTACTGGTTCGGCTCCTACACCGAAGGTGTTTTTGCTCTCACGCAGGACTATTTCATCTTTTACAACCTGGACGATATCGGGTTTACAGAGAATAAAGCATATTCCGTGTTCCGCGACGGTCAGGAACTTTGGATCGGCCTCAAGAACGGACTGCTGAAAACATATCCTTATTGCTTTACAAATCATGAGTATTACGACGAAGAGTTCGGTCTGCCTAAGGATATTGTCCGTAATTACTATTTGCAGGACAATGGTGTATTGTGGGTTGCTACCGCGAATAGCGGCCTTTATTACAAACTGCCCGGACAAATGAGGTTCAAACCTTACTACTACACAAACTCTCTTTTAAAGAAAAGGATTACTGACATGGTAGGCGACGGCGATATCCTCTACCTGGGAACAATGGACAGCTTTTTCATCCTTGATACAAAAAAACATACTGTTAAATCATTTTCGACCAGCGACGGTTTGTTGCACAACTCGATAAATTTTGTTTATCAGGATGACAAGAAAAATATCTGGATCGGAACAAAGAATTCAGGCATAACGAAGATAGACAATACCTTTGGCATCGAGCGTTTCAAGCTTGATAATAAAAAACAGATCAACATCAGCGATATGACCCAGGATAAAGACGGTAATTTCTGGCTCACATCAACCACTGACGGAGTTTTCAAATATATGCCCGAACAGGATAGTATCGTTCAGTTTACAACACGTAACGGTCTGAAAAAGAATTTCGGATATCATATTGCCTGTGACTTTAAAAATAAGATATGGATATGTCATCATCCCGGTCTGACATCAATAGATGTAAATACCTTGGAATTCAAGATCTACGGACAGAATTTCAATATGGACGAAGAATTCTACCAGGTAGACAAGGACAAGAATGAAACATTGTGGTTTGCATCAGAGAAAGGTGTGATCAACTATTTCCCCGACAGGGATGTGAAAAACACAGTCCCACCATTGTTGAACTTCACGTCTGTGACCATCGACGATAAAGCAGTCGATTATTCAAAGTACATAAAGCTTAAATATCCATACAGACGGCCAAATTATAACATCAGGTTCGCATTTTCGGGGATAAGTTTTAAAGACCCCACCGGCATTACATACGAATATCTGCTTGATGATAAAAGCATCGATGAGGATAATGACAAATGGAGGAAGCTGGGAAATACCAACTTTAAAGAATTTGACCGGATATCAGCAGGCGAATACACATTCAAGGTACGAGCGTTTAATTCTGACGGCATACAGACCATAAACCCGATTTCCATATCTTTCTCTATCAGTCTGCCTTTCTGGCAGAAGTGGTGGTTCATTATGCTTTTTATCTTATTTATAGTTGCCAGTATAATTGTACTGATAAAATACAGGGAACGACAACTCAGACATCAGAAGGAGCTTCTTGAGAAAGAGGTAGCTTTACAAACCGTGAAGTTACGTGAACAAAATATTGAGATCGAAAGAAAGAACCGTGACATAACCGACAGTATCAATTACGCAAAAAAAATACAGGCATCTATTCTGCCTGCACGAACTATTTTGTCGGATCTGATGCCTCAGTCATTCATTTTTTTCAGGCCGCGTGATATCGTCAGTGGTGACTTCTACTGGTTCAACAGGTCTGGTGATCACCTCGTGGTTTGTTGTGCCGACTGTACCGGCCATGGCGTTCCCGGAGCATTTATGTCGATGATAGGAACAACTATGCTGAACGATATTTTCAAATCACCTGAAATAAAATCACCTGCTGAGATGCTTGAGCGTCTTGACATGGAGATAAAGATACTGCTTCAGTCGAATAATGACGAGGAGTCGAAAGACGGCATGGATATCTCTGTTGTTGAAATACACCTGCCAACAAACCGTGTAAGGCTGGCATCTGCAAAACGACCGGTTTACCTTTACATAAATGATGAACTGTCAATTTACAAAGGAAACAGACGAAGTATAGGAGATACGCTCACTGCAGGAAACAACAGCCCGTTCGTCAATATTGAATATCAGTGTAATAAAGGTGACAGTATCTATCTGTTTACCGATGGATTCTCTGATCAGTTCGGCGGACCTAACGGCAAGAAATTCATGACTGCCGGAGTAAAAAGAATGGTGTCAGATATCCATGGCCTTACTTCTGATGAACAGCTCAGGGCTGTAGAAGAGACCTTCTACAACTGGAAAGGCGACGGACCGCAGATAGATGATGTTCTGTTTATGGGAATAAAATTTTAGTAAATATCAGATGACGGAGTAATGGATAATTGCTCCGTCATTTTTCATAAATCACCTTTTCTTCAAAACCAGAAATGCTGTTTTTCCAACTCTCCGGGAACTCAACAGATTGCAGCAGCTTTTTATTGAATGCTACCATTACCGATTCACAAACCGCCTTTTCATTTCCCGTTACTGCATCAACAAGAAGCTGGATCATTTTAAGGCTTTTTTCGCCGATAGCATAGACCGAGGTTTTTACAACTATGTTGTCCTCCGGGAGTACAGGCTCCATGAAATCGGTTTTAATGGATGCAATTATCAGTGTATTTTCACTCGTTTTCAACTCTCCTTCCAATATCTTCTGAAGATAGTACAACCGTCCAAGATCGAAATATTCCTGAATGACGGCATTATTGACATGAGCAAAAATGTCGATATCATTGAACCGTATCTGTACCGGTGTGGT
>JAOZOF010000003.1:28795-42039 GCA_029933425.1 Marinilabiliaceae bacterium
CCATAGAGCCATTTAACACTTTAACCATTTTATCAACTCACTCCCTGATCACCGTAACCTCTCCGCCGACTCCAAGTTTGATTATTCCCGACGGTGCAGACTTTGAAAGATCATCCTGTCGGTATTGAACAACATAGTCAACCTGTTCGATGATCTCAGGGTCTATCTCACTGAAGTTGCCGGGGGCAAGTCTTC
Source organism: Marinilabiliaceae bacterium (assembly GCA_029933425.1). Taxonomy (GTDB): domain Bacteria; phylum Bacteroidota; class Bacteroidia; order Bacteroidales; family Marinilabiliaceae; genus JAADEM01. Next base: position 28,991 of record JAOZOF010000003.1, read on the forward strand.
CACTGATATTTGCCGAAGTAGAAACCAGCGGCATCCTGAACCGCTGACAGAGATTTCTGCTGAACTCTTCGTTAGTTACCCTTATTCCGATACTGCCATCGGAGGCAACAAGATTTGCAGGAAGGTTCTTTGCCCCGGGATAGATTATGGTCAGAGGTTTTTCTGACACTTCGATCAAATCCCATGCTATACCGGGAACCTCATCGATATAACCTGCCAACTTTGACGGGTTGTCGATCAGTACCAGCATACTTTTTGAGTCACTTCGCTGTTTTATTCTGTAAATCCTGTCTATTGCCTCTTTATTTGTTGCATCGCACCCAAGTCCCCAAATGGTATCGGTAGGATAAAGTATCACTCCGCCTAATCGCAATATCTCTACAGCTTTTTTAATATCGTCGTGCATGTTTATGCTCATTACAGTTTTAAATGGTAAAAGAGAACTTCGTCAATCGTCGTCATCATCATCATCTTCGATCCCGGCATATCTTTCAGGATACTTTTCTCCTTTTTTAACCGCACTCCACACTATTCTGTTCATAAGGATATCTTCTCCCGTATCAATCCCTTTCCTGACCAGCCTTTCCGATTCCATTGCATAAAACAGTTCCTTGCCGGCAAGAGCAGTGAGCGGAGGATTTACCTTATCCAACGGGATATTGTTTTTCAAATGCCTGTACGGCTTCAGGTCAGGCTTATCGGTGAATACATCGGCCATTGGCTTTGCAGTTGCATCAGCAATGTTCATAGGAGGCAGCCCCAATATCTGTTCAATGGTTCGTATCATCGATGTTTGATTGTAACTTGTGGATATCGTCTTACCCAATTTTGAGTACGGACTGATCACAAGCCCCACCGTGCGATATGCCGATACATGGTCCCAGCCGCTTTGTGAATCATCTTCAGTAACAAAAATAACCGTATTTTTCCAGAACCTGCTTTTGCTGACTGCTTCAACTATCTGTCCCAGTGCAAGGTCGTTGTCGGCCACAAAAGCCCTTGGTGTAGGATATCCGGGAGCAGTACCTGCCGTATGATCGTTAGGTAATGCCAGGATCATCAGGTCAGGCAGCTTATCCCCTTCCAGTTTCTCAAACTCCCTGAACTCTTTCAGGAAGGCATCAGCCCGCATGATATCGGGAAAGTTATGACTGTCATAGGACGGATATGTCTGTGACAGGATTCCTCTAACTCTGTCGATGGTCGTAACATTCTTGAAACTGATCTGCTCTCCGTTCATAAAGGCTGTGTAAATATCTTTCCACTTTTTGTTTCCGTAATCTCTCGGAACTGAGGCCTCGCCATAAATCCTGACCCTTTTGCCGTGATCCAGAACATTATCCCAGATAAATCCGCTTTTGGGATATGCCATCGCATCGTACAAAACATGAGTGTAACTGCGGAACCATCCCCTTACGCTTCTTTCCGTATAATCGGTGACTATTGAAGCATCAGTCCAGACATGTCCTTCCGAAGAACATTTCCCTGACGCTTCATACCTGTCGAGTAATACGAACTGAGAAACAAGTTTGTGAATATTGGGTGTGACTTCTTTCCCGAAAGCACAAAGTCCGGGCATGCCGTCCCCTTTCTTAACATCACCGAGTACCTGATCATAGGTGCGGTTCTCTTTGATGATGTAGATCACATGCTTAAATACCGAAGGTTCTCCGATGCGTTCGGGAACAGGCTTGGGTTTTACACCTTCCCGCGGAAGGAGAGTAGAAAGCTCCATACGGTTAAGCCTGTTGGTCTCTTTTACAACCGAAGTATATTTTTTAAGATCTTCGTTTGAAGGCAGGTCAATGACCGAAATGCATGCCAGCATTCTGTGCGCATTGAATGCCCCAGCAGTAGATACATGCTTTCCGTTGATATTCGTAGAAAAACCCCTTTGTTCATTTTTTGCTGTCAGCCTTGCACCTATGCCTTCAATATTGGCAACATACATCCTGTTTTTTTGCTCATCAATGGCAATGCCTCCGGGATATGCCGCTGTGGGAATAAAGCCTGATATCCTGCTCTTGTTGAGTTTACCCTTATTTGATGCTTTTTCGCCAAGTTCTATAACTGCAACGGCATTGGCCATTCCCAAAGAAACATAAAGTTCCGTTCCTTCATTGTTGATCGACAACGCGTTCGGAGTATCGCCGAAATACGGATTATTCTCATCCGTTAATCTTACCGGAATTGTCTCTATCACTTTGTCGGTCTTTGTACTTATTACTGAAACGACATCGCTGTTACCGTTAGCAACATAAACATAATCACTGTCAGGTGATGCAATGATGTCATTGGGATGAAGTCCGACCCTGATCTCCTTTAACAACTCTCCCGTTGCTTTATCGTAAACCGAAACAGAACCTGAATTCACCGCACCTGTAAGAGAATCAACGTAAGCAACAGTTTTTCCCCATCCGTAAGGGACACCCGCTGTATGTTCCGCACCTTCACCGGGCACACTCCCTGACCAGTTTGTAACATATATTTTACCTGCTGCCTTAGCTATTCCGTAAGGAGCAATCCCGGTAGGTTTTGACCATATCGTTGCCCCATTTTCAACATTTAACTTAACCAGTTTATCATTGCCATTCAATACTACGTAGGCAGTATAGCTCTCACCGCTTTTTTCAATTTCGATATCATTGGGTATTGATGCACGTGCTCCGTTCTCTTTCCGGAACTGATATGTGTTCATCAGCTCCATCTCATTATTCTTCCATTCAACCTGAATGACCATATCCCGAATACTGAAAAAGATCACAGATCTGCCATCCAGATCAACCCATTTGATCCCTGAATATGTACACGATGAACGGAACAATTTGTTTACGGGAAAAGAAAAAATCACACTATCCGTTGCGACATCAACGATATCAACACTGAACCTCCCCTCAACAGCAACATTTTTTCTGTCGGGCGAAAACGCAACATCCAAAGCATGGTTCTCTTTGACAGAGTCACCAAAGAATATCATTTTACCTGCAGGTTTCAATACTCTGTTGTACGGCATTTCAACAACCCCGTCATCCATGTCACCTTCATCAGACATGATAGTTTCAAGGCTCATGAATAATAGAGCTATAAACAGCGTCAATAACGAAAAAAATAAAGTTTTCATCTGTTCAGAATTTATTGCTTGCGGAAAAACTGCGAAAAATTTGTAATCCATTCAGGAATTCCGCATCCATAAAAGTACTAATAAAATGAAGATCTGTTTCAATTTTTTCTTTTGTTTTTAATTTTTATGTCGTATGTTTACGACATAAAACATAATAAAAGATGACATACGCAAAAAAAGAAGTGTTTGATGCACATTTGCAGCTGTTGGCCGGATTTACCAAAGCGTTGTCACACCCTGCGCGGATGGCAATCCTAGAATATCTTGCGAAACAAAACACCTGCATCAGCGGCGATATTACCGAAGAAATACCTTTAAGCCGCACTACTGTATCACAGCATCTACAGGAGCTGAAAAATGCAGGACTGATAAAAGGAACCGTATCGGGCACAAGAGTGTATTACTGCATCGACAAAGAAAATGTTGAAAAACTGAAAAAAGAGATGCATGAGTTCATGGAACGTATCGCAACAGGGAAAACAAGTTGTGAGATCAATACCGATGTTAACAATCATGCTTAACAAAAACCCGGCTTTATGGATATTCTGATATTTGTAATTTCGTTTGTTGCATCGTTCGTACTTGCCATGGGAGGTATAGGCGGAGCAATAATCCTTATCCCTTTACTCATATCGTTGGGCATTCCTCTTACCACGGCCCGCCCTGTAGGCCTTTTCTATAACATTGTAGGAATGACAGGTGCAACTGTATCAAACATAAAAAATAAACGGCTCGATGTTAAGCTGGGAATACCGATCATTGTTACTTCATTGTTGTTCGCAGTTGCAGGCGCATACCTGTCAAAGTTTGTTCCCGAAAAGATAATTCTGATCCTTTTCATCACATTTCTTCTTTTCTCGGGATTCATGTTCCTGTTCCATAAAAACAGAAATGAAAATAGTTACAGGGATGACATTCCGTATGTTTCCCTTTCAATGGTCGGTGCTTTTGCCGGGTTACTGTCGGGTATGCTGGGAATAGGAGGAGGTGGGATTATTTCGCCATTGTTGCTCATGCTTGGATTTAATCCAAAAAAAATAGCCGTGATAACAGCCTTTGTAGTCCCTTTCTCATCCTTAACGGGGTTTCTCACCTATTGGGCCATGGGGCATATCAACTGGCATATCCTGTTACTTGTCTCTGTTGCTGGTTACATAGGGGCAATGCTCGGTACGGCATTTATGCAAAAACACCTTGACCCTCAATCTGTAAAAAAGATCCTGGCTGTGATACTGTTGTTGATGGCCGTCAAACTAATATTTAATGTAATTTAAACGAAATAAGATGATAAACGCAAAAGAATGGCTCGAATTCGGGCAAAAATTTCACGGGCATAAATGTCCGGCAATGCCCAATGGATTAAGGGTGGCAGAAGCAGCCATGAATAAGTTGGGAGTTGACAGAACCGGAGACAGCTCTCTTCATGCCATATTGGAACTTGGAGAAAATCATTGTGCAACCTGCTTTGCTGACGGTGTCCAGGTGATAACAGGCTGCACCTTTGGCAAAGGGAACATTGAAAAAACACAAAAAGGCAAATGGGGGCTGACACTTATCGACAAAAAGACAAACCGTGCAGTTCGTGTTGTGCCGAGAGCGGAGGCGATGATGCAAACAAAGAAAACAACTTTTTTTAAAGACTACCGCGAGAAAGGAGTCCCTCCCACCCTTGTGCCTGACGACATTGTGCAGCCTCTTGTTGACAAGGTGATGAATGCACCTGCAGAGATGATAATGAACATTTCCGAAGTTTTCGAGTATGAATGGAATCAGCCCGTACATTCGTTTAACAGTTTCCCGTGTGAAGAGTGCGGTGAGATGGTGGTTTCGGAATATACGATACTCAAAGACGGGAAACGTGTTTGCAAGGATTGTGCAGAAAAATAATTTATCTTAAAAAAAGGATTCTATGCGAATACTTATTTTATGTACAGGAAATTCATGTCGCAGCCAGATGGCAGAAGGTTTTTTAAAGTCACTTGACAATTCCATGACAGTGTACTCGGCAGGGACGAATCCTTCAGATGCCGTTCATCCGAAGGCCGTAAAGGTGATGAAAGAAAAAGGTATCGATATCAGCAGTGGTTATCCGAAAACGGTGGACAGCTTCATCGACATACCTTTCGATTATGTGATCACTGTTTGTGATAATGCTAAAGAGACCTGTCCTGTATTTACAGGTGAAGTAAAACAACAGCTTCATATCGGATTCGATGATCCGGCCGAAGCGACAGGAACAGAAGAAGAGGTCTTTTCAGAGTTCCGGCGTGTGCGGGACGAGATATTCAGGGATTTTAAAAAGTTTTATGAGGAAAAAGTAAAGAGCTGAAAGCCCGAAGGAAGCAGTTGACAGTTCTCATCAATTGCATATCATGCAACCCTTTAACCATTTAGCCATTTAACACTGTAATTAAATGAAAGCAATACAAAAATTATCATTCCTCGACAGGTATCTGACCTTATGGATATTCCTTGCAATGGGCACTGCTGTTGCAACAGGTCACTTCTTCCCTGACATTGCAAATTTCTGGAACTCGATGAGCAGTGGCACAACCAACATACCAATTGCTGTCGGTCTGATAGTGATGATGTATCCCCCTCTTGCCAAAGTGAAATACGAAGAGCTGAAAGATGTATTTTCGAACAAGAAAGTTCTGGCTTTATCGTTGGTTCAGAACTGGATTATCGGTCCTTTACTGATGTTCTTTCTTGCAATAGTTTTTCTTCGCGACTACCCCGAATACATGACCGGCCTTATTCTTATCGGACTGGCGCGGTGTATTGCCATGGTGATAGTGTGGAACGACCTTGCCGGAGGCGACCGGGAATATGCCGCAGGCCTCGTGGCATTCAACAGCATTTTCCAGGTACTTTTCTTTTCTGTTTATGCCTGGTTCTTCATTACCCTTATGCCACAGTGGTTCGGCCTCGAATCCTTCAAGGTTAACATCACCATGGGAGAGATAGCCCACAGTGTTATGATATACCTCGGGATTCCGTTCGCAGCAGGTATCATTACGCGGTTTTCTCTCATACGTATTAAAAGTAAAGAGTGGTACGAACAGAAATTCATCCCGAAGATCAGCCCTTTCACTCTGATCGCGCTGCTCTTCACTATTTTTGTGATGTTCTCGCTTAAAGGAGAGGTGATCGTCGAACTTCCTCTTGATGTGCTTATAATCGCAGTACCTCTGATCATCTATTTTGTGGTGATGTTCGCTATCTCATTTTTCATGAGCAGAAAGATAAAAGCCGGATATCCTAAAACCGCAACCATCGCATTCACGTCGGCAAGCAACAATTTCGAACTGGCCATTGCTGTAGCCGTAGCCGTGTTCGGCATCAGCTCCGGAGAGGCTTTCGCTGCCGTAATCGGCCCGCTTGTAGAGGTTCCGGTTCTTATCGCCCTCGTGAACGTGGCACTAAAATGGAAGAAAAAATATTTTTGATCACTGTTTACTGAACTTCCTGCCGGATTAATTGTTTTCTTTAACAAGAAATGATTTAACTTATCCGTATGCTTACCCATAAAAACAATGCTCACAATCAATTCGTTTACCTCCACCCTAAAAGGAGCGAATTGATTGTCCTTGTTCCCTTTAGGACTAGGGAGATCAAGGATAATCATAATGATTTAATTACTCAACAAAATTAACCCCTTTGGGGGGCTTAGGAGAAATTTTAATAATGTCACACGATCACCATCATCACGGAGAGATAAAAGGGAAACGGTTATTTTTTACCGTACTGCTTAATGCCGGCATTACCATAGCCGAGCTTATCGGTGGAATAATCTCAGGTAGTATCTCTTTGATCTCTGATGCCATTCACAATTTCAGTGATGTCCTTTCCCTGCTCATCAGCTATGCGGCAAACAAACTTGCCAGACGTGATGCTACCGAGAAATATACTTTCGGATTTAAACGCAGCGAGATACTGGCAGCTTTTATCAATTCCGCTACACTCATCGTCCTTGCCTTTTACATTCTTTACGAAGCCGTAATGCGATTTATTGAACCGGTTGAGGTTTCCGCCAATCTTGTTATCTGGCTGGCTTTCGGCAGTATCATCGTAAACGGCCTTAGTGTTCTTTTCATAAAAGGCGATGCACATGGAAATATGAACATAAAGTCCGCCTACCTGCACCTGTTTGGAGATATGCTCACTTCGATTGCTGTTATGATTGGAGGAATATTGATCAAATACTTTCAGATTTACTGGATAGATCCCGTATTTTCGATAATCATTGCTGCTTACCTTTTGTACATGAGTTGGGATATCTTTAAGGATTCCCTGAAGATCATGATGCAGTTCACCCCTTCACAGATTGATGTTAATGTTATAGCACGTGAGGTTGAAGATATCGAAGGAGTTAAAAATCTTCACCACATACACGTCTGGCAGATCAACGATAACGAAATCATGTTTGAGGCTCATGTTGACCTGAAAGAAGATATCAATATAAGCGATTTTGAAAAAATACTTGTTACCACCGAACAAAAACTAAAAACCCATAAGATCGATCATGTTACTCTTCAACCGGAATTTTCAGTTGAAGACAGTAAGGAGAGGATAATTAATCACGGGCATAAACACTGAAAACAATGAGTAGGAAACCCCAGAATATCGGGACACCCCTGAGTCTGAAAACCGTCAACTAACAGTTTTCCCCTGTGCTACTACTGCTTTTAAAACAAATCAGCCGGATCCATCCTCAGAAAATCTTTCCAGTGCAAACCAGATGTACCTACAAGCAACACTTTATCCGGATCAAACTTCTCTTTAAAAGTTGCCATTCCTTTTGTCGGCTTTGTGAGCCCGCTTTTAACCTCAATACCTATTACAGCATCATCTTTGCGCAATACAAAATCAACCTCTTCGTTTTTATGACGCCAGTAAAAAACCTCATACTTTCCTGCCTTCGACATGTTAACAAGATGTGCCCCAATGGCTGATTCAATCACCTGCCCCCATTGCACCGGATCCATCAGCACCTGCTCAAAGGTAGTCGGCAGCAAAGCCGAATACAACGCCGTATTTTTAACCTGCCACTTGGGCGAAGAGGAACGTTCACGATATTTTTCAGCGTAAAACTTTTGTATTCCTGTCAGCAGTCCAGCAACATCAAGGAGCTTAAGGTAATGAGATATTGTTGTAGTATTACCTGCATCCTGAAGCTGCCCGAGCATCTTGCTGAATGACAGAATTTTTGAAGTGTAAACAACTCCAAGTTCAAAAACCTGACGCATCAAAGCCGGCTTATCGATCCTTGTAAGCATCAAAACGTCTTTCGAGATAGTTGCTTCTATTAGAGAATTACGAATGTAGTCCTTCCATCGTTCCTCTTCATTCATAAAACTCACCGACCCGGGATAACCGCCAAACCAGGCATACTCTTCCTCCGAGATCCCGAAACATTGGTTCATTTCGGTGAAGCTCCAATGCTGCATCTCTATCAACTCATACCTGCCGGCCAATGACTCATGTAACCCCTCCTGAAGCATCAAACCGGATGAGCCAAGCAATATCACTTTCAGGTTAACATTGTTGAATGTATCGGCATCCCATAAAAATTTAACAGTATCACTCCAGCCCTTTATTTTTTGTATCTCATCAATAATGAGGATGAACTCTTTCTCCTGAGAATTCTTAAGCCTGATCCTTGCTGTCTCCCACATTTGTTCGATCCACACATTTGTCATTCCATGCGACTCATCAGCCGAAACATAAAGAAACAGAATATCGGTACTATTTGTAAATTGTTTCACAAGAGTAGTCTTCCCTATCTGTCTCGGGCCGGTCAATGCCTGAATGAACTTCCGCGGTGCAGAAATCCTCTTACTCAATTCTTTAAGGTAAACTCTTTTGAATTTCATAAAAACAAATTTATGTAATTCAAGCTAATATGTCAAATATTTCTCATTATGATGAGTAATTTTCCTCAATATATCTATTATATTTCCTCATTTTATTGAGTATTTTTACTCATTATATTGAGTATTTTTCCTTCTTATTGATTTAATGCATCTTACATCATTACTTCTCTATGTTTTTAATAACTTTTGTTGTGACACTTTTGAATTCTGAAGTGTTTTTTACGGTCGTAAAGAATTTGTCGGATAGTAGCTTTTCTGTATCTGCATAACCGAAATCTGCAGATCTTTCTAACATTTCCAATGCTTTTTTAGTTTTTCCGGTAAGTATGAAGTATTCAGCCTTCAGAAAGTAAACATCAGGATTTTCAGGATCGACCTTTTCGTAAATGGCAAGATATTTCTTCGCGGCCTCAGGCTGGTTCTGTTGAATGGCACTGTTGGCATACATAAATGACACCATGCTCATAAAACTCAGTAGACGGGCATTCATCAGCCTTTCTGCTTCAGATGAAGCTTTATGCGAACTGTTTTCAATAGATGAGATCTTTTCATTCCACCACGACATACCCTTATCCTTACTTTGGATCGCATTTGCAAGAGACTGCCGTTCAGTAAACTCTTTATTCTCCAACTTTCGCAGTACCGGATCATCGACAAATTCACCCGTCTTTCCACCAAAAAGAATATTCAGCGCTTCATCAAAGACCTCAACAGGCGGCCACTTGTGTTTTCCATCAAAAACAAGCAGATGACTATCGAAACCAAAAGTTTTAAGCTGGTGGTTAACATGTACAAGTTCCAGATAATTGAAATCTTTGTTACCGACAACACCAACCCATCTGAAGTTCATCCCTGCAAAATTCTGAACATTCGGTAAACCTGCAGCACAGCCTATGACTCCGCTTATTAAGTAGCCTCCTGACAATGCTGCTCTGACAGCCACTCTCGCACCTCCCGAAAAGCCGGCAGTATAAATATTCATTTCGTCAATATTGAACCTCTTTTTCACATCATTAATTGTAAAACTTACAATCCCGGCTGACAAACTATGTTGCTGGCCGTTCTCTGAACTGTTCGAGCCGACAAAAATGATCCCATATCTGTCGGCAAGGTCTTTGTATTTTTTTACCGGTAATGTTCCCCGCTTGTGAGCATCGAAAAAAAATATCACAGGGAAGCTTTTCCCGGAGCCAACGTATTCCTTTGGCAAATAGAGGGAATACCCGATGGTAGGATCATTCTTACATTTCAGACTATCATAAACAACACCGGGTTTCAAGGCCATTCCCCGGCTTTTTGTCCGATCCTTTTTATGTCCCGGAGATGAACAGGCCATAATAGAAATAAACACTATTAAAATTATATTTTTCATAATCGTATTGTTAATAAAGCTAAAATTAATAAATATTTTTTCAGATACACTTTGTTTTTAAATAACACTCACTTATCTTTGTAAGTGATTACTCACTTTAAGATTTAATAAGATGGTACGCAAATCAACTGAAATAAGGCAGGAAGAAATTAAAAAAGCAGTTCTTGATATCATTTACCGTAGCGGACTAAAAAAGCTTTCAACCAAAAATATCGCTAAAGAGGTTGGTATAAGTGAAGGCAGTATATTCAGGCATTTCGGCACAAAGAAAGATATTATAATGTCGATAATGGATGATGTGATAAAAGATTTCATCGAACCGCTGAGAGAAATATCGCTGCAAAATGAACATCCGGAGAAGCGTCTTTACAAGCACCTTTGTAAAACCATTACATATCTTAAAGAAAATAAAGGCATAACATTACTCATGTTCTCAGAAGCATCATACGAGAACGACGTTGACATGAAAGAGAAACTTACACACATCTTTCAAAGCCAGCGACAGCTTGTAGGAAAGATCGTTTCCGACGGGATTGCAATGCAATTATGGGATGAATCCGTTTCCACTGACAGTTTCTCTCACCTCTACATGGGTATTCCGATTACTCTCAATGTTGAAATTGCTTTAAAAGGAGAGGATGTTGATATAAAAAGTTTTTGTAAACACAACATGGATATGCTTTTGAAAATATTAAGCAAATAGTTTTTTTTGAAAACTATATAAGTAATTACTTGCTTGCATGAATGAAAAATAACCAATATAAAAAAGGAGGTAACAAAATGTACAAACTTATCTTTTTAATGCTTTTCACTCCTCTTGTACTGTCGGCACAGGACGAGGTTAAAAGCATAAGTGTGCTCTTCGACTCCCTGAAGGTGAATCCGCATATTAGGGCCGATGAGCTGAAACTGGAACGGGCCCTTGCCGGGAAAAGGATAGCGACCGGTAAACTGTTCCCTAAGATCGATGCTTTCGGAAGCTACAACTACTCAAGTACCCCGACCGGAATGGTTCCTGTTCCTCCGAACGATCTGATAAAAATGGTCCAGGATCAGACTGTGCCACAGCCGTTCAGCGAGAATATTTTCAGGGCAGGAGCAACGGTGTCGATGCCGATATTCGTAAAGTCGGTGTACACCATGGCAAGCAAAGCCAAAAAGATGTACCAGTCAGCTGAGGCAAAAAAGAACATCGATCTGTTGAAAAATGAAGCAGTGATAGTAAGTTCAAACGCTAATCTTCTGTACATCGATGCACTGAATGAGGCTTTGACAAAGAAAAAAGAGTCACTTATGAAAACCAAAGAGTTTGTTCAGATCAAGGTAAACAACGGGCGGCTTCCTGAATCTGCCCTGCTGAAGATCAACACAGGGATCAATGAGGTTGACATTATGCGGAATCAGATAGCTCAGAACAGGGCAAAGATCATATCGGCCGTTTATTCACTTACGAACGTAAAACTGAACAAACCGCTTGACATGACGCAAACAGGCACCTATGAGAACGGTGAACTCAAAGTTCTTGAGCCATTGCAAAAAAAGGCAGATGCAATGAAGCTCGGAGTAAGGGCCCAAAAGGAGATGCTCTACCCGGCACTCGTTCTGCACGGCATGTACACATACAACTATGCAAAATCGTACAATCTGCCTGACCAGGGAGTGAACGAAGATTATGGAACTGTCGGAGTCACTCTTAAGATTCCCATTTTCGAGAAGTCGCAGTATTCAAAGATCAAGATGAGCAAGATAGAGTTTGAAGAGAGTGAGAATGATCTTGCTAAAATGCGCCTTGAATTTACCGCTCAGGCAGAGCAGTTGGAAAAGACTCTTGCACTGCTGAACAACTCAAACGAGCTGTATAAAAAAAGTGTAAAGGATAAGGAGGAACTCCTGAAGATAGCAAAGGTGGCTTACGAGTCCGACCGCATGTCAACAGAGGATTATCTGAAGTATGAGGATGACCTGTTGATGGAACGCTCAAAGCTGTATCAGACAGAAGCCCAACGGTGGCAGACTCTGATGAAGCTGGCCGTGATATACGGTAACAGCATTGAGGAGATGGTGAAGTAAGAAAGCCCCCCTCCGGCTCCCTGCCTGACGGCAGGCAGGCCCCCTAAATAGGGGGAGAGAAAAATTTACTTATAAATTAACGAATACCCCTAACTCCTCCCCTTCAGGGGGAGGTCGGGAGGGGGCTCCAAAAACATAAAACAATGAAAGCACATAAAAAAACACTCTGGACAATTGTGATAATCGTGGTTGTGGTTATCGCAGCAATTTTGAAAATTGCACACACACGTCGTACCGAGGCAGCGATGCCGGCACCTAAGGATTATTCGATCATTGTTTCTGCGGTAGTTCCCCGGCTGACAGAAGCTACTCTCACACTGCCTTCGCTGGCGCTTACACAAAACGACAAGGATGTAAAGCTGTCGGCAAGGATACCGGGCAGGGTCGATTACATCCGCCCCAGCGGAAGCAATGTAAAAAAAGATGAGGTGGTGGCCCGTATCGACAACACATCGGTTATGAGTAACATCAGCAGTGTGAAATCGCAGATAGTTGCTGCCGAGAGCACTCTGAACAATCTTAAAGCCACACACGAACGCACCCTTGAACTTCTGAAAGTAAAAGGCGCTTCCATCGAGCAGTCACAGGCAGAGGAGAGCAAGATAGCAGA
>JAOZOF010000310.1 GCA_029933425.1 Marinilabiliaceae bacterium
ATCTTTAATTCATTAATTAAACACTTTTTTAACCTAAAACCGAAAAGACCATGAAAAGATCCATGTTTATTGCACTTGTGGCATTTTTATTATTTACATCTTCAAATGTGAATGCTCAATTTAAAGTTGGAGGAGGTTTAGCTTATGCAAACGAAATTAACAATGTCGGTATTTCGATAAATACCGGATATGATTTCTCTGAGAACTGGGCTGCAGAAGTTGATTTTACCTATTTTTTCAAACACAACATGTTAACATTTTCGTCATTTGATTTCGATGGGAATTATTTCTTCAACTTTGGTTTATACCCTCTTCTTGGGTTGAATATTAACATTATTGGCGTTCATATTCCCGATCTGTATATCGATGGTGTAGGAAATATCGGCGCTATTACAGCTTCGACAACTGAATTTGGATTTAATATGGGACTGGGTTACAGATTCAACCTTGGAGAATCTCTGTCTTTTTCACCTGAAATGAGGTATACTGTAGGAGGATTTAATTATTTCAGGGCCGGATTAAAACTCATGTATCAGTTCTAAAACGGTAATGTCTTTTGATGTGAACATGAACAGAAAAGACACTTGCATTTCAAAACAGTAGTTGAGACAAAAAATCGCCGCGGAAGCAAACTGGAATCGCGTGCAGGGTTTTATCATAAAAAAAAATTAGTAACAGCAACCGAGGGTTTCGCTTGAAGCGAAACCCTTGGTGTTCAATTCACAAAATAAGGTAATAAGGTCTTCATGATTTGGTGTCGTTTTATACTAAGGTTTTTTAATTCCTCAATTTCTCAGAAAATTTACGTCCATTCGCATCATTCGTGGAAAATCCCTCACTTTCTCAGTCGCCACAGACATTACTGCGTCAGCGTGAACCTGAAGCTTACTCCGTAGTTACTGTTGGTTATCGGGAATGTTGTTGAGATATACGGTTTATTGATATTAGTATCATAGAACAACTGCATATTAAAGCGACTGCTGAGGGCATAATCTGCCATTACCTTTACTGAAGTAACACGCATCCCTGCAGTAAGCTGATTAACACTTTCTGCTATCCTTCGTATTATCGACATATTATCACGTATAGTGAAATCGACACGAAGGTTCAGGTCACTGCTCATTTTTTTGTTGTTCAGGAAAAGGTTCATCTTATCGAACCTGTAACCAACACCTATTACATATTCATTGCTGTAGTTCTCTATCATTTGATTATTGGTGAGACTGAGACTCAGAGCTCTTGTTTTCCTCATTTCAAGATTTGTGGTCAGACTGTTGACCCACGAGATATTAAATGCGATCAACGGAGCGAACTGCTCAGTTATGGTAACAATGTTCACGTCGAACTGAGGCACAAAATCACCCTGTGCATTTCTCACGAAAGAGAAGCCGTCAGAGACAAGACCTTCGGTATTCCAGTAGTTGTTAGTAATGAACGAACCTACATTGTATACCGACCGGTACGCAGTTGAAATATCAAAGGACCGGAATATCTTTTTAAATGCTTTGATTCGTGACAATCCGTCATAGGTCACTCTCCAGTTAGGTCTCATTTTCGACATTGGAGGTATTACGTTAAGAGATATCTTATTCGGGTCACTGTTTGAATATGCAGCAAGGAATGCAGGCACCATAACATCCTGCGAATAGACGCTGTATCCGTCGGCACCGCCAGGTCCGGGATTCGGATCGTATGGTTGATCTCCGTTCGTAGGATCGCTCACTCCTGCCCTTTCATTACCCAGTCTTTCGGAAATGATCGCCCTGTTAGCAAGAAAATCATCAAATGCCTGAGATGATAACACTCCTGTTTTTCCCACTTTCCAGAAAGATGTACCGATAATATTATAGCTCATTGAAAAGTTTCCTCTTTCCATTGTATTGTAAACACCCCATTTATCATCCAGATTGTTGTACAGATAATATTCCCCCAGATTGTTTGAATATCTTCTGTCCGCATTCAGATCGATACGAAGACCACGCAGGATCTCAAAGGTCACTTTGGCTGAAAAATCCTGAGTGTGTGCCATAGTGTACGGCTTATACAGGGAAGAGTCCTGTGTGATCCAGTTATTGTTTATTGCTTTCCATGCAAAATTCCTGTCTTGCCATCCGAAAGCGAACGGGAATCCCGGGGCCGTCATTCCCGGGGCAAAACCCATTATCTTGGCAGTCTGGTTGTATCCCGGCAGAATAGTTCCGTTATTCTCACTGTACGATACGCTTCCGTTCTTGAACGAGGTAACAAGCAGCATTGTGTAATCGAGGATCGTTTTAAAAGGATTTTTACTCTCGGTTACTTTACCTGTTATCAGGACCCTTGAACCTTTACTTGTTTTTTCGGGTATGAACTCAACCTTGTTCTTACCCACGGTTTTCGTAATACCTTTTACAGGTCTTCCTTTGCTGTCGAAGAATCTTACAGAAACATCCTCAGTCTTTAATTTATGATTGACAGTTACCGGCTTTCCTTCTTCCAGATCAATCCCCTGCTTATTGTAACGCACAGTTTTCGGCCCTGTTGATCTTCTGCCCGAACGACCCGATCGATACTTTCTGTTAAGGTCCTTCAGATATCCCCATTTATTGTAAAGTGTCAGCATGTTCACTTGTCCGCCACCCTGCATAGTATTTGAGTTTCGGATCATATTCCCCAGATTGACCTGCCCCAACGCAGCAGCACTCCAGTTATACATACCACGATACTGAACATTGGCCGAGACCCATTCAAGCATCGGGAATTTATTTATGGGGATAGTATAACTGACATCAAAATTCTGTTGATAAGAAGTTGTTCTCCCCATGTTGAAAATACGACTCCAGACCTCGTCTCTCCATTTATAATAGCCGTCAGGATCCCTGTCTTTGTCAACAATACCTTCAGGCTCATCGATCCTTGCATTTGTGATCGTTCTGAAATTCAGCTTTAATGATTTCGTAAGATTATACCGGAGATCAAAATACCTGTTCCAGTCAAAATCCTTTTGTACGGTGACAGGTATGTTCGAAGTGTTCGTATTGTTCCTGAGTTTCACCTCACGGTACAGCCTTATTATTTCCCACCTGTACGATAGTTGTGTAGGCAGGTAATAAAAATTAAAGTCACGGATCGGCCTCATGGCCTTTCCTTTCATGGCTGATGATTTCTTGAACGGTTCCACTGCCTTCGGTCTGCCCGTATAGTTGTATCCAAGAACTCCGCGGTAATCTTTGCTTTCAGAGTATGCGGTATTCTGATCCCTCATGGTGACAGAGTTATGAGAGTATGACGCCGAAATATTAGAAGGAGATATTATGCTTGATTTATTTCCTTTCTGCTTTATTTTAACATTGGTGAGATTTATACTTTTTCTTTTGATCAGATTTTGAGAATTGAATTTTATGGAATCCCGTGATTTTGCATCAGGAGCATTATCAAGGGCTACTTTTAACGGAATGTCAGGATCGAGCGGATAATATTTCGGATTGACCAATGATTTTGAATATCCGAAATAGAAAGGTACTGACAGCGGTGAATTAGGACCAAGCAGTTTCCCCATCTCCAGATTAGTGGATATATCATACTGACTAAGATCGTCGATCGCTCTTTGCGAAACACTTTTCTCAATACTTCCAAAACCTATTGAATTGGTCTTACCTGCTATTGACACATTACCAAGATCGGCAAGTTTAACCGACATACGGGCATTGGCAGCCCAACCTCCTTCTTCGTTGAAATCGCTGAGACGCAATTCATTGAACCAAATCTCGATCGATCTGCTTCCGGCAGCCCTTGTTTTCACACCGAGCATGATCGTTTTCACATTACTGAGGTTAGGGTTACCTTTGATCTTAACAGTGTTGTTAGGCTTTTCGGGGTCGGGATAAGTGAACACATCGCTGTATGTTATGGTTGAACCTTCTTCCCGTTTTTTATCGTTACGCTTGAGTTTTACCCTTTGGAAAAGCTCAAGAGGAATATCAAAGTCGTTCTCGGCAGGCCATACGGCATACCGATCGTCGGTGTTGTTGTTATTGTACATTCCCGCAGGAGTGATCTTTACCGGTATTTCATATTCATAGTAATTATCCTGGTAATCGGAACCAAGACGCATGAAAACCGCGA
>JAOZOF010000311.1 GCA_029933425.1 Marinilabiliaceae bacterium
GTTCTATTATCCCGACGGACCTATGTCTAATAATGTGTTTAACATTGCAGCATCAAACGCAGGGTTATATGTTACTGCCGGAGGAATAAGTACTTCCTGGAATAATTTGAATCAACCCGGTGAATATTCCTATTATAACGGTATTGCATGGAATGGTTTTAAGAGAAATGATAGCATTTCAAATCAAAAAGACTGGAGAGACTTTCTAAGGATCGCTATTGATCCTTCTCAACCTGAACATGCGTTCATTTGTTCGTGGGGAACAGGAGTTTTTGAAATAAATGCCGGCCAATTGATTAACAATTACAATCAATACAACAGTGGCTTACAGAATGTTTTTAACACAGGGCCTCAATATTATGTCAGAGTTGGCGGCATTGCTATTGACAAAAATTTAAATACTTGGATGAACAATGGAAGTGTAAATTATGGCCTTGTTCTGAAAACGAGTGATGACAAATGGATTCAGTACACTTACAATCCACTTCGTGGGCTTCATTCAATGGGACAAATATTAATTACAAAAGATGATAATTTTTGGATGGTTATTCCTCGAACAGGATTAGCCGGATTGTTTATATTTAATGTCAACAGCACTATCGAAGATCAAAGTGATGACCGGTACCGGTGTGCTCTCTCTCCTTCATCAGATTCCGACCCCCGCAATGCCGGTCAGTTAAAGATCTGGGATGAGAACGGAGAAGAGATAACAAGCAGAGTTTATTTTCTTGCCGAAGATAAAAACGGTTATATTTGGGTGGGAACAGACAAAGGTATTTTGGTCTATTATCGTCCCTATGCAATTTTTGATGAAGAAAAACCTGTTGCAAGCAGAATCAAAGTTCCCCGCAATGACGGTAGTAATCTTGCTGATTATCTTCTGGAAAATGAAAACGTGACAGCCATTGCCGTTGACGGTGGGAACAGGAAATGGCTCGGAACTGCAAATTCAGGACTTTTCCTTGTTTCTGAAGATGGGACAAAAACAATTCATTCTTTTAATACGGATAACAGTCCATTGATCTCAAATCACATCAATAGCGTTGCAATCAATCCGGAAACAGGAGAAGTTTTTATCGGCACCGATATCGGAATGGTTTCTTATAAAGCATTAGCAACAGAGGGAAATACATCGTATAATAAAATTTATGCTTATCCAAATCCCGTAAGAGAAAATTATTCCGGCGATATAATAATCACAGGTCTTATGGAAAACTCAACAATAAAAATTGTTGACGTCAGCGGGAATCTGGTTTTCCAAACAACGTCAGTTGGAGGTCGAGCTGTATGGAGCGGCAAAAACCTTCATGGTGAAAAAGTCAAAACAGGGGTTTATATAGTTTTTGTTTCAAATGAAGACGGAACAGAAAAATCAACGACAAAAATTCTGGTAGTTAATTGATGTGGTTTTGTTTTTTGATTTTACTCTGTTAGTTTTGAGTAATATTAATTATTGTACTTAATCCGCAATGAAAAAAGGAATTTTCTGGGTTTCAATATTTTTTTTGATCATAATCCTTGCAGGAGTATACTATTTCTTACAAATCAACCGCCATTACAAGAATAATGATGCTGTTAAAGGAATCCCTGTAAATGCCGGCATTATCATTCACATATCAAACATTGCAGAATTCTCAGACCTGATCTTAAAAGAAATTGATTTCAAAAGTGAATTAACTGTATTCTCCCTCACTTCGAAGACTTATAATCTTGCAAAAAAAATAGACTCCCTTCAGTTATTTAACACTCCTGTTTTTAACAAGATCAAGGATAAGCAACTTTATATCTCATTTCATCTTCAGGGAAAGGATAACATCGAAGCTCTACTGACAACCACATCCGAAAATAAAGCTGAAGAAAATAAAATTGCAGACTGGATAAAAGGTTTAAAAGCTGACGGATTCATAGTCCGGTCAAAAGAGTATGATGCTTCTTTGATCTATTCAGTACAAAAACCGGGGAAAAAAGAACCTTTTTACATCTCAGTATTTCAAGGTCTCATAATCGGGAGTTATTCCAATTTGATGGTTGAAAGTTCCATCCGCCAGATACAATCAGGTATTTCCTTGCTTTCCAATTCTGCATTCTCAAAGATCTACAAAACGAGCAGCAAAAATAGTCCGGCAAATTTATACATCAATTTTTCAGCTGTTCCCGGAATAATGAATACCATTACTAAGGATGGGAAAAAACAACCTGCTGTTTTTAAAAGAAATAATTCGCTTTGGGCAGAACTGGACGTAGATATTAAACCTAAAGAGATAGAACTTAACGGATTTATTGCCGGAGAACGAAAAAATCTGATAAACGAACTATTTGCAGGAATGCGACCTCAGGCTTCTGAAATTTCAAAAATCCTGCCTTCAAACACCAGGCTTTTTATGTCTTACAGCCTTGAATCAAGCGAAGAGTTCCACAGACGCTTCATTAAATACCTTAAAGACAACGGATCAGAACTAAAATACAAGACTAAATTAAATAAAATAAAACAAAAGTATCATATCGACATCGACAAAGAGATATTCTCTTTCACCAAGGAAGAAATGGCACTCGTCTTTACTGATACCGGGGCTAAAGATCAAATCAACAACTCTTTTCTTGTATTAGAGACAAGAGGCAGATCTTTTACTCTTGACAAGATGTTTAAACTTTTAAAGGCCTTGAATGTCAGCACTTCGCCTTTGCGAATATACAGAGTTGACAGCGATACTTCTTTCCCGATATACCGGGGATTGCCCCAAGATTTGTTAACCCACATATTTCATTGGTTCTTTCCGCATGTTCCCCAAAAATTTTTTGCTTTACATGATAATTACATAATCTTTTCCGACAACATCAGATCTTTACAGGATTTTCTGTATGCCAACGTACTGAAAAAAACTCTTTCGAATAAAAAAATCTTTGCCAGTTTCAGAGAAAATTTTTCCGTTCGTGAAAATCTTTTCCTGTACAGCGAGATTCCCTTCCTGGCCGGGTATCTGAAAGATATTTTAAAAGGAGAGTATATCGAATTTTCACAATTACAATACGAAAAACTGGCAAAATTTTATGCGGGAGGAATACAGATATCATCAACCGGGGGTTTGCTTTACACAAACATCTATGCTAACTACCGGCCGTCAAGGGAAAATGAACCCCAGACAGTTTGGCAAAGCCTCCTTGATTCCACAGTGATAAACAAACCGGTGCTTGTAAAAAACCATTACACAAACGAAAAAGAATTAATGGTTCAGGATGCAAAGTTCAATTTATACTTGCTAAACAACTCCGGACGATTGCTTTGGAAAAAACCACTCGACGGTAAAATACTCGGCACTATTCAACAAATAGATTATTACAGGAACAACAAACTTCAGTATATTTTTAATACAAAAAACAAGATCTATCTTCTGGACCGAAACGGTAACAATGTTGACAGATACCCCTTAACTCTTCCGTCAAAAGCCACCAATGGAATAGCGGTCATGGATTACGAGAACAATAAAAATTACCGGATTTTCCTGGCAACAGCAGATAAAAAGGTCCGTTTATTCGATAAGAAAGGCAACAGTATCACCGGATGGGAATTCAATAGAACGGAAGGCCTTGTCACACAACCTGTTCAACATTTCAGGAGTAATTCCAAGGACTATATTGTTTTTTCCGATGATCGTAAAATATACATTTTAAACAGAAGAGGGAATGCCCGTGTAAAAACCGACAAACACATTACTGCATCTGTAAACAGCATTTTTTATATCGAAGGTAGAAATACTGCCAGGTGCAGGTTAATAACAGCATCACCCAAAGCAGAAATAATTGCAATTGACATCCCGACCGGGAAGACAAAAATATTAAAAGTTTTGCCTGAAACCGATGAATTCGGATTTACTCATTTTGCTCAGGACGGTTCGTACCGGTATGTTTTTATTTTGCCTGATAAGTTTAAGATCTTTGACACTTCAGGAAAAGAACTGGTAAGCAAATCATTCAGCAATGTAATGTCGCTAACCGTAGACCGATACAAGTTTGCTTCGAATAATTTCAAATTCGGATTATTGGAAAAAGACGGCCACCACATTTATCTTCTTAACTCCGATGGAACTACTTATAAAGGTTT
>JAOZOF010000312.1 GCA_029933425.1 Marinilabiliaceae bacterium
TTCACATCCGATATTTTTATTAGCATAGTATATTTGTTTGGTATGTTCTGTTTTTTTACTTTTGACAAACATTTACACTGATCATTTCCGTTCAATGAGATATATTTTAAGAAATAACATAAAAGTGCTGAGCCGGTTGTTCTTTATCATTTCCATCAGCCTGTTCTTCATTACTTTATCCGATGCCCAGGTAACAAGTTCAAAGATCATCATAAACGGTAAGACCTACTATCTGTACAAGGTGCAGAGCGGTGAGGGATTGTACAGGATAAGCAAGACCTTCGGCGTATCGCAAAAAGAGATAGTAGAGGCCAATCCTGAGATCACAAACGGACTAAAGGCAGGGCAGCTTATCAGAATACCTGTTATTTCGGGACGTAACAGTAATGAGCAGGAACTGAAAGGATCGGAAAAATACATTTATCACACAGTAGAGAAGGGGCAAACAGTATTTTACATCTCACAAAAATATCATGTTCCCAAAGAGGTTATCTACGATAACAATCCGGGAAGCAGACAAAAACTGATAGAAGGAACAATAATCAAGATACCTGTCGATAAGATCGTTAAAAGCACCTCTGATTCACAAAAAGGTAAATTTGTGATGCACAAGGTCAGACCAAAGGAAACGCTTTACGGACTGTCGAAGAATTATCATGTTTCGCAACAGGCTATCATTGATGCCAATCCGGCTCTAAAAAGCGGTATGATGACAATAGGCTCTGTTTTAAGGATACCTGTTGAAAAACCAGTAAAAGAAGAAAATGTAATAGCTCAATCACCAACAACACCGGTGACAGCTGAGCAGGAGAATCTTGAAGACAGTGAATACGAATATTACAGGATTTTGCCGGGAGAGACACTTTACAGCATTTCGAAAAAACTTCATGCTAATGTTCAGGATGTAAAAGATGCCAATAAGGGTATCGATGCCAATGACCTTCCTGTGGGTTACATGCTTCGGATACCTAAATCGAGCATCAAAGAAAAGGTTCAGGAACCTGTTAAACAGGGTCCTCTTTTTACACTACACAAGGTAAGACGTAAAGAAACGCTTTATTCCATATCGCGAAAGTATAACATCGATGTTGATATTCTCAGAAAAGTAAACTCCACTCTCGACCTGTCGCGTCTGAAAAAAGGAACAAGGATCAGGATTCCGACACAGAACTGGTTTGAGCAGGTTTACAAACAGAAAGAAGAGGAAGCAAAAAAGGCAGAAGCTCCCGTACCAAAAGCAGTGAAAGACAGCATTGCCTATGCCGACTGTATTTCGTACAACTACTCCCTGACCCGACCTGTGTTGAAAATAGGTCTTTTCCTTCCTTTTGATGTATGGGACAGCAAGAAGGTAAATATCATTACAGAAGAGGATGACAACGGCGAAGAGGTCCAAAAAGAAAGAGAAGAAAAGATCATTTCCAATAAATCAAAGGTGTTTGTTGAGTTTTACGAAGGTATGCTGTTGGCTCTCGATACTTTGAAAAAAGAGGATACGAACATTGAACTGTTTGTTTACGATACTCACAGCGATTCAACGGATAAGATCAAGGATATTTTGCTGAAGCCAGAAGTGGCAGACCTGGATATGATATTTGGTCCGGCATTTGCAATTAACCTGCGACCCGTTTCCGATTTCGCAAAACTACATGACATAAAACTGGTATATCCGTTCTCAACCATCAATCCGGAACTGACGACTAATCCCGGGATGTTTCAGGTAAGTCCTGTTGATACGTTACTTTTTGAAACAATGGAGAATGAGATCCTTAAGAACACTCAGGGCAAGAGGATCATTGTGATCCGTACAAAAGATAACTCAGATTATGAAAAACAGTTTAGCAGAGAGTTGAAGGAGAAGATTTTCTGGAACAGTTTTCAAAGTGGTGTTCAGCCCGACTATGTTGAATACAAATTTATTCAGGGAGAGCTTAACGGACTGGAAGAGCTGTTCATTAAAGATGCCGATAATGTTGTTATCATACCCTCGAAGAATGAAGCCTATGTAAGCAGTATCGTTACTACCATTGCAGGTATAACGAGGAACAAAAGGATAAATGTCACTTTGTGGGGATTGCCCGACTGGCTGAGATTCCAGTCATTGAAGCCTGAGGATGTTCATCAGCTCAACGGACATGTTTTTTCATACTACAGGATGGATTACAACGATCCTCAAACTCTTGCATTCATCGAAAAGTACAGGGCATGGTATTACACCGAACCTATGGCCATCTCACCGTATTTTCAGAAAGCAAGTGTAAGATCGAATTTCAGCCGATATGGTGTGTGGGGGTACGATGTGACGTATTATTTCATCAATGCGCTAAAAACCTACGGAAAGAACTTTGAATACTGTCTTGATGATTACAAAGTGTATTTAATACAATCGAATTTCAAATTTAAGCATATCTCCAACTGGGGGGGTATGTACAATACCGGTCTGTTCATTTTGAATTTTACTCCGGACTATAAATTAAAGGTTCGTAAGGTGAACTGATGTTTTTTGGTAAAGGCATCCTATTCCGGCTTTTTGTCTTTGCTTGTAGTGAATTTCATGTTCTATCCTGTGCTTAGAATCCTGAATTTCAGCTTTTTTTGATCGGGAATAAAATATATGTATGCATTAAGGTTCCGTGGAAAAATATTTTCATAATGGCCTTTTAATAGCAATAAAATCAAAGATCAAGAACAATTCTATTAAAGAATCTGTTAAATTTATATAAATGTAAAAAGAAACTTAATCTGTAATTTATGAAACTTCTTCCCGTTTTACTGCTTATTGTGGCAGTCATGACTTCCTGTAACGGAAATAAACAAAAACAGGCACCCCCGCAAAAGGTTCCTGTGATCAAGGTTGAAAAAATGAATTTGCCAATGTACTCTCTGTTCGTAGGACAGGTGTACGGTTTTAAGGATATTCCTATCCGTGCAAGAGTAGAAGGTTATCTTGAAGGAATTCACTTTAAAGAAGGCTTAGCGGTAAAAAAAGGACAACTTCTTTACACCATCGATTCCCAGCCGTTTGAGGCGGAAGTTGCGGCAAGACAGAGTGACGTGGCCGAAGCAAAAACAATGCTGGTAAAGGCTGAAGCCGAATATAACCGGTACAAGCCGCTTGTGAAGACCAATGCGGTGAGTAAGAGTGATTATGATGCTGTCAAGGCTCAATATGAAGCCACCCAGGCAGCTGTTGAGGCATCGGAGGCAAACCTCAGGCTGGCAAAGATAAAACTAAGCTACACAAGGATAAAATCACCTATTAACGGTATTATAGGAAAAACACAGGCTAAGGTTGGAGAATTTGTAGGCAGGGATCCAAACCCGGTAATACTTAATACTGTTTCCCGTATCGATAAGATACATGTGGAATTCTTTATATCAGAAAACCAATACCTTAAACTTGCCAGATTTATGATTAGTCAGGATTCTACAGTACAAGGATCTTCATCAGAAAATGAAAATAATCTTCAGCTTGTTCTGTCCGACGGTTCATTACATAAATACAAAGGACGTGTCGATTTCATTGACCGCGGGGTTGATCCCAACACAGGTGCCATGCTCATTCAGGCATCTTTCCCTAATCCCAATCTTCTTGTAAGACCCGGGCAGTATGCGAAAGTTAAGATAAAACATGTGGAGAAAAAAGTTATTGCCCTGCCGCAACGTTGCATAAAGGAAATACAGGGAGAATATTCGGTTTATGTTGTTACCCCTGACAGTATTGTTGAAAACAAACAAATTGTTATCGGTACGGGCATTGGCGATATGTGGATAGTAAAAGAAGGTCTCCAGCCGGGAGAAATGGTCGTAATTGATGCCCTCCAGAAGGTGGGTTCCGGAATGAAAGTCATACCGCAAATAACCGAATTTAAAAGCAAATCAAACCTGCAAGACGAATAATCATGGCTGAAAACAAAGGAAATTTCTTCGTCCACCGCCCCATTGTTGCCATGGTAATTGCCATTGTGATTGTGATCGTCGGTGTCGTTTCGCTCATTGGCCTGCCCATCGAGCAATATCCAAACCTCACACCTCCAATTGTTCAGGTCAGGGGAACTTATACCGGTGCAAATGCATTAAATGTTGAAGAGTCAA
>JAOZOF010000313.1 GCA_029933425.1 Marinilabiliaceae bacterium
CCCGAGTAAACTATCGATTCTATCTCTTTCAGCAGATCGATCATCTCAAGACCTTTTGAGTCGGCAATGTCATCCAGCGACATTTTACGATCTATACTTTGAATTATGGAGATCTTAAGTTTCGACTTGTTGGCTACTGATTTCACAACCATATCCATCGGACGGTCTATCTCATTCTCTTTTACGTGCTTTCCGATAAGAGAAACAAACTCTTTACCGAACCGCTTGGCCTTACCTGTTCCCACACCCGGAATATTCTGAAGTTCCTCAATGGTGACTGGATAATAGGTCGACATCGCCTCAAGCGATGGATCCTGGAAAATAACAAATGGTGGCAGATTCAGTTTTCGCGAAAGTTCTTTTCTCAGATCTTTCAGCATACTGAACAGTTCATTGTCAAGAGCAGCTGTTCCTCCCGTAACCGACTCTTCCTCAATGGCATCATAATCATGGTCTTTGGCCAGCATTATGGAGGTCGGGTTCTTCAGGTATTCATGTCCTTTTTCACTCACCTTCAACAGGCCGTAATTCTCAATATCCTTATCCAGTAATCCGCTAACCAGTGCCTGACGGATTATGGCATTCCAGTATTTCTCATCATGTTCGCTACCCGAGCCGAAAGATTCAAGCTGATGATGTTTGTACGACTTGACTGCAGAGTTAGCATGCCCGGTAAGAACACTGATAACATGATCGGCCTTGAATTTTTCTTTAAGATCGAGCACCATTTTCAATACCTGCACAATACTATCTTTCCCTTCGAAAAGCTCTTTGGGATTAACACAGTTATCGCATGTCTCGCAATTTTCTTCAGTATATTTTTCACCAAAATAGTGCAGCAAAACTTTTCTGCGGCACAAAGATGATTCGGCATAGGCAACGGTTTCAAGTAATAACTGTTTACCTATCTCCTGCTCGGCAAGAGGTTTACCCTGCATGAATTTCTCCAGTTTCTGAATATCCTTGTAACTGTAAAAAGCGATACATCTGCCCTCGCCCCCGTCACGACCTGCGCGACCTGTCTCCTGATAATATCCTTCCAGACTCTTGGGAATATCGTAATGGATGACCAAGCGCACATCAGGCTTATCGATTCCCATGCCGAAAGCTATGGTAGCAACTATCACATCCACCTCCTCCATCAGGAACTTATCCTGATTTGCAGCCCTGGTAGCCGCATCCATACCGGCATGATAGGCCAGCGCCTTGATGCCGTTTACCAGAAGGGTCTCGGCAAGCTCTTCAACCTTTTTACGACTGAGGCAATAAATTATTGCCGACTTCCCGGAGTTATTCTTTAATATTTTTATGATCTCTTTTGTTGCGCTCTTCTTCGGCCTTACTTCATAAAACAGGTTGGGACGGTTGAATGAGGATTTAAACACATGAGCTTCCAGCATCCCAAGATTTTTCTGGATATCATGCTGAACTTTTGGTGTTGCCGTAGCGGTTAAGGCAATAACCGGAGCTTTGCCTATTTCGGTGATTATTGGTCTGATCCTGCGGTACTCAGGTCTGAAATCATGTCCCCACTCAGAAATACAGTGTGCCTCGTCGACTGCATAGAAAGAAACGTCAACCTGCTTCAGGAATTCAATATTCTCTTCTTTTGTCAATGATTCCGGAGCAACATAGAGCAATTTTGTTTTTTTGTTCAGCACATCTGTCTTAACCTGCTGTATGGCTGCTTTTGTAAGCGATGAGTTCATAAAATGCGCCACACCATCATCCTCACTGAAGTTACGCATAGCATCCACCTGATTCTTCATCAGGGCAATTAGCGGAGAGATAATAACAGCCGTGCCCGGTAAAATAACAGCAGGAAGCTGATAACAAAGTGACTTTCCTCCCCCTGTAGGCATTAAAACAAATGTATCGTTTCCCTCAAGAACATTCTTAATTATGTCTTCCTGACTTCCTTTGAAAGTATCAAACCCAAAATGCTTTTTCAGATATGCATGAAGGTCAACTTGTTGTTTACTCATAGCTCTTAACCTCTATTCTTCAATACTATGTCTGCTAATTCCCGCTAAACGTTCATGTCTGTTTTTATGTAAAAAACAAGAAATCACTTTATGCAGAAGAATAAACAAGATCTTTTTTCTAATAAAATTAATAAATACCTATGAAGTAATGTGTAATTTTAACACTATTTACCGCAGAGATGCATATATTCAACATTATTTCTATTTATGAAATTAATCAAATTTGTTGTTTAAACAAAAAAAATCACAAGATTAGTGAACAATTAGAATTAATAGTTAAAAATTAAAAAATCATTTTTAAGTTTGTGTCTTGATGCGATCAAAGCTGCTATCGGCTTGTACACTAAAAACTGCTAAAAAGTAAAAATGGAAGAAGAACCTAAAAAAGAAATGTCATTTCTCGATCATCTTGAAGAATTAAGATGGCATCTTGTTCGGGCATTTGTCTCCATATTCGTTTTTGCCATACTGGCCTTCATCTTCAAGGAGTTTGTATTCGATGAGGTGATACTGGCGCCCAGCAAACCCGATTTTTTTACAAACCGGTTCCTTTGTGATATTGCCGACAAGTTCCAGATACCTGCACTATGCATAAATCAGGTGCCGCTGACACTGCAGAATATTAACATGTCAGGTCAGTTCACCACTCACATCTGGGTTTCATTCATTACAGGTGTCATCGTGGCATTCCCGTACATCTTCTGGGAGTTCTGGAGTTTCATCAAACCTGCTTTATATCCTGAGGAACTTAAATATTCAAGAGGCGCCATTTTCTTTTCATCAGTACTTTTCATGATCGGCATTCTTTTTGCCTATTACCTGATCTGTCCTTTATCAGTTCAGTTCCTCGGAAACTATCAGGTAAGTAAACAGGTTGAAAACATTGTTAATCTCGGTTCCTACATAAGTACGATCACATCAATAGTTCTTGCCGGAGGAATAATATTTGAGCTGCCTATCGTCATTTTCTTTCTTGCAAGGGTTGGACTCGTAACATCCGACTTCTTAAGAAGATACAGGCGTCATGCAATAGTTGTTGCTCTGTTACTGGCTGCCATCATCACTCCACCCGATATTGTAAGTCAGATCCTTGTCTGTCTGCCACTGATAATTTTGTATGAAGCAGGCATAGTAATTGCTAAACAAATAGAAAAAGGACGCGAAAAAGAGTTCTCCGCATAAAAGATCTCATAATGGAAGAAGAAAAATTAAGACTGTATACCAAAGACCTTGTTAAAAGATACAAGAAGCGTACTGTTGTAAAAAAAGTATCGGTAAGTGTCGAACAGGGAGAAATTGTGGGATTACTCGGTCCTAACGGTGCCGGAAAAACCACTACATTTTATATGACTGTGGGACTTGTGCAACCCAACGAAGGACACATATTCCTTAACGATGAAGAGATAACCGATTATCCCGTTTACCGCAGAGCACAAAAAGGCGTGGGATACCTGGCACAGGAAGCCAGTGTTTTCCGCAAACTGAGTGTTGAAGACAACATCAAAGCCGTTCTGGAGATGACAAAATTCCCAAAAGATTACCAGAAAGAACGACTTGAAGAACTAATCGAAGAGTTTGGGTTGAGTCATATCCGCAAAAGTCTGGGCATACAGCTTTCGGGTGGTGAGCGACGAAGAACGGAGATAGCTCGTGCCCTTGCCATCAATCCTAAATTCATCCTTCTCGATGAGCCGTTTGCAGGTGTTGACCCCATAGCGGTACGCGACATACAGGAGATCGTGGCAAAATTAAAGTTCAAAAATATCGGGATCCTTATCACCGATCATAACGTTCACGAAACACTAGCAATCACCGATCGTGCCTATTTGCTGTTCGAAGGTAAGATATTAAAAGCCGGCTCGGCAGAAGAACTTGCCGAGGATGAAGATGTTAAACGCCTGTACCTTGGGGATGATTTTGAGCTTCGCAGAAGAAATTTTGACAGCTGATACATTTTTCCTGAAAAGTTTGCTTGATAATAAAAAATCGTATTATCTTTGCACCGCCAAAATTAACCTGCGGATGTGGCGTAATTGGTAGCCGCGCTAGACTTAGGATCTAGTGCCGAAAGGCGTGGGGGTTCGAGTCCCTTCATCCG
>JAOZOF010000504.1 GCA_029933425.1 Marinilabiliaceae bacterium
TACCCCGCAGGGCCTCCACCTATAATTCCAAGATCGAATATTTCTGACATATTTTTTTTGCTTTTAGCTGATAGCTTTTAGCTTTTAGCTGCCCGATAATCTCCCATATCTAACAGCTATTAGCTAACGGCTAACAGCTTTAAATATCTATTTCCAAAGTTTCTATTTCAATTGCTATCTGCTTCAGGAAGCGGGTTGCTTCGCCTCCGTCAAGGGCTCTGTGATCATAGGTTAAACTCAGTCCCATGTAAGGAACAAAACCGTAAACACCGCCACCAAGATCTTTCGGACGGGGAATAATTGTATTCACACCGAGGATTGCCGACTGCGGCAGATTGATCACCGGAGTAAACATTTCAACGCCGTAGTTGCCAAGATTTGAAACTGTGAATGATGCAGCTTCCGAAGCAAGCAGATCGGGATCGATACTGCCGGCACGACAAGCTCCCGCTATCTCTTTCATCTGATTGCTCAAACCCTGGATTGAGAGATCATCGGCATTCTTAATGGCAGGAACCATCAAACCTCTTTCGGTATCAACAGCCAAACCGAGGTGCACCTTGTTAAAGATCTTCATGCTGTCACCGAGGAAGTGAGAGTTTGCCTGCGGGAACTTCTTCAACGCTTTGATCACGGCATAACAAACCATGTCGTTGATGGTGATATTGGTCGGGTAGCCTTCTTCCATCGCTTTTTTAACTCTCTGACGAATTGTAAGAACATTACGTGCATCAGCACCAAGGTGATGAGTCAGCTGAGCTGAGTTCTGTAACGATGAATACATTGCCTTGGCGATAAGCTTACGCATATTGGTTAGCGGCTTAACTTCAAAATCGTCACCGTAAACCGGATTAACAGAAGTAAGGTCAGACGCTTTAACCGTTCCTGCAGGTCCCGATCCTTCGGCAGGTGCAGTAAGCCCTTCTGATTTTGCAATCTCTTTAGCCAACCCTGTCAGTTTCGGACGATCTTTCAATGCAGCCTCAACATCACGGGCTATTACACGGCCTTTCGGCCCTGTACCCTGAATGCCATCCAAA
>JAOZOF010000070.1 GCA_029933425.1 Marinilabiliaceae bacterium
GTTCTTAGTTTTTACTGCTTACTATCAACTTCCTGCTTCGAGCTTTGAGCTTCCAGCAACTGTCGCCTCAGCTCCGTTCGGTTCATACGATTGCTTACCTTTTTCATACTCACCCATGACTTTTAGCTTGCGGCATAAAGGACGTATTGCGTCCAATGATTGCAGATAGCGGGTGTAATCATCAAAAGAAACATCGATGTAAAACAGATATTCCCATTCATGTCCTACAATAGGTAATGACTGAATCTTGGTAAGATTAATACTGTAAAACGCAAGTATCGTCAGTATCTTCGACAGGCTTCCCTCTTCGTGCGGTAGTGCGAAAACCAATGAAGCTTTGTTTACTTTTCCGTTTACCAGTAATTCGTCGATCTCTGTCTTTGCATGATCGGTTACGATCAGAAAACGTGTGAAGTTCTTTTTGTTTGTCTCTATTCCGTGTTCAATTATATCGAGACCATAAATCTCTGCTGCCAGTTCTGATGCAATTGCTGCAACACCCGAAAGGTTATCATCGGCAATGTGTTTTGCGCTTAATGCAGTGTCTTCTGTGGCTATCAGCTTAATATCTTT
Source organism: Marinilabiliaceae bacterium (assembly GCA_029933425.1). GTDB lineage: Bacteria > Bacteroidota > Bacteroidia > Bacteroidales > Marinilabiliaceae > JAADEM01. Next base: position 574 of record JAOZOF010000070.1, read on the forward strand.
ATGGTGTTTGAAGAACTCTTCAGTCTGTGCCAGGGCCATAGGATGAGTCTGGACCTCTTCTATGTCGTTAAGGGTCTGTCCGGGCAATGCCATAAGGTTATGCTTTATCCTGAGTTTGTATTCACCGATTATTTTCAGGTCGGATTCACGCAGCATTGTGTAATTTGGTAAAAGGCTGCCGGCCAGGGTGTTCTCAATGGCAACTATCCCGTATATCGATTTATCGTTATGCAAAGTATCAAACAGTTCCTGAAATGAGATACAGGGAATTATCTCAATTTCTTCATCTTCAAAATATGCCCTTGCTGCTATCTCATGATTACATCCCGGACCTCCCTGAATTGCAACTTTCTTTTTTTTCATTTTACCGGTTAATTAATAATAAAAAACCCGCCTTTATCTTAAGGCGGGTTTATATAAACATTTTATATATTTTTATATGACAGCCCCACCTTTTTTCAGTGTAGTAAACCAAAAAAAGTAAAAATAAAAGTTATAAAAATAGGTGCGTGCCATAAGCTTGCTTGCTGTTAATTTGTGAACAAATGTAGAAAAAATATTTTAAACTGAAAATCCGGCGGCTTTTTATCTTAAATTTTATTATTTGATGTCTGATGTTTTAGGCAAAGTGATCCAGAATCTGGAACCTTTATCCGGTTCCGACTTCACATTTATCGATCCGCCCATAAGAGTTATCAGTTCTTTTGAAATGGAAAGACCTAAACCCACGCCTTCGAATTTTCTGGATGCTGAGTCATCAGCCTGGGCAAAACGTTTGAATATTTTTTTAAGTTTTTCGGGATAAATGCCGCATCCTGTATCGGAAACATAGATCCGTATCCAGCGGTTTTCCTGTTCAACCCCGATCGTGATATTCCCTTCTGAAGTGAATTTCAGAGCATTTGTCATGAGGTTGAACAGTATCTGTTTAATTCTTACGGGATCGGTTTTTATCATGAGATCATCCGGAATGCTTTTAAGATCAAGAGCGATGTCAATCCTGTCTTTGTTCAATCGCCTTTTCTCTTCGATGAATTGTTGATGAACCTCTTTCAATATCTCTGTCAGAACTATTTCTTTCATCTGTATCTTCAACTGTCCGCTTTCGATCTGTGAGAAAACAAGCAGATCGGATATGAGCTTTAACAGTTGATGACCGTTCGATTGAACTATGTTGATGTAATCTCTTCTTTCGTCGTCGGTAATTTCAGGATCGTTCAAAAGTTCCGAAAAACCGATTATTGCATTCATCGGAGTGCGTATCTCATGCGACATATTGGCAAGGAATGCAGATTTCAGTCTGTCTGATTCTTCAGCTTTCTTTTTTGCATCGATCAGTGCTTTCTCTGTAAGTTTCTTTTCTGTAATGTCCTCAACCGATTTCAGGTAACCTTTCAGTTTGCCGTTGATCGAATGCACAGGCTTAATTTCCATACCTATGTACCTGTTTTCATCTTTAATATAATGTTCGACATATTCTGAACTATCCGATAATATACAGAACGGGCATACGCTGTCGTAATTAAAAAGTGCCTTATAACATTTCATACCGATGGCAGATGTGGAATCCTTTGCTCCGCGAAGTTTATTCGATCGGTTTATCCAGATAATATTAAGATCATTATCAACGAAGAGAATAGTTTTGTTTGTATTATCCAGAACAAAATCTTTCAGCTCTATCTCCTCCTTGATTTTATTAAGTTCGGATTTAAGAGCTGATGTTCTTTTATTTGCTTTGTAAAGAAGGAAAACGAGGATTGCTGAAACAATAATTGAGGCACCGGTTATCGTTAATCCGACAGAATTAGATATTGATCCGGCTAAAATGTGGTTAATTGTAAGAAAAACCTCAGGCATACCCGTTAAAATAAATTTCTGTTCAATTGATCGGTAAAGATACTCATTTCAATATAAAATAGTTTAGTTGTCTTCAATATCTTTAAGTTCCAGCCACCGCATCTCCTTCTCGTCGATGGTTGTTAAAATGTTACCCAGTTTTTGCGATTTGCTTATAAGTTCATCAGAAGAAAGGGTTCCTGAATTTATCTCTTCCTCGAGTATGGATTTTTCCTTTTCGAGCTTTTCTATTTCAGCTTCGACATGTTCAAGTTCTCTTTTTTCTTTGAATGAGAGTTTCCGGGGGCGATCTTTTTCTTTACGCTTAGGTTTCTCCTCAACTGTCTCTTTCCGGTTTTTGTTGCTCTGTTTTTGTTGTTCCTTTTGTTGCTGTATGTAATCGGTATAGTTTCCGGGGAAATCTTTGATGTTTCCTTTTCCGTCGAAAACAAAAAGGTGGTCTGCAACTTTATCCATGAAATATCTGTCGTGAGAAACAACGATAACACTTCCCTTAAAATTTATCAGGTAATCTTCAAGTACATTCAATGTGAAAATATCGAGGTCGTTTGTAGGTTCGTCAAGGATCAGGAAATTCGGATTTTTCATGAGTATGGTCATCAGGTAAAGCCGTTTTTTTTCTCCTCCGCTTAAAGTACGTACATACACATGATGCATTTCGTTGGGGAAAAGGAAGTATCGGAGAAATCCTGCTGCCGACATTTTATTGTTCTCACCCAGGTTAACATCTTCGGCAATATCGGATATCACCTCAATCACCTTCTTATCCTCATCAAGTTTTATCCCCTCCTGTCTGAAATATCCGGTAACAACTGTCTCTCCTGTTTCAACTTCTCCGCTGTCGGGCTGCAAAAGATTTGTTATGATGTTCAGGAAAGTGGTCTTGCCGGTACCGTTTTTGCCGATAATCCCGATCTTGTCATAAGGGATGAACTTATAACTGAAATCTTTGATCAGAACTTTGTCGTCGAATCTTTTCGAAATATTATGCAGGTTGATGATCTTTTTGCCCAATCGTGATGCTTTTATGTTTAAGTCAAGTTCATTATGCGAAACATCCCTTGAAGCTTTCTCTTTCAGTTTGTAATAATTGTCGATGCGATATTTTGCTTTTGTAGCCCTTGCCTGTGGCATACGGTTCATCCAATCCTGTTCTTTACGTAGCAGATTACGCGCTTTCTCAATTTCGGCCATCGACTGCTCAATACGTTCCTCACGTTTTTGCAGGAAATATGAGTAATTACCTTTGTAATGATACAGTGTCTGATCTTCAAGCTCATAGATCTCGTTGCATACCCGGTCGAGGAAATAGCGGTCGTGAGTGACCATCAGCAGAGTTGACTTCGATTTTGAAAGATACTGTTCGAGCCATTCAACCATATCGAGGTCAAGGTGGTTTGTAGGCTCATCAAGAATAAGCAGTTCGGGTTCGTTTATCAGTGTTGAGGCAAGTGCCACCCGTTTTTGCTGTCCCCCCGAAAGTGTATCCACAGGTTGTTCTAGATCGGTTATCTTAAGTTCGAAAAGTATTTGTTTTATGCTCTGTTCATAGTCCCATGCATTCAGGTGGTCCATTCTTTCGATTATTCCGCCTAATGACTTCTGATCATCGGTTTCAAGGGCTTTTTCGTATTCTTTTATGGTTTGAACAACTTCACTGTCGTTGTTGAACACTTCTTCAATGATGGAATTGCTCGGATTCAGAACAGGTTCCTGAGGCAGATAACCGACACGAATATTTTTCCGGAATGTAATCTTACCATCATTTGGAGGAACAATACCTGCAATGATATTCAGAAATGTTGTTTTTCCGGCTCCGTTACGCGCTATCAATGCCGCTTTCAGACCTTCATTCAATCCGAAGTTCACGTTCCTGAAAAGTGGAATTTCGCCCCAGAAATGTGTCAGGTTTTCTACCGATAAATAGTTTGTCATCACAAAGTATTTTATAGTTGCAAAGTTAATCCGAATAATCTTTTTACAATAATTTTATTTTCGCGGCAATAGCTTTGGGTTACAGACTGACGGTGTGACTTCGAGTCACGCCGTCAGTTAATGAATTTTTCTATACTTTTGTATGTAAACCTAAAATCCAAAGAAATGAAGCATATATCCTTTGTCTCACTTGTCCTTTTATTCTTTTTTCTAAGTAGTATTTCCGGTCAGGAAAAATTTGTATGGTGGAATCCCGCCGGTAGCAAGGTTAATGTAATTGACGGACAGGGATGGCCGGGTCAGACAGAAAATCTGTACGACAGATTGCCCGGTTATGCGAAAGATAAGGTTAGAGACCAGGTATGGGGTCTTTCAAGGCAATCGGCCGGTCTGGTGATCAGGTTTATAACTAATTCACCCGAGGTCGTTGTCAGATATAAGGTTGGAGGTAATCTGCAAATGCCTCACATGCCTGCCACAGGTGTTAGCGGAGTGGATCTTTATTACAAGACAACTGTGGGGGAGTGGCAATGGTGTAAAGGAGGACGATTGTTCTCAGACACTGTAAAATATACTTTTCGTAACCTGATCACAAAGGATGCCTATCATGATAAAGGTATTGTTTACAGGTTGTATCTTCCGTTGTACAATAGTGTTGAATGGCTTGAAATAGGTTCGTTAGAAGGTACTGTTTTTAAACCATTGGAGATACGAAAAGAAAAACCGATAGTGGTTTACGGTACTTCTATTGCGCAGGGAGGTTGTGCGTCACGACCCGGGATGGCATGGACTGCATTACTTGAGCGAAAGATGGACAGACCTTTGATAAATCTTGGTTTCTCGGGTAATGGCAGGCTGGAACCGGAAATGATTGACCTTATCTCCGAAATAGATGCCAAAGTGTATGTGCTCGACTGTCTGCCTAACCTGGTGTTGGGTAAAAGATATTCAGCAGAGGAGGTTTACAACAGGATAATCAGATCGGTTAAACAACTGAAAGAAAAGAGACCGGATGTACCTGTTCTGCTCGTTGACCATGCAAGTGTTCATCCTGACCTGAATGAAGTATCACACAGGGCTTTTGCCGATCTTAAAGCCTTGGGAACAAAAGGGTTGTTTCTTTTAACTCATGATGATATAGGACTTTATTACGACAGTTTTGTTGATGGAACGCATCCTTCCGATTACGGTATGGTTCATTATGCGAATGCTTATGAGAAGAAATTAAGAGAGATCCTTAATGAGCCTGTAGGGAATATTTCAACTGAAATACCCGTTACCCAGAACAGGGATGCAAACACCTATAACTGGAATGACCGTCATCAGGAATTGTTGAAAATGAACAGGGAAGACCCACCTGATGTTTGTTTCTTTGGCAATTCAATTACTCACTTCTGGGGAGGTGAACCTGTGGCAAAAAAGAGAAACGGAGAGGAGTCGTGGGAAAAATATTTCGGGAACATGAAAATCCGCAATTTCGGTTTCGGGTGGGACAGGGTGGAAAATGTGCTGTGGCGCGTTTATCACGATGAGCTTGACGGATACAAGGCAAAACAGATCATTCTGATGATCGGCACCAACAACATCAGTATCCATGACTCTGATCAGAAAATAGCTGACGGAATAAGGTTTTTGATAGATGCAATGAAAACAAGACAACCTGATGCAAGAATATTGTTACTTGCAATATATCCGGGTAAAGACAGGGAGAAAAGAGTTGCTGAACTTAATCTCAGACTGGCTCAGGTTGCCGAACTGGAGCAGGTGGATCATGCCGATATCGGAAATGTGTTGCTCGACGATGACGGTAAGATAAATGAGTCTCTGTTCGTTGACGGGCTGCATCCGAATGAAAAAGGTTATGATCTGCTTGGATCTGAGATAAAGGAACTGCTGGCAAAGTAACTTTAATGACGAGATTTAACTTTAGTTAGCAATTCTAAATGAATTGCATACCTTTGAACATTGCTTGAAAATTAAATTGCATGAGCGACCGCAGTACGTCTTTTTTAATTAAGGAATTAAAAAAAGGGAATAAAAATGCTTTTGAGATGGTATTCAAAAAGTATTATTCTCCTCTTTGTGTTTATGCGAATAAATATTGCCGTAATGAGAGTATTGCCGAAGAGATAGTATCTAATTTCTTTTTTGGTTTTTACGAAAAGAGGCAATCATTAAATATAGAATCATCTTTACGTTCCTATCTTTTCCGTTCGGTAAGAAATTCTTCTTTGAATTATATCCGTGATCATGCCAGAATTGTATCCGAGAATGATAAAAATGTAAACTATTTCGAGTTTGATCAATCGGACACAGTTTATGATACATTACTGGGAAAGGAACTTGAAGAAGTTATCGATAAAGCGATAGATAAGCTTCCTGACCAGTGCAAAGCAGTTTTTGTGAAATGCCGGTTTGAAGGTAAAAAATACAAAGAGATAGCCGAAGAGTTGAATATTACCATCAATACCGTAGAAACCCAAATGTCGAGAGCACTCAAAAAACTACGGGTGGAATTGAAAGACTACATGCATATTCTTTTGTTTTTAATGGGATAGGTTTAAACGACAGCCGGATGTTATCCTCTATCCTTTTCAAAGTATTTTGTGAAAGATCAAATCCCTGAGCTTTTATTTTTGACGATGATCATATCAGGGGTATCGCTAAAAATCCTACATTAACTAAATATTGATAGTCGCGCTCCGACTTTAAATTAATTCTACACTCTTAATCACACAAAAAATATTTTTTAATGTTTTTTCACATTCTTGTGGCGGTAAAATGATTCTGGCGTGTCTTTAATACAGAACACATAAAATAGGATGATGAATAAGGGTGACAAAAACATTATTTCTTTATTGCCAAAATACTTCAGAAACGAGGCTGACAGAAAGGAAATAGAAGAGATAAAAGAATGGGTGGAGGCAAATGACCAGAATCACATGATTTTCGATGAAATACGTGATATTTGGTTTGCATTGAATTCAGAAGAAGAACAAAAATATTTTGATGCTGAAAAAGTATGGAAAAAATATAGCAAATGGATCGACGATCAACAAAGGGAAGAAAAGAAAACCGGCACAGTATTTAAGATTGTTTCCGGTGCTTTGAAATATGCATCTGTAATTCTGGTTACATTATTTGTGTCATACATGGTTTTTCAGGGAAATGAAAAGTCTGCAGAATCAAAACCTTTCATTGCCGAAGTCCCCAACGGGCAGACAAGTATCATAACTCTATACGACGGAACAGTTGTCAGACTAAATTCAGGAAGTAAATTAGTTTGTGACAGTTACAACAGTAAAACTGAGCGTCGTGTTTCTCTGGACGGTGAAGGATATTTCAAAGTAACACACGATCCCAATGTTCCTTTTTATGTTGACGTAAAAAAAATGACCATCAAAGTTTATGGAACAGAATTCAATGTTTATGCTTATGACGAAGATAATTTTGTGAAAACAACATTGATAAAAGGTAAGGTGGGAGTCTTCTTGCCGGATGGGAAAGAGTATTTTCTGAAACCCAATGAAATGTTCCTTGTTAATAGTGAAGGAAAGATCAAACTTAAAAAAGTCAATCCTTACGAGTCTGTTTCGTGGATGAAGGGTTATTATAAATTTAAGGATGAGACTTTTGAAGAAATATCAAAACATATTGAACGCATGTTCAATATGAAAGTGATATTTGATTTCAAAGAACTAAAATCAGAAAGATTTACAGGAAGAATAAATAAAGATGATCAAATTAATGATGTAATGCAAAAACTACAAATGACATCGAATTACACGTTACGCTTTAAGATAAAAGGAAATACAATATATATTTATAAATAGTAATTTATCATTAATCATACAAATTTTTGTGCCTATGACAAAAAATGAAAAGTAAAAAAGGGGATGCGTCAACATCCCCGTAAATAACGAACATGCGTCAACATGTTCATAATTGTAACAAGCCAAATGCTTATTAACATTTAAAACATTACAAATTTATGAAAAAATTATCAATCAACGGGTATTCTCTGAAAAAACAGGGTATACACAAATTTTTATTAGTCATGAAATTGACATTGATGTTAACACTGTTTTTTGCTCTTAATGCTGCTTCGGCGGTATATTCTCAAAAAACACACCTGACCCTGAATCTGAAGTCTGTAACTTTGGAAAAGGCTTTTGATGCCATTGAAAAAGAAACAGGATACTCTTTTTTCTATCACCTTGATAGAATTGATCTGGAGAAGAAAATAACAATACATGTCACTGATGAATCATTAATGGAGGTGCTTGATAAGATACTTGATCCTGAAAGGGTAGAGTATCGTATAATAGATAATAGCATCATTATTATGCAGGCACAAAAAGTATTGCAAGCAAAATTGCAACAACAAAATGGTTTTGTTGTAACTGGAAAAGTTATTGAAAAAAATGGTGATCCTATTGCCGGAGTAAATGTTTATAACAAGAATAACCCTTCGAAAGGTGTTATCACAAGTGCAGATGGAAGATACACTATCACTGTTGATAATCCTGATGCCATTTTAGTATTCTCATTTATTGGATTCGAAACACAGGAAATACATGTTGCAGGAAGGAAAGAGATAAATGTGACTCTTACAGAGAAAGTGACAACCTTAGATGAAATTATTACAACCGCACTTTCTATAGGAAAGGCTAAAAGGTCTTTAGGATATGCAATCGAAGAAATAAAGGAAAATCAGCTCAATAATACTCCTCAGGAAAATGTCCTGAATAGTCTTTCCGGGAAAGTAGCAGGTGTGACTATATCACAGATGGACGGATTGGCAGGATCGTCTGTAAATATGATTATCAGAGGGGCTATTTCCTTGAATAACGATAATCAACCTTTATTCGTCATTGATGGCGTTCCGGTGTCCAATAGTTTAAATAATTTCTATAAAGGAGCAGATATGGGTAATGCCATTTCAGATCTTAATTCCAATGATATTGCAAGTATATCGGTGCTTAAAGGACCGAGTGCCGCTGCTTTGTATGGATCAAGGGCCGGTAATGGAGTGGTGCTAATAACCACTAAATCCGGGAAAAGCATGAAAAAAGGAATTGGAGTTAATTTTAATTCGGCTGTTACTTTTGATGACCCTTATAAATATATTATGTATCAAACTAAGTTTGGACCTGGAAAGGCAGGTGTACATGCATTTGAAGAGAGTGAAAATGAAAACTGGGGACCACGACTAGATGCAGGTGTCATGGCGGTGCAGTGGAATACTAATGGTCAACCGGCACCATTGGTTTCTTATGATAACAGGTTAACAGATTTCTATCGCACAGGTTATACATTTACTAATAATTTATCTGTTAATGGGAATAATGAACATGGAGATTTTCGTATATCCGTAGGAGATATGCGAAATACTGCTATTATACCAAATACTGATCTAAAAAGGAAATCGATCAATTTTAACGGGTCGTATAATATAACCAAAAAATTTAAAGTTCAGGCAAGTATAGGTATAACGGAAACAGGTTCAGACAACAGGCCGGTTATTGACGGTGGAAGGAATACGGTTGTGAGAAGTGTATACGAAATGTCTGCTCATGTTAATATCCTCGACCTTAGAGATTACTGGGTGCCTGGCATGGAATATATTCAGCAGCTAAAATATAAACATAAGCAAAATAATCCGTGGTTTTTAGCATATGAAAATACTATATCTTTTTTGAGAGACAGAACTGTCAGCAAAGTTCAATTTGACTGGGAAGTTTTAAATGGTTTGAAAATAACCGGTCGTTATGCGCGTGATAGTTATTCTGAAGGCAGGGAAGCAAAAAAAGCTTTTAGTACATACGGACAATGGGATGGTGGGTATAACATACAATCCTTATACAGGAAGGAGACCAATTTGGATCTTATGATAACATATAATAAAAATTTCAATGATACATGGGATTTAAATGCCTTATTAGGTACTAATAATATGTATCAATATGGCCGGATAATGAATAATGAAGCGAGATCGCTTGTCATTCCCAATCTTTATACTATCTCAAATGGAGTTCCGGGTACAGTGTTGTACAATAGCTCATGGTATGAAAAGACTATTTATGGATTATATGGGCAGGCTTCTTTGGGCTATAGAAATATGATTTTCCTTGATCTTACGGCAAGAAATGATTGGTCGAGCACTTTACCTAAAGATAATCGATCCTATTTCTATCCTTCGGCTTCGATGAGTATTGTTCTTTCTGAAATATTTTCTATGCCTAAATGGATTGATTTTGCAAAGTTAAGGGGAGGGATAGCACAGGTAGGACATGATGTTGGACCATATCAATTGAACCAGTATTATAGTACTGCAGCTGACTGGGGCAATGCAAAACGAATGTATATGGGAGGAACATTGAAAAATGCTAACCTAAAACCAGAGATTGCAACTTCAAAAGAGGTTGGTATGGATTTTCGACTTTTAAATAGCAGAATGCGAATGGGAGTTACATATTATGTTTTAGATAACGAGAACCAGGTATTAAACATTGGGTTGCCTATTGAATCAGGAGCTAGCAGTAAGCAAATTAATGCAGGGCTTGTGTCAAATAAAGGATGGGAATTTTCATTTCAAACTACACCTGTTATGACGCATAATTTTAGGTGGGATATGAATATTAGCGTGACAAGGGACCGAACGAAAATAAAAGAACTGGCCGAAGGGATTAAATATTTTGAGTTTGTAAGAGAAGGAAGCGCAATTGTCAGAACATACGTTGGAGAAACTATTGGAGATATTTATCAGAAACCAATGCTGCGTGTTACTGATAAGAATTCACCATATTATGGCTATCCTATAATCTCAAATGGTGGTATTATTCAAAGAGATAATGATCCTGACCATCTTGAAAAAGTCGGTAACTTTAACCATGATTTTATAATGGGAATACAGCCTGTATTTACCTTTAAATCTATTTCTTTATATGCAAATATTGATTGGAGGCAAGGTGGTGAATTTTTCTCAAGAACAATGACTTTTTTAAGGAATAATGGTCAGTTGGATAATACTTTCTCTGGTACTCCATACGATCCGGATGAGGACATCGTAGAACAAATAAAAGAAGATCCTGATAAATATTTTGGTTATTGGGTAGGAGGTAGAACCGGAGACCTTGGAGGTTTTTCATGGCCTGACCCCAATAATGGTAGGGAACAAGATGCATGTTTCCATCCCGGAGTTAGAGAAGAAGTTGATTCAAACGGTAATATAATTTACGTAGAGAATCTTGGTGGTCCGGGAACTATTTGGTTAACACCATTTATTGCAAATAAAAAGATAGTAAGAACGCTGGCTTCTCCTGATATTTATAGTGCTACTTATGTGAAATTAAGGGAATTGGCACTTACTTATAATTTGCCTAAGAATTTCACTAATAAATTGAGGATGCAAAATGTTTCCATTTCGGTAATTGCGAAAAATATTTTTGAATGGACAAAAGCTGGAGTAAACTTCGATCCCGAAAGAGCATTTAAAGGCGGTAGCAGATGGTCTCAAGGAGTGGAATATTATAATGCATTGCCTTGGATCGCTTCTTATGGATTTAAACTGAATGTTCAATTCTAAAAAGACAAACAAATGAAAAAAATAAAAATAATTATATTGTTATTGGCTAGTTTTTTATTTCCACTATCATCTTGTTATGATCTTGATGAAATGAATGTGAGCCCTAATAATGCCGAAGATGTCCCAAATAATTACAAATTGACTTATGTGTTGACTGAGACTTCAAAAGTTTATTTTAACCTTGGGAAAGAGGCTGAAAATATTTCAGGAGTGATGCAGTATACACAAAGAGGAACTGATTTCAATGCCCTTAGGGTAAATAGTTATGACTGGTCACCTCAAAGCTGGAGTTATTATTATAGTCTTCTCCGAAATAACGAGCTGATTTATGATAAGGCATTAGAAGATAATCATCCATTCTTTCAGGGAGTTGCATTGGTAATGAAATCTTTTATATTTGGTTTGATTACAGATCTTTATGGTGACTGCCCATATTCTGAAAGTTTGGACGCAAATGAAGGCATTTATTTTCCAAAATATGATGAGCAAAGTATTATTTATAAAGGAATATTGAATGACTTGAGAACAGCTAGCAAACTGTTGTCCAATATTGATGAGTCTGTTACGCCTATTTCTTCTACTGCTGATGTGATCTATCATGGAGATCCAAATAAATGGAGAAAGTTTGCAAATTCACTTAGAATGAGATATTGTTTGCGACTTTATAATAAACGATCAGAAATGGGTGCGGTAGATATTGATATCATTAATGAATTTAATGATGCTAGTACTGATGCATTTACAAGTATAGATGATAATGCTATAATGAAGTTTCTTGGTGTAACTGCGGATAATTCAGCTCCGGGAGGTCCGTTGAACTCTGCAAACCCCGGTTTTGGTGATAAACCATGTAAAACAATCGTTGATAAGCTGAAGTTACTTAATGATCCAAGATTGTATCGTTGGCTTAATCCTGTTTTACGAAAGTGGGATAACGGTGTTACAGAAGAGACACAGCGTACAGTTACCAATATCTTTGGGGAATCCAAAGATGTAACCTATGTGCCTCTTAATCCTTCATATACACTAGATACTGCGCTATATGTGGGATTACCTGTAGGCTTGTCAGGTAGTATTGCTCTGGATTACAATAAAGGTGATGATACCAACGACTATCATTCGGAAAAGAATCCATATATTTCATTCTTGCATGACCGGTACAGAAAAGATGTAGATGATTATGTTAATGCCAAATTGATGACTTATAGTGAAGTTGAATTTATTATGGCTGAAGCAGCTGTTTTAGGAGGTTTTAATGTGTCGGGAAGTGCGGAAGATCATTATAAAAGTGCTATACAGGCTTCTTTTGCTGAATATGGTGTTGAAGAAGCAACTAATGGATTTGATTTTGATGCTTATTACAATAATCCGGATGTAGATTTTAATCAGGCTACGGATAAGCAGGAAAGAATTATTGAACAAAAATGGATGTCTCTTTGGATGGGGATTGAATCCTGGTTTGACTGGAGAAGAACGGGATTCCCTGATTTAAAAACCGGACCCGTGGCTATGTATGGTGATAAATTACCATTGCGATTTATGTATCCTTCTCCAAATCTGGATCCAAAGTATCTTGAGAATTATCAAGAGGCAGTTGACAGACTTGAAAAGACTCAATATGTACCGGGTGGTCAAAGTGCTGATCATTCCTATTCAAAAATGTGGTTATTGCAAGGAACAGGTAAGCCTTGGTAATTGGTTGAGACGCTGGATATGCTTGTTAACAGTGTAAGGTGTTTTATGGATTTTGCTATACCATGAAATGAACAAAACAGTATTGATCATGAAAATTGATCTTTGCTGAATAAGAAATAGCTTTAATTTTGATTAGTAAAAGGTTGTTTGATGAATGTCAGGCAGCCTTTTTTTGTTTTGTAATCTACTTTCTTTGATAGCACTTATATATAGCACTGGGCTTTGTTTTTTCACCTTTTGGTACTGTTGAAAAGTCATAATATAAACCAGTGCCATCTGGTGTTATTACGAATGAGTAATTAGGAGAATCTGATCCCCAATCCCAACGATGGTCTAGTCCATTACGCTCGTGTAATGTAGGTTCACCAGAATATCCACCGTCATATAGAATGAAACCGATACCATCAAAAGTTGGGTCACCAAAATATCCTAGCTCAACTAAAATTGGACCTTCAGTTATATAATCTTTGCAATACCATGATTTAATACCACCTACGCCGATTTCAGAAATTGTATCCCTAGCAATTATTATTGTTCTTGGTCCTGAAGTTGTTGCTGATGGAATATTATGTGATGTACTGCATGAAATCATTAAGATTAATATTACAAAACTCGTAAAAGATGTTAATTTATTTATCATATTAATTAATTTGTAGGTTATAATTGTTTTTATTTTGTATCAAATATTATACCAAAATAATCACATTATAGGTCTCTAGGTTTTAACGACAGCCGGATGTTATCTCCTATTCTTTTCAAAGTATTTTGTGAAAGACCAAATCCCTGAGTTTTTATTTTTGACGATGATCATATAGCTTACATTTCACAATTAAATAAAAATATTGATAGTTAGCATGTTTACTTTTTAAAAGCAAGCCCCCTGCAACTCATAAAACAGTGAATTTTGATGTCACGTTTTATTTTCTTTTAATATTGCTCGCCAACTATCTTCAGGATCTTCCAGAAAACTGTATAGTCAACATAACTCATTAGTTGCTATCTTGTTATTGACACAAGATTTGAAAATGCCCACTAGCGTTTAACATTGCTCTTATTAAGTGTAATCAGCAAATAAGTCTCTACACTCCTCTGAATTTCAGGAGATTGTTGAGACTACACCCCACTCGGAAGCTAAAAAAGATGCCGGGGAAAAGGGATTAAACCAAAGAAGTTAACTTTACGTTTTATTTTGGGTTCAAACGAATTACGTTATACCTTGAAAAAACTTTACATCCGGGGAAAAGCATTGATCCTTTATTTTTCAAAATGCTAATGATCTTATAAAAAACCTTAGCTTTAAAATAAACAAAGACATACTTTCAACGGTTATTAAG
>JAOZOF010000314.1 GCA_029933425.1 Marinilabiliaceae bacterium
AAAACGATGCTTTCAAAGACCGCAGAAGTGATGTGTACGGGGATTTCAGCATTTAGCTTACGTAACTAAAGCTAATAATCTAAAAGTTATCAATCATAGATCAACTAATAGAAAGTAAGTAACCCGACTAAAAAACTATAAAAAACTCAAAATAACGATTTTATCCTTAAATTTGAAGAAAGAAGGCGATGGAATAATGAATAGCTAAAATGAAGAATGAAATAGTTATATATCAGTCAAAAGATCTTTCTCAACACATAGAAGTAAGAGTTGAAGAAGATACAGTATGGCTTAATCGTCATCAAATAGCTACTTTATTCGGCAGGGATATAAAAACAATTGGCAAACATATTAATAATGTTTTTTCGGAAGGAGAATTGAATAAAAGTTCAACTGTCGCAAAATTTGCGACAGTTCAAAATGAAGGAGGAAGATTTATTGAGCGACAAATTGAATACTACGACCTCGATGTAATTATTTCAGTTGGTTACAGAGTAAAGTCCAGACAAGGTACTCAGTTCCGTATCTGGGCAAACAAAGTACTGAAAGATTATCTGTTGAAAGGATATGCCCTTAATAACAGAATGAACCGTATCGAAGACAATGTTCAAAAACTAACGGAAAAAGTTGAGCATATTGATCTACAGATACAGGCAAACTTACCTCCTAACCAGGGCATTTTCTTCAATGGTCAGGTTTTTGATGCTTACAACTTTGTTTCCGGGTTGATCCGCAGTGCAAAAAAATCAATTATTCTTATCGACAACTACATTGACGAGACAGTTTTAATGCTTTTTACCAAAAGAGCCGATGGTGTAAAAGCAACTATCTTTACAAAAAAGATCAGCAAACAACTTATACTTGATCTGAAAAAACATAACGAACAATATCCGGCAATAGAAATAAAGGAATTCAACAAGGCACACGACCGTTTTTTGATTATCGATGAAAAGGAAGTATACCATTTCGGAGCTTCACTAAAAGACCTAGGCAGGAAATGGTTCGCTTTTTCAAAAATGGATATTTCATCTGTTAAAGTTCTGGATAAAATAAAAATGATTGGAACATAAATAAAACTCGCCAAAAGTCTTTCCCGAAAATTTTGCAAAAGATAACACAGAACTACTTACGGCATTTAACCAAAATCAAAAGCTCTTAAACATCATGCACCAAAAAGAACAAAAAAAAGAATTACGAAAAAGAATTAAAGAGCTTAAGAAAACTGTTCCTGCCGGAGAGCTTAAAAGGCAATCCGGGATAATTCAGGAAAAAGTTATAAACTCTGGGTACTTTAAAAATTCGGAACACATACTGCTTTATTGGGCACTGCCTGACGAGGTAGACACAAAACAGATACTACAAAAGTGGTTCAATAAAAAGAATCTTTACCTGCCGGTAATAAAAGGTAATAATCTGAATATCGTCCCTTTCGAAGGAGAAGACAAGATGATTCCCGAAGCAAAATACGGTATTCCCGAACCTACAGGGGCAAAACTTGATGACGAATCCCTGATCGATCTCATCATTGTTCCCGGTGTTGCTTTCGACAAATTCAATAATCGACTTGGCCACGGTGCAGGGTATTACGACCGCATATTAAAAAGGTTAAAGCACAGCATAAAGACCGGCCTTGCTTTCGACTTTCAAATCTTAAGCAGAATCCCCACTGAACCACATGACATTAAAATGGATATTGTAATGACTGTATAGCAGTAGTCGTGGCAAATTAACAATTAACCACTTACAACTCATCACTTTTAAAACTCAACATCGTACAGATGCTTACCGTCTTTCTCAAACCACTCAAGGCTCATATCAGTCATCGGGTGGCTACGAAGTTTCTCCAATATCTCATACCCTACAGTTGCAGCATGAGAACCCATCATACTGACACGATAAACCTGGTCAACAGTTTTAAAACTTGCAGCAAGAACTTTACAAGGAATGTCAAAATCCTTAAATATCTTAGCAATATCACCAACAACCTCAATTCCGTGGGATGAGATATTATCCAGTCTGTTAACGTAAGGAGCAACCCAATCGGCACCTGAACGAGCAGCAACAAGAGCTTGCTGCTGGGTGAAGATTGCCGTGGCAGTTACTCTTATACCTTCTGCCTTAAGCAATCCCATTGCCCTGTACCCTTCTACCGAAACCGGGATCTTAGCATAAAAATTGTTGCCGAGATCAAATTTCTTAATGTAAGCTTTGGCCTCCCTCACCATATCATCAGCTTTATTGCTGATCATCTGTATGTGCAGCATCTTCTCCCCGACGATCTCTTTCAGTTCAGGAACAAGTTCCGACAAAGGCTTCCCTGCATGTGCCATAATAGTAGGATTCGTGGTAACTCCTTCGAGCGGGAAGTAGTAAAATAGTTTCTTTAACTCCTCTATGTTCGCTGTATCTGCAATGTAAATCATAAAATATATTTTTAGTTACTTATCTAAAGATCAACGTACCCTGCCCATTTGATCGTTTTCAATAATTGTTCGCCTTAAAACATATGGTGTAACAGGCCCATACCACATATTAGCAACCTCTCCTCCCGGCTCTATCAGCATTGTCATTGGCACAGAACCATTCCAGAATGGCTAAACACTTTTGATCAATTCCGAATGGGTTTTTCCCTTGTATATATAATTGGACATGGCTGCATGATGTTTCCTTAAAATATCATGTGCTTTTTCTTTATCTTTATACTTATCAACAGAAATAGTAACGACTTCAAGATTGAAATTATACATTCTGTATGCCTCAACAAACGCCGGTAACTCTTTCACACAAGGAGCACACCATGATGCCCAGAAATTGATTAAAAGTAATTTCTTTGTTGGATTTGACAACAAAATACTAACACTTTCAACATCGATATCATCAAGCATTACCGGTCTGTTCTGCCACCGCCTTTCTTCATCTTTCTTTTGTTCATGATCCCATGACCATTTAATATCACATCCTGAGCTTGTTGTCCGGTTTGTTTTAATTTCGTCTCCGGACAAAAGAGCATCAATGGCATTCCTTAAAAGTCCTGCATTTACTTTTCCCTGTTCCAAAACATCATCCAATCTGCCGCTATACCTCAATTTTCGATCCTTATCGAACAAAAATGCATGGGGAGTATGCTGAGGTCCGTATTTCAAAGAGACTTCATGCGTATCCCCGTCATACAAATAAGGAAATTTAAACTCCTTTACCTGTGCCCTGATCATCATCGAATTATAATCATCATTCAGATCAGAATACTTATGATCCTCATACAACAGAGCCAAAGGACTGTCGGGTGAGATACAAACAACCTGAAGCTTTTTTTTTCTGTAATCATCAACTAAATTGATCAATACATCTTCATACAACTGTGATTCCGGACAATGAACAGAGATAAAAATAACAAGTAACAGTTGCGACCTGTCAAAATCCGACAACTTATAAAAACGGCCGTTTGCTCCCGGCAGATAAAAATCAGGAGCCTTTGCTCCGATCGGTAACGTTTCAACCTCCTGTTTTGCTATTACCTGAGGATCGGGGATAAACTCTTTTTTTTCACCGGTAATACATGAAAACGCAAAAAACCCGATCAATGATATTATAAAATTTATGAATACTGATAATCTGATTGCCGGCATAAAAAACATTTCTGGATAAAAATTCCGCTTGCTTACTAACAGCAATTTAACAATTTTTCCCGAAAATCTATCGAAACCGTTGTTTCTTAGATCAGAAAAGGGCTGCCATTTCTTCAGACAACCCCTTTTATTTGGCTATTTATAACTCTCTAAAAGATACTCTTCTGCTTCAACATTCCACAATCCGTTGTGCTTTTTGCAAATCTCATCGAGCTTTTTGAACACCGGATCAGTTTTCCCTTTCTCCTCAAAATCGGCAATGGCAGTCAGAGGCATTTCAATATGATTGTAGATCAACTTCTTTCCACCGGGTATTTTCGGCAGGTTGAGCGTTGTTTCTATCACGGCATTGATGCCGCCGATATGGGTTACCAGTCCGGCAGGATCAAGTCC
>JAOZOF010000315.1 GCA_029933425.1 Marinilabiliaceae bacterium
ACTTAGAATTGAAGGATGAGTTAAAATAGGGATTGTTACTCATCGAGATAGTTCCGCCCATAGCCCCGCTGCCATAAATGGCACTGCTACCTCCATACTTTACATCGATGTTATCAGCAATGAATGCCGGTGCAAGAGCAAAGTTGAAGCCACCGTTCAACTGATCCTGCAGATTGAAACCGTTCCACACCACCGCAGTATGACTTGTTCCTCCCCCTCTTATCGATAAAGAGCTTATCCCGCTTACTCCATAATATCTTATACTCACATTGGCATATTTCGATAGCAGATCAGACAAAGTTTCACCTGTAATATTTTGCATCACAGCACTGTCGATCGTCACAATATTATTCTCTGAATTTAGCTTAACGATCCTTGACACTACCGATACTTCACCCAATACAACATTTTTCATGCTGTCACCTTCCTGCACAAAATTACCGTTTGCATAAGCCGGAAATGCAACTAACGATACGAATAAAATAAGGGCAAAATATGTAATTTGTTTGATCATAACATTGCGGCCTTAACCCCGAGGCCATTTTAATTTAACATATTCTTCGGCAGGTCTTCCGGCTCACCTCACTTTTTCAGGCCTTCCCGTCCCGATATACATCGGGGCAGTGGCGGGGATTGAAAAAGCATCTTCCGCAATTTTGCGGAACAAGGCTTACGGCTGCGGGTACAGCTCCTGATTTTAACAGGATTCCCTTTTCATCCGGGCAGGTAGTTCTTCAATTACCGGCGCCGGACACCAAAGCAGTTGCAAATATACATTAAGATTTGAGAAATGAAAAAATATGACATTACAAAAATCTTTATGTAGGGACGTACGGCCGTGCGTCCCTACATAAAGATTTTACCGGTCTTTCCCCAGCGTCTTCCCCGACACCAGAAAAATAGCAGGCTTGCCCGATAGTGGATTCTTTTGTGTTATGACTACTGTTTCATAAACCTGCTCAATATCTTTGTAGTTCAGAACCTCATCTGGCGTGCCTGAGATGTGAACCCGGCCATTGTTTAACATTACAAGATTACCACAATATTCTCCGGCCAGGTTCAGGTCGTGAATGATCATCAGGATAGTAAGACCAAGTTCTTCGTTAAGCTGCTGCAACAGGTTCAGTATCTGCACCTGATGCGATATATCAAGATGCGAGGTAGGTTCATCGAGCAGCAGCAGTTCCGGCTCCTGCGTTAATGCCCGGGCAATGGCTGCCATCTGCTGTTCACCTCCACTCAGTTGGTCCATCAGCTTATGTTTGTATTTATCAACACCCGTAAGGTTCATATATTTTTCTGCAATCTCAACATCCTCTTTTTTGTCTAAAAGGTGGAACGGTTTTTTGTAAGGCAGTCGCCCCATCAGAACATAATCCTCAACGGGTACATCTGCAGCATCAATAGTCTGGGTTACAATGGCCATTTTACGGGCCCTTTCCCTTGACGACATCAATGAGGTATCCTTTCCGCTCAGGAATATTTTACCGCCTTTTGTTTTCAGATCGCCGGTTATAGTCTTGAACAGTGTAGTCTTCCCCGATCCGTTAGGCCCGATTATTCCTGCAAACACCCCCTGCGGAATTTCCACATTTATCCTGTCCAGCATAAAACTGCCGGGATAACCACTAACAAGATCTTTGATTTTTAACATCTTTATACTTAACTATTCTCTGCTATTGTTTTAATCGATTCGAGCGATCACTATCTCAATTTCACCTCATCCCCTAACCCCTTCTCCCTGCCTGCCGTCAGGCAGGGGTTGGGGCGAGGTGGTTATCAAACATTGGGCCTCATTTCCTCGCCAGCACCCCGATAAAAACCAACCCGCCTATCATCCCCGTAATTACCCCTATCGGCAATTCATTAGGCGCGATTATCAGTCGGGCTATCACATCGCACAAAACAACGAAAATCCCGCCTCCGAGGAATGATGTTATCAATAGAATGCGGAAATCTGAACCTACAACCATTCGTGTAAGGTGCGGAATAACCAGTCCCACAAAACCGATAACACCTGCAACAGCAACGCTAACTCCTGTCATCAGCGATGCCACAACGAACAAAATACGTATTGCCAGACCTGTATTGATACCGAGATGTCCTGCCCCGCTGACTCCAAGCCGCAATGCGTTCAGCGAATTGGCAAACAGGTACGACACTGTCAGTCCTGCCAGAGCAACATAAAATACTATTTTAATCAAAACTGTGTCTGTTTCAGCCAGTGAACCCATCACCCAGAAAATTATGCTCTGCAGGTTTTCGTTTGTGGTTGTTGACATCAGGAACATCATTGCCGATGAAGCAACAAAGCTGACCATCACCCCAATTAAAAGCATCTTGTTGATATTTATGCTGTATCTTCCCATTGAAAGAAAGTACACGATAAATATTGTGATGATAGAACCTGCAAACCCTGCTGCAGGAAGGATATATCCTCCTAACGAAAGGTTCAGTTCAAACACAATGGCAATAGCAACAGTCAGTGATGCCCCGCCTGAGATACCGAGAGTGTAAGGTTCAACCAGAGGATTACGGTAGATTCCCTGCAGCAACACACCTGCCAGACTCAAGGCTCCTCCGACGGCTATGCCGAGCATTATTCGCGGCAACCGTATCCTGCTTAATATCGTGTATTCTATGCCCTCTTTTTTGCTGAATATCTCTGCCAGTTCTTTTAACGAGAAATGTATCTCACCCACAGTCAATGCAAACAGGATGCTGCCTGCCAGTAACATCACCAGCACAACCACGGAAACAGTCCAATTCAGTTGTTTGTTTTGCATTTTTATTTCTGCTATTCTTCTGATTTCTTCTATTCATCTGATGACTCGCAGTCATCTGATGAATAATTATCAGAAGTCTAATTATTTCACGATCAAATTCACAATATTCTCAAACGCCTCACCGAAATTCTTCACAGTAGGCACACAAGCCACATTGGCATCAATTATGAAGACCTTGCCGTTCTTCACTGCACTAATCTCTTTGTAGCTCTCCCATTTTTTCTTCTCCTCCTGAGCCGTAATGCCCATTGTGGCTATCAGTATCACATCCGGATTGCGGTTCAGGATAGTTTCCCTCGATATTGTCCCTTTCTTAAAATCTGTGGTAACATTCTTGCACCCCGCAAATTTTATGTAATCATCCATGTAGGTATTGGGAATAACGGCAAACAGCGGATCGGCGCCTATCTGAATAAATATTTTTTGTCCTTTTGCATTTTCCGGTATTGCTTTGCTGATACTGTCGATCCGTGTTCTCGTATGATCTATTATCGACATCGCATTGTCGTGCCTGCCTATCTGCGTTCCAAGATCTTCAAAATGTTTGCAGATATCGCTGAACGAATACTGTTTCCCCTCCACATAAACCCTGATCCCGTTCTCCCGGAAAAGGTCAAGTGTGCTTTTACGTGTCATTGGTGTAATAAGAATAACATCAGGCTTTAGCAGAAGTACCTTTTCCACATTCACATTAATTGCGTCGCCAATGATGAGGTTCTTGTTGTTTTTTGTGATATCGCAGTAAGATGTAGCCCCGACAATGTGATCTGCCATTCCAAGCTCTTCCACCTCTTTCGTTATGGACGGAGCTAGTGAAACAATGCGTATTCCCTCTTTTTTATCCGATGATCTTTTTGCCGGCGAAGAGCAGGAAAAAAATGCAACAATAAGCAAGAAGAGTATTTTGATATTTTTCATTTTCCGGATTTTGAAAAACAAAGATATCAAAATAGATCAGAAAATTAACCCCATCTTGGCCGTTAGGAAGCTTGTTAACGACAAGAAGATTGGTTCCGCTATGGCAGGCCGTATCGTTCCTGCCGTGTTCACAGCTTCTGAAACATTCGATGTATGCTTACCTGTTATCGCCTGTTTCGCTCAATCACTACGATAGAACTCCGTTTAAGTTCAACGGTAAAATTGAATAGATCAATGTGAAATATATTGATTTATCAATTTAATTACCTTATCCTAA
>JAOZOF010000316.1 GCA_029933425.1 Marinilabiliaceae bacterium
TATGTCAGAATATATTTTTCAGGACCTTGGACTGATAGAATACAAACATGCATGGGACTATCAGGAGAAGTGCTTTGATGAGATCATACAAACAAAGCTGTACAACAGGTCGAACGACGACCAAAAGACGATAGTGAACCGCCTGCTGTTCTGCGAGCATCCGCATGTTTACACCCTTGGGAAAAGCGGTGTTCAGAACAATCTGCTTATAAACGATGACTTTTTGAAAAAGATAAATGCCACCTATTTCAAGATAAACCGTGGTGGCGACATTACCTATCATGGCCCCGGTCAGATAGTGGGCTATCCTATTCTCGATCTTGAAGAATTTGATCACAGCGTAAAGAGCTATATTCACGACCTTGAGCTGTCGGTCATTAATCTGCTGAAAGAGCATGGCATCGAAAGCACCCACATGGATGGCGCCACAGGAGTATGGTTAGATGCTGACAAGCCGGGAAAAGCACGTAAGATCTGTGCAATAGGAGTCAAAGTAAGCCGTTATGTTACTATGCACGGTTTTGCTTTCAATGTGAATACCGATCTGTCATACTTTAACCACATTAATCCATGCGGTTTTGTGGATAAAGGTGTTACATCGATGGAGAAAGAACTGGGGGCAAAACAGGACATGGAAAAAATAAAAAGCGAATTAAAAAAACATATCGAATTGGTTTTTAATGTATCTTTCGGAACCTAAAATAGTTAAAGAAAAAATCCATTCAGATAGAGAATCAGGCATATGAATAAAAGGTGGTGCATAAAGCCCAAAAGTGAAGATGAAGCAATAGAAAGACTGGTTGAGGAATTGAGGGTTCACCCTGTGCTTGCTAATCTTCTGATTCAGCGCGGAGTGACCAACTATGAAGAAGCCAAAGCTTTTTTCAGACCAAAGCTTACCGATCTTCACAATCCTTTCCTGATGAAGGATATGGAAGAGGCTATCCACCGGCTCGACAAAGCATTTGCCCGGCATGAAAGGATCCTGATCTATGGCGATTACGATGTTGACGGCACCACCTCGGTTGCCCTGGTTTACTCTTTTCTGCAACTTCATTACGATAATCTTGATTTTTATATCCCCGACAGATACAATGAGGGTTACGGCATTTCGCTCAAAGGGATCGATTATGCAGGAGAGACAGGAGCATCACTTGTGATAGCCCTGGATTGCGGCATAAAAGCCGTTGACAAAATGGTCTATGCCCGCGACAGAAATATTGACTTCATCATCTGTGACCATCATACACCGGGGGATACTTTACCTGATGCAGTTGCCTGCCTTGATCCCAAGAGGGAAGATTGTAATTATCCTGATAAAGATCTTTCGGGCTGTGGTGTGGGGTTTAAGTTCATGCAGGGATTCTGTCGTTACAAGGACTTCAAAGAATCACAACTAATGGATCTGATCGACCTGGTGGCTGTCAGTATTGCTTCTGATATCGTGCCACTGGTCGGCGAAAACCGCATACTGGCATATTACGGATTGAAAAAGCTGAACGAGCAACCGGGAACAGGTTTGAAATCTATCATTAAAACGGCCGGGCTGGATGAGAAGCAGGAGATAAACATAAGTGACATAGTGTTTAAGATCGGCCCGCGCATAAATGCTGCCGGACGGATCGAGTCGGGCAGTGATGCTGTCAAGCTTCTGATAAGTCAGGAAGATGTTCATGCCAAAAGGATGAGCGCCGAAATAGATGTAAGGAACGAAACAAGAAAAGACCTTGACCGCAATATCACCCTCGAAGCGTTCAACATGATCGCCAACAACGAAGAACAGCTGAAGAAAAAGACAACCGTACTTTTTAATCCCGACTGGCACAAAGGGGTGATAGGTATTGTAGCATCAAGACTTATCGAGACGTTTTACCGTCCGACAATTATCCTTACCGAATCGAAAGGCCTTGCAACCGGAAGTGCCCGCTCTGTTGACGGGTTCGACCTTTACAGTGCAATAGATGCATGCAGTGATCTGCTCGAGAATTTCGGAGGACACATGTATGCGGCGGGCCTTACCATGAAGATCGAGAACGTTCCTCTGTTCATGGAGCGTTTTGAACAGATCGTGTCAGAAACTATCCTTCCCGATCAACTGATACCGCAGATAGACATAGACTCTGAATTGCACCTGAAAGACATCACTCCTAAGTTTTACAGGATACTCAAACAGTTTCGTCCGTATGGTCCCGGAAATATGAACCCGGTATTTGTTACACGCAATGTGTTCGATTACGGCACGAGCAAACAGGTAGGCAAGGACAAGGAGCATCTTAAAGTGGAACTCATCGAGGAACATTCGGCTGCAATCAAACAGGGAATAGCTTTTTCCATGGGCGATAAACTTCATAGCATAAAGAACCACGGGCCTTTTGATGTTTGCTACACAATTGATGAAAACACCTTCAATGGCGTTACCACAATTCAGTTGATGCTTAAGGATATCAGGTTTAAAGAACAGGACAACAAGATTTAGAAAGATCGTTACACGAACTTCAAATCAGGAAATTCTCCACCCAATATTTCACCGGCATTACTGTTAAGATGATTATTTAGAATAGTTGCGTAAACTGATCTGAAATCAACCTGATATTTAACATCACCTTTGTCAAGATCCCTAAGGTCGGGCGGATCATTGTAAAAGCCGGGTTTCTTTAACCCGTTACCAATCAGGATTATGTTGTTGGCACATCCGTGGTCGGTGCCGTTACTGGCATTCTGGGAAACCCTCCTGCCAAACTCCGAGAATATAAGTATCATCACATCATCCGTGTAATTTCCGTCATCAAGTTCACTTACAAAAGAACCTACACCTTCCGACAGCTCTTTGAGCAACCTTGTCTGCCGGGGTTTCTGATTCACATGAGTGTCGAAGCCTGAAAGCGTTGTATAGTAAACACTTGTTGACAGCCCGGCTTTTATCATTCCGGCAATTATGCCAAGGTTTGATGACAACCGTCCTTTACCGCGACCGGCTTCTGCAGATATTTTACTGTTTCCCGTTTTCTGATTGATGTAATCAACCGACGACACGGTCTCGCTCATTATGTTACGGATGTAATCGAGGTTGGGATTCCCTGTAGCTCCTTTATTGATCCTTGTAAGCGGCCTGAACAAACCACGTCTTAAACTGTCGTAGAGTTTCTCTGGATGCTCCATGGAAAGTCCTGTAATGGTGTTACCTTTCAATGCAAGGTCAATGTTACTGTCAACTTCAATGGCCATGTGCGGTTTGCGTTGATCATCAGGCAGCGATGACAGATATCTGCCTATCCATCCTGTATTCAGATATTGGTCGGCGTCGCTTGCAGACTGCCAGATGTCCATCGACCGGAAATGCGACCTGTTCGGATTTGGGTATCCCACACTGTTTATCACAGTTAATCTTTCCTGATCGTAGAGGTCTTTAAGATCTTTCATCACAGGATTGAAGCCCTGGTATTTTGATGCTTTCAACACATCGTTCCCAAGAACGGAAAGAGTAGGACGTGCCTTGTAATAGAGCGGATCTGCATAAGGAACTATCATATTGAGCCCGTCGTTCCCTCCCGAAAGCTGTATCACAACAAGCTTTTTGTTTTTTGCGGCAGAACCGGCCGTCATGGCATTCAACAACGGATCAGGAAGCAGCAAAGCTCCTGCCGAGGTAAGTATTGATCGTTGAAGGAATGTTCTTCTGTTTATATTTTTCATTTTGTTTGCTTCTAACAGTTTTACATCATTAAGCCAACTGATACTCGGGCAGGCACAACCATGAAATTGTCTGTATCGACCTTCGGGCCGGTTTGTATGAAAATTTGTTCATTGAAACGGATATGAGTTTTTTCTCTTCAGGTGTGGGTATCCTGCCTAAGATCAGAATGGCAAGATCATCGCTGTTCATATTCTGAACCTTGTTGAAAAAGCTGTTCCAGTCGACATCCAGGGTCATCCATCTGTTTTTCTTTTT
>JAOZOF010000317.1 GCA_029933425.1 Marinilabiliaceae bacterium
CCGTATCACCCACGGCCCGTACCTACAGAACATGACTGACACCTCTGTTACCATTATGTTTACCACAAACAAAATAGTTGTGCCCGGGGTATATCTAAAAGCAGGTGATGAGGATTTCAAGCTCATCAGAAACAGTACCGACGGCCAGATCAATGTGGGAGAGGGACTGCAAAAGGTTCGTATCACAGGACTAGAACCCGGCAGGGAGTACGAGTATAAGGTATATGCCAAACAGATACTCGATCTGCGACCTTATGTCAATCTTGACAAAAAGTATGGGGACAGTATTGTTTCGAAAGTTTTTAAATTCAAGACTCTTGACCCGTCTGTTAAAGAGATCAGCTTTACGGTATTCAATGATACCCACAACAAAGCGGGAATGATAAGCCGTTTCCTTGACGGCATTGATATTAACGCACAGGATTTTTATGTTTTCAACGGCGATATCATAAACTACATTAGTGACCTTGAACTGCCGTATAAAACTTTTATTGATACTGCCGTAAACCGTTTTGCATCAGAAAAGCCCTTTTTCATTGTACGGGGAAACCATGAAACCCGAGGGACTTATGCTAAGGATTTCAAGCAGTTTTTTGATTTTCCGGATGATAAATATTACTACTCTTTTGATGACGGCCCTGTACATTTCATCGTTCTTGACGGCGGTGAGGATAAAGCAGACACTTCTTTTGCCTATTTCGGTATTGCCGATTTCGACAGATATCGTTTTGAACAGTTGGAGTGGCTGAAAAAAGATATTGCAGGTAAAAAGTTCAGGAATGCAAAATTCAGGATCGTAGTGGTTCACATGCCCATAATTAAGCAGGATAAGGAGTGGTACGGTATGGCTTTTCTTGCAGAACATTACGGCCCTGTTTTGGAGCAGGCAGGTATAGACCTGATGATAAGCGGACATCTTCACAAAAATATCTGGATACCGGCAGATAAGTCGGACTTCGGTTATCCTGTATGGATCGCTTCGAACCATAATTTCACCGAAGTATCAGTCAATGAAAACAGAATTGAGTTGAGGCTGAAGGACATAAAAGGCATGGTGGTTGATACAAAAGAGATATTTGTAAAAACCAAAAAGGAGGAGGTTTTCACTGTTTTGGATTGGAATGTATTGTATGCATTCAATCATGGCAAAAAGGTCAATGAGGGTGTTGATTTCATAAAAAAACAAGATCCGGATGTCGTGGCATTGCAGGAACTTAACGGGCAGACAGGGGAGAGCTTTCAGCAGCTTGCAAAAAAAATGGGGACATAACTATTCGGTCTTGTTGAAGGCGAAGGGGTTTCCTGTAGGGCTTACATCCGGGATGCCGATTGAGGTCATAGAAAAAAGAGTTAAAGGATTTCACCATGGTTATCTGCATGTAAAAACACAAGGCGTACATTTTATTGTGGTACATCTTTGGCCCGGAAAGGAGCATGAAACAGAAATTATTTCCGGCATTGCCCAAAAACTGATCGATGAAGGGGAAAAGGTGGTGGTACTTGGCGATTTCAACTCGGAAAGTCCGCTTGATGGAGATTATATCAATACTAAACCGGCCCTGAAAGGAAAGGTGCATTATGGTGTGCTTTGTCGCTATATGGAGGTTGGACTTGTTGATATCGTAAACAGGTGCGATAAAAATGCTTTGGTGTCTCAGCCATCGCCGGCTGTGATCCCCAAATGGCAGCCCGATATGAAATCTGTCGAGGCAAAACAGCATAGGATCGATTTTATTCTAACTAGCGATAACCTTAGTGAAAAGTGTGTTGATGCAACGATTATACGAAATGAATAGGTTGAAAAGGTGTCTGATCATTATCCTGTAATTGCAAAATTCAGATTTGACAACCTGTGAATCGTCCATAAACACGCATACATCTATATGCCGTCAGGAATGAATATTTTGGGAAGGAAAGAATTAGACAGTGTATGTGCTGAAAGTAGAGCTATAGTTGATAGTGACGGGGTGGCTGCCCGGACGCTGATTGGAGTCACCCCGACACTAAAAAATACTAAAAACAGATAAAATGAAAAACATTATAAATTCTTCCTCTTTGAAGGGGACCTGTTTGCCCGAAGTTTATGCAGACCAGCTAGTCAGGCAGGTATTGAGGGGGGCCGTTCTGTTGTTAGCCTTGGTAATGTCCATAACCATCTCCGCCCAAACCAAAACTTTAAACGCTGCTGATTTCGGTGCGATACCTGATGACGGCAGGAATGACCAACAGGCTTTACAGTCAGCCGTTGATGCCTGCCGGAAAGCTCCCGGCACAACTCTTATCATACCTCCCGGGGTGTACGACATCATTGATGCGGATGCCGTAAAGCTGATGAATGACATCATGAATTGGAAGATGGGACGAAATCCTCAGGATGTGATCTATACCCCTTACTATCCTTATTCAAAAGGTATTGACCTTACAGGGTTGAAAGATGTAACCATTAAAGCTGACGGAGCAACACTCCTCTGCACCGGCTGGATGGAGCCGGTATCTATCATCGACGCAGAGAACGTGACCATTGAGGGGCTTACTATCGATTACAAAACCATTCCGCACAGTGAGGGTAAGGTTGTGAAGGTTGACAAGAAATATATCGATGTGGAGCTTTCAAATACAGAATGGCTTCGTGACAAGATGCTGATAACCCGTATCATGTTCTGGAATCTTAACCGTGACAGATTGTTGGCCGAGCCGGTCTATTTCCCTAAAGATACTAAGAAGATCGATGATAAAACTATCAGGATATTTTTCAGGACCAAACCCGGGATGCTCGGTACCATTGCGTTGATGGACCACACATTTCATTTCCGTCCTGCCCTCCTTATTCTTGGATCTAAGAATACAGTGCTTGACCGTATAACGATCTATTCGCAGCCGGGAATGGGCATTGTCGGGCACCGTTCCGAGGATATCCTGATGACGGGACTCCGTGTGGTTCCCGGTCCCGGCAGGTATCAATCGACGAATACTGATGCTACGCACTTTACCTCTTGTCAGGGTACGATCCGTTTTGACGGCTGTATGTTCGAAGGTCAGGGTGATGATGCCACTAACGTGCACGGCTACTATCACAAGTTCACAAAAGACCTTGGGAACAACACCTACAACATAAAACTTGAAGAGAGATGGTGTACACACGCTGCTGTTCTTGATTTCCCAGATGTGGGCGATACCGTTGAGATAGTTAAGAAGAGCTCTCTTGAAGTCATTACAAAGATGATTGTTTTAAAAGTGGATACTTTCCCGAAAGAGTGGCGAAGCGAGGTTACTTTTGATCGTCCTTTGCCGGGAAACAAGGATGATTTTTACTTTATCGATGTTACCCAGCTGCCTGCTCTGGAGTTTGTGAACAGCTATGTGGGAAGCCATCTTGCAAGAGGAGTTCTTGTTAAAACCCGTAATGTACTTATTGAGAACTGCACATTCCGTGACGGTACGGGTACAGCTATTCATATCGGTGCTGAAGGCGACTGGAGGGAAGGTGCAGGCTCGGAAAATGTAACTATCCGCAACAATCGAATGATACGTACCGGACGTGGTGCCGGCAGGCAGGACGGTGCCTGTGCAATTGCACTTAATGTAAAAGCTCCGAACAACAAGGTTCCCGGTATACATAAAAATATCATCATTGACGGTAACATCATCATCGGCGAAGATGCTCCTGTAGGTATCTCAATTCAGGGAGCCGATAACGTGAATCTGACAGAGAATGTGATTACCGGATGCCGGAAAGATGTCGGGGTGAAGTACTCTACGAATGTGGAGATACTTGAAAGTAAAAAGTAGAAAGTAGAAAGTGTCGGGGTGACTGCTAGAATGAAAAAAGGAGTCACCCCGACACTGGAATCGGAACTGTTGCCGTTTGTTCTACGCTTTGTTTCGAACGATCAAAGGCTTTCAGACATTGAATCGTCCGCAGGACATTCAATCGTCA
>JAOZOF010000071.1:0-5146 GCA_029933425.1 Marinilabiliaceae bacterium
AAGATGCCGACAACAATTTAGTATTACCCGTGAGTAGAACTTCAATAATGCTTGATAATATAGACATTAAATTAAAAAGAGGTTTTTGGAATGATAAAACTTTTACTGCAACAGAACTAATGGATAATCTTCACCTTCCGGCAGATATAATACCTTACGATAAAAGTAAAGATATTATTCCTGCATCAGTAAAACCTGTTTTTAAATATGATCCACCTGTTGTGGCTTTCTTTTTTCACCCTGTAAGTTTTGTCAACTATTATGCTGGTAAACGGGAAAAAG
This sequence comes from Marinilabiliaceae bacterium, assembly GCA_029933425.1. GTDB lineage: Bacteria > Bacteroidota > Bacteroidia > Bacteroidales > Marinilabiliaceae > JAADEM01. The sequence goes on from JAOZOF010000071.1 coordinate 283, forward strand.
AAAAACGAAAGATGGTGAAATTACTCAAAACAGAAAATAGCCTGAATCTGATGTCGCGTGACCTGATAAAGGAAGTTTCGGGTCTTGAAGGAGAGCCGCTGAACGCTTTTATAATTTTCTGCAATAAAAACGTAAAGCTTTCACCTAAAGAAACTATCTTTTCCGTAAGTAAGAAGGTGTTTCTGGCCCTTGAAGATTACAATAAACGTTTTACTGAATGATCAGTTTTTCGGTTTTTATAATCCTTTGCTTTTTGTTCTTAAAAAGTATCAGATATATCTCTAATTTTACTTTGCTTTACAAAAAAAAAGTTCTTTGAAACACGATGTAATTTGTTAATTTAGAGTAATTAACAAGCAAACATGAAACATCCAGATTGAATTTATGAACAGGCCTTTTAATGAATCGTATTGAAAGAATGTATATCCGTCAAACCTGGCAAGACCGTTTCGGGTACCAACCCAGCCATAACCATAATTATCCTGAGTAAAACAGGTAACCATATTTCGAGGCAGTCCGTCATTTACGGTAAACGTCAGTATCTTTTTCTTTTCTATAGGAAACAGATGTGTACTATTTACCGAAAGTATGGCCAATATAATAATAAACCGGATATATTTGTTTGTGATCGTTCGCATTTGATTTGTAACAGAAACTGACGTTAAAATTAGTTAAAAAAGCAACACGGGTAACTTTCCCGATGCGATTTTTTATTAACTCCTAAAACTTATGATCAGAAACTAAAAAGCGTTGAAAAACATAAAACAGTCAGTAAACAGAACTTTTTCTTGATTGTTTTTTGGTTTTTTCAATTATACCTCTACCTTTGCTAACTAAATTTAAAAAAGTGATCAACTACCTGCTACACATTCTCAATATTTTTATTCTCGTGATAGAATCAATGAGGTGAGAATGGTATACAGGTAATCGGACAAAATATTTTAAAAGCCTTTCTCACCAAAAAAGAGAAAGGCTTTTTTATACATGAAAATCTTAGTCAGATGAAAATACAACTCAGAAGTGCCACAACTACTCAGGGACGACTGATGGCCGGCGCAAGAAGCTTGTGGAGAGCTAACGGAATGCAGGAAGACCATTTCAGCAAACCGGTAATTGCCATTGTAAATTCTTTTACACAGTTCGTTCCCGGACATGTGCATTTGCATGATATCGGGCAGGAGATAAAAAAAGCGATCGAGGCTCATGGCTTTTTTGCTGCTGAATTCAATACCATTGCCATTGATGACGGTATTGCCATGGGGCACGACGGAATGCTTTATTCACTTCCATCTCGTGACATCATAGCCGACAGCGTGGAGTATGTGGTAAATGCACACAAAGCTGATGCCATGATCTGCATCAGCAACTGTGATAAGATTACTCCGGGTATGCTGATGGCATCAATGCGGCTTAACATCCCTACTGTGTTTGTTTCGGGCGGTCCCATGGAAGCAGGGAAAGCTCTCGGACGCGCTCTTGACCTTGTGGATGCAATGGTAGTTGCTGCCGACGACAGTGTATCGGATGAAGAAGTGTATGAAATAGAAAAGAATGCCTGTCCCACATGTGGTTCATGTTCGGGAATGTTCACAGCCAACTCCATGAACTGTTTGAACGAAGCTCTCGGACTGGCATTGCCCGGTAACGGAACTATTGTGGCAACACATGTAAATCGTAAGAAACTGTTTGAAAAGGCAGCTGAAACAATAGTTGACATTACTAAAAAATATTATTTCGAAGGTGATGAATCAGTCCTGCCCCGCTCCATTGCAACAAAAGAAACCTTCAAAAATGCAATGACACTGGATATTGCAATGGGCGGATCGACCAACACCGTTCTGCATATTCTAGCAATAGCCCATGAAGCAGAAGTGGATTTCACCATGAAAGATATTGACGAGCTTTCCCGTAAAACACCGGTTCTTTGTAAGGTGGCACCAAACTCTCATTATCACATAGAAGACGTAAACCGTGCAGGAGGTATTATTGGTATCTTAAGCGAATTGAACTGTGCAGGACTGATCAATCCTCATGTTTCCAGGGTCGATGCGCCTTCGCTTGAGCAGGTGTTGAAAAAATATGACATAATGAGCCCGTTTTGTGCCGATGAGGCTAAAGAGCTTTACAAAAGCGCTCCTGCCGGAGTGCGAAATTTAAAACTCGGATCGCAAAAATCCGTTTACAAAGAGCTTGACACCGACAGGGAAAAAGGCTGTATCCGGAATATTCATAACGCATATTCAAATGACGGCGGACTAGCAGTGTTATTTGGCAATCTTGCCGAAGACGGATGCATTGTGAAAACTGCCGGAGTTGATGAATCGATACATACATTTACAGGGAAAGCCAGGGTTTACGAATCACAGGAAGATTCTATCAAAGGGATACTTTCCGGGGAGGTTGTTGAAGGTGATGTGGTGATCATCCGTTACGAAGGCCCTAAAGGCGGGCCGGGAATGCAGGAAATGCTTTATCCCACATCCTATCTGAAATCACGTAAACTGGGTAAGGATTGTGCTCTTCTTACCGACGGACGCTTTTCGGGAGGTACATCAGGTTTGTCAATAGGTCACGCATCTCCGGAAGCTGCTGCAGGAGGTAACATAGCTCTTGTGCAAACAGGCGATGAGATAAAAATCGATATTCCGAACCGTAGGATCGAACTCACTGTTTCGGAGGAGGAACTGGAAAAAAGAAGACAGACTGAAATGGCGCGAGGGAAAGATGCTTTCACTCCGGTAACACGCGACAGGCAAATATCAAAATCGCTCAAAGCTTATGCAACGCTTGTAAGCTCAGCAGACAAAGGTGCAGTGAGGCTAATTTGATAAACCTCACCTCCTCTCCATTTGGAGAAGAGGTGGACGTGAAACATTGATTTAACAAGTGTGCTTTCAAGGAGGAGAGGCCATACACAATAAAAACATAAAACATGTCTCCTCCTCCGTCAGTTGACGGAGAGATCGGGAGGGGGCTTTCATTTTGCTAAACAAAACTTATGGAAACGACGGATGGAACAAAAAAGAAGAAGATAACAGGCTCGGAAGCCGTTATTCTGTCGTTAATAAACGAAGGTGTTGATGTGCTGTTCGGATATCCCGGCGGTGCGATAATGCCTGTGTATGATGCCATGCACGATTATTACGACAAACTGAACCATATTCTTACACGCCACGAACAGGGCGCTTTACACGCAGCTCAGGGGTATGCCCGTGTTACGGGCCGGGTTGGCGTCAGCATTGTAACTTCAGGCCCGGGGGCTACCAATGCTGTTACCGGGATTGCTGATGCTATGATCGACTCTACCCCTTTGGTTGTGATCAGCGGACAGGTGGGATCATCACTTCTCGGAACCGATGCTTTCCAGGAAACTGATGTGGTTGGCATAACACAGCCGGTAACCAAATGGAACTACCAAATAAAAAAAGCTGAGGATATCCCCGAAGCATTTGCAAAGGCATTTTACATTGCCAAGTCCGGCAGACCGGGACCGGTATTGCTCGACATTACCAAAGATGCCCAGTTCGGTGAATTCGAGTATGAATACAAAAAGATCGATTTCATCCGCAGCTACCGCCCTCTTCCTAAAACAGACTATTCGCAGATCGACGAAGCCGCACAGCTCATCAATCTTGCCAAAAAACCTATGGCCCTTGTTGGTCAGGGGGTAATACTCGGAGGTGCGGAAAAAGAGGTTCTGGAATTCCTTGAAAAAGGTGATATTCCTTTTGCGTACACTTTACTTGGTCTTTCGGCCATCCCTACCGATCACAGACTTAACATCGGCATGCTCGGGATGCACGGGCATTATGCCCCCAACGTAAAGACTAATGATGCCGACCTTATTATCGCTATCGGAATGCGTTTCGACGACAGGGTTACAGGCAACCTTGACAAGTATGCAAAAAAGGCCAAGATAATTCATCTTGACATCGATCCTGCAGAGATCAACAAGATCGTTTATGCAGATGTGCCCATCCTTGGTGATGTTAAGCACACTCTGCCGTTGCTTACAAACATGATCTCAGAAAACAAGCATGAAGAGTGGCTGAAAGAGTTCCAGGCTCTGATCAATGTTGAAACTCAAAAAATAATAAACAAACAGATATCTCCTGCTGAAGAAGGTATTCTCATGGGCGAGGTAATTCACAAAGTTTCCGAAGCATTCGGCAATGATGCCATAATGGTTACCGATGTGGGACAACACCAGATGATGGGTGCCCGCTACTTCAAATTCAAACAGACACGCAGTGTCGTTACATCAGGAGGTTTAGGAACTATGGGTTTCGGACTTCCGGCAGGTATCGGAGCCAAAATGGGCAGACCCGACCGTCCGGTAGTTGTGTTTGCCGGGGATGGAGGTTTCCAGATGACAATACAGGAACTTGGCACGATATTCCAGTCGAACATCCCGGTTAAGATCGTTCTTCTTAATAACAGCTTCCTCGGCATGGTTCGCCAATGGCAGGAACTGTTCTTCGACAGGCGCTACGCCATGACCGAGCTTATCAATCCTGATTTCCAGACTATCTGTAAAGGTTATCACATGCCTGCGGAACTGGTTGATTCAAGAGACAAACTGGATAATGCCATTAAGAATCTGGTTGAGGCCGAAGGCCCGTACCTGATAGAGGTGGTTGTGGAAAAAGAAGGTAACGTATTCCCGATGGTTCCCGCAGGTGCTTCGGTATCAGACATACGTCTTGAATAAATAAAACAGCTCCGTTAGGAGCGAAATATTATTAGCCCGGTGCGAAAGCGCCGGGTATAAGAATAATTGAAAAAGTTTTGGCGGGATTTTTGGCCTTTGCAAAAATCATGACAAAAAATAAATAATTAATATCATGAAACAGGAATTCACAAT
>JAOZOF010000071.1:5246-14576 GCA_029933425.1 Marinilabiliaceae bacterium
GTTACCAAATTAAAGAAAGAACTGCTGTCCAATTATCTGAAAAACATTGAAAATGAAAAAACAATAAAAGAATAAAAACAAAATAACTATTTTTGCATAATTTTTGAACCACAGAAAACTAATATTTTAAATTACATAATTATGGCTAAGATCAATTTTGGCGGAGTAGAAGAAAATGTAGTTACAAGAGAAGAATTTCCTTTAGAGAAGGCTCTTGAAACACTTAAAGATGAAACCATTGCTGTGATCGGTTACGGAGTACAAGGTCCCGGTCAGGCATTGAACCTCAAGGATAATGGATTTAACGTTATCATCGGACAAAGAAAAGAAAGCCCTACATGGGACAAAGCAGTAGCTGACGGATGGGTTCCGGGCGAAACACTTTTCCCTATTGAAGAAGCTCTTGAAAAGGGTACAATCATACAATACCTCCTTTCTGATGCAGGTCAGATAGCGGTATGGCCTACAGTAAAAAAATACCTGACTCCGGGTAAAGCTTTATACTTTTCACACGGATTCGGCATCACTTACAAAGAAAGAACAGGAATTATTCCTCCTGCTGACGTTGATGTAATTCTTGTTGCCCCCAAGGGATCAGGTACAAGTCTTCGCAGGATGTTCCTCGAAGGAAGAGGATTGAACTCAAGTTATGCCATCTTCCAGGATGCTACAGGTAAAGCATGGGATCGTGTTATTGCTCTTGGTATCGGCGTTGGTTCAGGGTACCTTTTCGAAACTACTTTCCAAAGGGAGGTTTACAGTGACCTTACCGGTGAACGTGGAACACTTATGGGAGCTATTCAGGGTATTTTTGCTGCCCAGTACGATGTTCTTCGTGCAAACGGGCACACCCCTTCCGAGGCTTTCAACGAAACTGTTGAGGAGCTTACTCAATCACTTATGCCGCTTATCGCAGAGAACGGTATGGACTGGATGTATGCAAACTGTTCTACTACTGCACAGAGAGGTGCTCTTGACTGGTGGAAGAAATTCCGCGATGCTTCAAAACCTGTTTTCGAAGAGCTTTACAGTGAAGTTGCCAAAGGTAATGAGGCACAACGTTCTATCGACTCTAACAGTAAGTCTGACTACCGTGAACACCTGAACAAAGAACTGGAAGAACTTCACAACTCAGAAATGTGGAGAGCAGGTGCTGCCGTAAGAAAACTGCGTCCTGAAAACAATTAATTCAGCTGTTAGCTCATAGCTGTTAGTCATTAGCATTGTGCTAAAAGCTAACAGCTAAAAGCTAAAGGCTTAAAAACACAAAAACTATGAGCGACAGAGTATATATTTTCGATACAACATTAAGGGACGGAGAACAGGTTCCCGGCTGCCAGCTGAATACCATTGAAAAGATCGAGGTGGCACGTCAGCTTGAAAAACTGGGTGTTGACGTCATTGAAGCAGGATTTCCCATTTCGAGCCCCGGCGATTTCAACTCGGTTGTTGAGATATCCAAAGCTGTTACCAACCCTACCATCTGTGCGTTGACCCGTGCAGTAAAAAAAGATATTGAGGTTGCAGCCGATGCACTTAAGTTTGCAAAAAAAGGCCGGATACATACAGGTATAGGAACCTCTCCATACCATATTAAATACAAACTCAACTCAAACGAAGAGGAGATCATCGTGCGTGCCGTTGAGGCTGTGAAGTATGCCAAGCGCTTTGTTGAGGATGTAGAGTTCTATGCCGAAGATGCAGGACGTTCCAACAACGAGTATCTTGCCCGTGTTATCGAAGCTGTGATTGCTGCGGGTGCTACTGTTGTTAACATCCCCGACACTACAGGCTACACTCTTCCTACCGAGTACGGAGCCAAGATAGCTTACCTTGTAAACAATGTTCCCAACATCGACAAGGCTGTTATCTCTACACACTGTCACAATGACCTTGGTATGGCTACTGCCAACACTCTCACCGGTGTTATGAACGGTGCCCGTCAGGTGGAGGTAACGATCAATGGACTTGGTGAACGTGCCGGAAACACATCTCTCGAAGAGGTTGTTATGGCGATAAGAAGTCATCACGATCTTGATTATGAAACAAAGATCGATTCGAAGCAGATCATCAAAACAAGTAAGCTTGTTTCAACGCTGATGCGTATGCCTGTTCAGCCTAACAAGGCGATCGTAGGCCGTAATGCCTTCGCTCATTCATCAGGTATTCATCAGGATGGTGTGTTGAAAAACCGTGAGAACTACGAAATCATCGATCCGGCTGAGGTCGGAGTACGCGAGTCAAGCATTGTGCTTACCGCACGAAGCGGACGTGCTGCCCTGAAACACCGTCTGCACGTACTTGGGTACGAAGTTGAAGGTAAAGAGCTGAACAAAATCTACGAAAACTTCCTGAATCTCGCTGACAAGAAGAAAGACATCACCGACGAGGATCTTGAAGTATTGGTAGGTACAGAAAAGCAAAAAGTTGATCATGCATTGAAACTTGAATTTTTACAGGTTCTCAGTGGTAAGTCAACCATCCCGACAGCTACTGTATCAGTTAATTTCAATGGCGATGTTTTTACTGAGACAGCTTCCGGGAACGGTCCGATAGATGCAGCCTTCAGTGCTGTTAAAAATCTTGTGAAACGCAAGGTGCATCTTGAAGAATTCCTTATTCAGGCAATTACCCGCGGCAGCGACGACCAGGGTAAAGTTCACGTTCAGATCGAGCATAAAGGAACTTCATACTATGGATTTGCAGCTAATGTGGATATTATTACTGCATCGGTAGAATCATTCCTTGATGCTATCTCAAAAATTAACTAACAATAAAAAGTATCCCGTTCTGTTTTCCTACTTTCAAAGTTGGAATTGAGCGGGTAACTTTTACAAAAGAAATTACAATTAAATATCCTTTCCTCCCCTTTGAGGGATTGAGGAGGGCTTAAATAGAAACAAATGGCAGGTAAAACGTTATTCGATAAAATATGGGACAGTCATGTGGTGACGTCTATCAACGATGGGCCGGATGTACTGTTCATCGAAAGACATTACATTCACGAGGTTACCAGTCCTCAGGCTTTCGAGGGGTTAAGAAAAAGAGGTATCAAGGTTTTCAATCCCGAGAGGGTTTTGGCCACTCCCGATCACAACATACCTACAAAAAACCAGCATCTTCCCATCAAGGAAGAGTTATCGAGAATTCAGGTTGAAACACTGAAACAAAACTGTGAGGAGTTTGGCATTACCATGTATGGTTTGGGACATCCGCTTAATGGTATTGTTCATGTTATCGGGCCTGAGCTTGGACTTACGCAGCCGGGAATGACCATCGTTTGCGGCGACAGCCACACATCAACTCACGGGGCTTTCGGAAGTATCGCTTTCGGCATCGGAACAAGTGAGGTGGAGATGACGCTTGCAACGCAGTGCATCATGCAGCCCAAGCCGAAAAAGATGCGTATCAACATCGAAGGTGATCTGCACAAGGGTGTTACCTCGAAAGACATCATCCTTTACATCATCTCGAAAATATCAACCGGAGGCGGAACAGGCTATTTCATTGAATTTGCAGGCTCTGCTATACGCAGCCTGTCGATGGAAGCCCGTATGACAATCTGTAACATGAGTATCGAAATGGGTGCCCGCGGAGGCATGATCGCTCCCGATGAAACCACTTTCGAATATCTGAAGGGTCGTGACCATGCACCTAAGGGAGAGCAGTGGGAGAAGGCATTGGAGTACTGGAAAACACTTCACACCGATGACGATGCAGTATTTGATAAGGAACTGACCTTCGATGCCGCTGAAATTGAGCCGATGATCACTTACGGAACAAATCCGGGGATGGGCGAAAAGATAGTAGGAAACATACCTTCACTCGATGACATCGATGAAGCCTCAAGAAAATCGTTCCTGAAATCACTGGATTACATGGGTTTTAAGCCGGGAGAAAAACTTGAAGGCAAGAAGATAGATTACGTGTTCGTGGGTAGCTGTACAAACGGCCGTATCGAAGACTTGCGCATGTTCGCCGAAGCGATTAAAGGACATAAAAAAGCAGAAGATGTTGTTGCCTGGATAGTTCCGGGAAGCCATAAGGTAGAAAAACAGGCTGAAAAAGAGGGTATCAAGGCCATTCTTGAAGAGGCAGGTTTTGAGCTTCGCCAACCTGGATGTTCCGCTTGTCTTGCCATGAACGAGGACAAGATCCCTGCCGGAAAATATTCTGTTTCAACATCGAACAGGAACTTTGAAGGACGTCAGGGACCGGGAGCAAGAACCATGCTCGCAAGTCCGCTCACAGCGGCAGCAGCTGCCATAACAGGTAAGCTGACGGACCCGAGAAATATTTTGATGTAAGATGTGGAGATTTGAAGTGAAACTAAAATCGAACTTCAAAATCATAAATCGAAAATAAAAAATTATGCCGATAGATAAATTCATAACATTAACATCCACAATGATACCTCTGCCGATAGAGAATGTGGATACCGACCAGATAATTCCGGCCCGTTTTCTGAAAGCTACAACGAAAGAGGGCTTTGGCGATAATTTGTTTGCCGATTGGCGCTACAATAAGGATGGAAGTCCGAAAAAGGATTTTGTGCTGAACAAACCCGAGTATCAGGGAAGCACTGTGCTTGTTGCCGGCAAGAATTTCGGAAGCGGATCGAGCCGAGAACATGCTGCATGGGCTGTTCATGGTTACGGACTAAAAGCTGTTGTTTCAAGTTTCTTTGCCGACATCTTTAAGAACAACGCCTTGAACAACGGTGTTCTGCCGGTTCAGGTATCAGAAGAATTCCTGCAAAAGATATTTGCAGCGATAGAAAAAGATCCGAAAACAGAGATAGAGATCAACCTTGAAAAGCAAACCATCACTCTGAAATCAACAGGTGACAGTGAAAGTTTCGAGATCAACAGCTACAAGAAGGATTGTATGCTTAACGGTTTCGACGACATCGACTACCTGTTGAACATCAAAGAAGAGATAATTGAGTTCGGGAAGAAGTTACCTTCATTTAATTAATTGATTTTCCCAGACCTGACAGGTTTTATAAAATCTGTCAGGTCTATAAACTATATGTAGTATGGAAATAATGGATACCACCCTTCGTGACGGGGAGCAGACAACAGGCGTTTCTTTCAACAAAGCGGAAAAACTTGCAATATCGCAGTATCTGCTGGGGGAAATGAATGTTGACCGCATCGAGGTTGCTTCGGCAAGGGTGTCGGAGGGAGAGTTTGAAGCGGTAAAAGCCATTACGGAGTGGGCTGAGGAAAATGATTTTCTTGACAGAGTAGAAGTTCTCGGCTTCGTTGACGGTGATATTTCCCTCAAATGGATAAAAGATGCAGGAGGAAATGTTATAAACCTTCTTACGAAGGGGTCACTTAAGCACGTTAAAAATCAACTTCGCAAAACTCCTGAAGAGCATGTGAAGGACATTAAAAATGTTATCGATCGTGCCGGTGAGATAGGAATGGTGGTTAATATTTACCTTGAGGACTGGTCGAATGGTATCATTCAGTCTCCTGAGTATGTATACTTCATGATGGATGAGTTGAAGGATACTAACATCAAACGATTCATGCTTCCTGATACACTGGGTATTCTTAATCCGGCTCAGACTAGAGAGTTTATTTCTCAGATGGTTGAGAAGTACCCTGACCTGCATTTCGATTTCCATGCTCACAACGATTACGACCTTGCCGTGGCCAATGTTTTTGCAGCGGTCAGGAATGGCGTTAAAGGAGTTCACACTACTGTTAACGGTCTTGGCGAACGCACCGGAAATGCTCCTCTGGCTAGTGTTTTGGGAATACTTAATGACCACCTTCAGATCCCTAATAATCTGAATGAAGCAAAGCTTACGAAGCTGAGCAAGCTGGTGGAAACAATATCGGGGGTAAGGATCCCCGCAAACAAACCACTGATAGGAGAATATGTCTTTACACAATGCAGTGGCGTTCATGCCGACGGCGATAACAAGGACAATCTGTACTACAACGATCTTTTACCGGAACGTTTCGGTAGAATAAGAAAATATGCGCTTGGTAAAACATCAGGTAAAGCCAATATCCTTAAAAATTTACAGGAACTGGGGATCACACTTACTCCTGAAGAGATGAAAAAGGTCACCCAAAGAGTAATTGAGCTTGGTGACAAGAAGGAGAGCGTATCCACAGAGGATCTTCCTTACATCATCTCCGATGTTTTACGAAGCACTTCTATCGATAACAAGATCAAGGTGAAGAATTACTACCTGTCACTTGCTCATGGTTTGCGTCCGGTTGCAACACTGAGTCTTCAGATAGATAACAAGACATACCAGGAATCATCGGTAGGCGACGGGCAGTACGATGCTTTCATGAAAGCTTTGTGGAAGATATACGAAAAACTGGAGAAACAACATCCTCTTCTTATCGATTACTCTGTGGCAATTCCTCCCGGAGGAAAGACCAATGCCCTTGTTGAAGCGATCATTACCTGGGATCTTAACGGTAAGGAATTCAAGACAAGAGGTCTTGATGCCGACCAGACAGAGGCCGCGATAAAAGCAACGGTTAAGATGCTGAACATTATCGAGAACTTTAACAATCATAACTACACAAACGAAATATTATAAAACATTTAAATATGGAACTTAACATTGCATTACTTCCGGGCGACGGGATAGGACCAGAGATAGTTGAGCAGGCTCAGAAAGCCGTGAATGCCATCGCTGAGAAATTCGGACACAAAGTATCTTACACAAAAGGTTTGGTAGGTGCCACCGCAATTGACGCAGTTGGTGATCCTTATCCGGAGGAAACCCATGAGATATGTATGAAATCGGATGCTGTTCTTTTTGGCGCAATAGGTGACCCGCGCTTTGATCATGATCCCAATGCAAAAGTAAGACCCGAGCAGGGACTTCTTGCCATGCGTAAAAAGCTTGGTTTGTATGCCAATCTGCGTCCGGTAACTACTTTCAAGTCACTTGTTCACAAGTCTCCTCTGAAAACAGAACTGGTTGACGGGGCTGATTTCATGGCTGTAAGGGAACTTACGGGAGGCATCTACTTCGGTAAACCACAAGGACGTTCGGAAGACGGTAATACAGCATACGACAGCAGTGTGTACTCCAGAGAGGAGATTGAGCGAATTTTAAAACTTGCTTTTGAATATGCCGGCGTACGTCGCAAAAAGCTTACTGTTGTTGATAAAGCCAACGTACTTGCAACATCACGTTTGTGGCGCGAGGTAGCTCAGAAAATGGAGCCAGACTACCCGGATATTGAGGTTGAGTACATGTTCGTTGACAATGCTGCAATGCAGATCATTCAGGGGCCTAAGAACTTTGATGTAATGGTAACAGAGAACATGTTCGGCGACATTCTGACTGATGAGGCAAGTGTCATCACCGGTTCTCTCGGACTTCTGCCGTCTGCATCTATCGGGACTCATACTTCGGTATTTGAACCTATTCACGGTTCTTATCCCCAGGCAGCAGGAAAGAACATTGCCAATCCTTTGGCTACTATCCTTTCGGCAGCAATGATGTTCGAGTATGCTTTCAAACTGATGGATGAAGGAGCATTGATCCGTGAGGCAGTTGAAAAATCTATCGATGAGAAAATTGTTACCGAAGACATTGCCGAAGGAGGTAAAGCATACAGCACAACAGAAGTCGGCGAGTGGATAGCAAAATACATAAGTAATAAATGATCCTTTTAATAGAACAACTTTATCTGACCGCAGGAGAGTGATTGTACTTTTCTGCGGTTTTGTGTTTGTAATGTTATCTACTTTTCGATAGCCTTATTCACCATTTTTTCGATCTGTTCCGGTATATCATTTAAAAAAAACCTGACCTTTTTCAGCTTACATGTCACTTTATCTGGATTTAATCTAAATAAAATAAGTAAAACTTTGTTAAATTTTCACATCCCGGACTTTATCATTTTCAGTATCTTTATCTCTAATTATCAACTCTTTACACTCTTTTGTCATTGTTTAAAAACCCTAAAACCTGTAAATTTTCGCATATTATTTTTTGCACAGAAACAAACTGTACCTTATCTTTGCCATCGAAAAATACACACTAATCACATAAATGGTCATGTTAATCTAAATTATCAAAAAACGTAAGCTTTTTTCCTAAACTTTGCTCCAGGGAACAAAATAACATAACCATAAAAAATCACAGCAAAATTTACTTTTTAAAGTTCTGATACAACAGTATTTGTATTGAACATATGTCGAACGAAATCTATGCTTTATGAGCTTCTTAAAATTAACAACATTGGTACTTCTTACAGGAACGGTATTTTTATCGTTCAACACGGGAGCACCGCCCGCCAAAACCGGTATGGATATCGGGAATGCTATTCCTGATATTAATACGACCACCATTGACGGTTCACCGTTCTCTTTGAACGATCTTAAAGGGAAAATGGTAATTGTCAATATTTGGGCCTCATACGATGCTCCTTCACGCGTAAAGAACAGCGACCTTGAAGAACTTAAAAGTAAGTTCTCAGACTCTGGTTTTATCAACGGACAAGGACTGGAAGTCGTATCAATTTCATTAGACCGTTTTATGACGCCTGTAAATGAGGCTATTAAAATGGACAATATCAAAAACTTCTATCACATTTGTGATCTGCAGGGCAAAAACGGTCTTGTAAAAAAGCTCGGTATCACCGGGCCTGTTACAATCCTTATCGATGGTGACGGACGCATAGTCACCAAAACAAACTCATCAGACAAAATATCTGACGCACTTTCTTTCCTTGTCAGAAATTAAAATCAATCAATAAGCTTTAATCGCAATACGGTCAGAGTGAAAATTAACGGAAATATATTTTTCCTGAGTTTTTCATTTTGATCGTATTGTGCTATTATGCAGATATAGTGAGCGGAAAAAGATTTGTTTGCCAAATTATCACGTTTTATTAATCACTTTACTGTCAATTTGTCTATCAAAGAAATAATGGCAAAATAATTGCATATTGAAGATGACGAAAAATGCATGAAAATTTATGTAGAACAATAAAAACATAAGATAAAAATGACAAAAAAGACACATAAAAAAGATATTGACAAAGGCAAAATGAAAGAGGTTGAGAAGAATGTACATTCAGCTCACAATGAAGAATCTGTAAAAGAAAAGCAAAAAATCGAGAAGGAAGAGACCTCTGAGAATATCGAAGAGCTAAAGAAACAGATCGAAGAGCTGAATGATAAGTATCTGCGTTTGTCAGCCGAATACGATAATTATCGTAAGCGTACCTTGAAAGAGAAAATGGAGCTAACCAAATCGGCAGGAGCATCGGTGATCTTGGCACTTCTACCGGTGATCGATGACTTCGACAGGGCTCTGGCACATCTTGACGA
>JAOZOF010000318.1 GCA_029933425.1 Marinilabiliaceae bacterium
ATTTGTGATTCGTCAACTGACAGTAAAGGCCCCGAGCACAACGGACTGAGCGACTTCGGGAAAGAGGTTGTAGAGAAGATGAATGAGCTGGGAATGATAATCGATGTATCACATATCTCAGATAAGTCATTTTATGATGTGATAGAGTTGAGCAATGCTCCCGTAATCGCATCACATTCGAGTGTTCGTGCTATTTGCGATCATCCGCGTAACATGACCGATGACATGATAAAAAAACTTGCCCGAAAGGGAGGTGTAATTCAAATATGCCTTTTGGGAAATTACATCAGGGAGGCTGATACCACTTCGATGAATTATATCAAAAAGCAGGAACTGAAAAAGAAATATAACGGATATGACTTTAAAAGCAAGGCAGAGCGTGACAGTGCATGGGCTGAATGGGATAAAATTAACAAGGAGTATCCGCCTAAGCTGCCAACGATTGCTGATGCCGTTGACCATATCGACCATGTGGTGAAACTTGTAGGAGTTGACTATGTAGGTATCGGCAGCGACTTTGACGGCGGCGGCGGACTTGCCGACTGTCAGGATGTTTCTGATTATCCTAAGATCACTGAAGAATTGCTCAGACGCGGCTACTCTGAAGAAGATATTGCAAAAATATGGGGCGGCAACTTCCTGCGTGTTTTCAGGGAGATTGAGAAAAAAAGAGATGTACAATAAATGCCTACTCATCAGATGACTGAAAGTCTTCAGATGAGTATATTAGAGAAGACATTGATCGTCCGTAGTGTAACGCAGGACATCAATCGTCAAAACCCGGAAAAACAAGACACAGCATATCGACCTTCGCAAGTCACTAATCGAATAGTTTTATCAGATCCTTCAACGCCGGATTGGTATTCTCACTGTTCCATACTGCTTTAAGAGTAGTTCGTTGCGGAATATCCTTTAATTCAATGAATTTCACTTTCATATCGTAACCCAGTTTCAGGGATGTGGGGATTATCGAAACCCCGAAGTTATTCTCCACGAGGCGAAAAATGGATGCCGCATTAACCGTGTAATGTGATACGATGGGAGCAAAACCAAAACCGTCGAATATCTGCATTACCTTTTCGTAATATGACTCACTGTAAGAGGCATCGAACAGGATGAAAGATTCATCTTTAAGTTGTGCCAGACTATTAAAGTTCGATTCGTTGATAGGATAGTCGTCCGGAAGAACAAGCGAGAAAGTATCTTCAAACAACGGATGAATGTTCAGTCCCCTCGGAACACGTTCAACCCTTACAAACCCGATATCTATCTCTTCATTCATCAAAGCATGGATCTGCTGATTATTCTCCATCTCGTTGAGAGAAAATGTCACATTGGGATGCTTTTCGGTAAAATTCAGCAGAAGTTCAGGGATGATCTTCTGCATGGCTGAGCCGACATAGCCAAGCCGAAGCTCTCCATTAATGCCATCATTGATCAGTTTTGCATAACTGATAACCCTGTTAAGGTTATTCAGATTTCGTGTCAGCTCTTTCTGAAGATACTCCCCGGCTTTTGTGAGCTGTACTTTTCTGTTATGCCGCTCAAAAAGTGTTATCCCAAGGTCTTCTTCCATTTGCCGTATCTGGCGACTAAGTCCCGGCTGGGAAATATAAAGCCGTTCTGCTGCTCTGCGGAAATGCAGATCTTCTGCCACCGCAAGGAAATATTTCAGATGTCTCAACTCTATTTGATAACTCATAGTTATTAATACTTAATACAAATGATCTTGCAAGTTATCAAAAGTAGTGATAAGTTTGCAGAAATGAAATCACACCCCTCCCGTCCCTTAAAGGGGAAGCTAATAATTCTCCAAAAAAACACCCCCTTAGGGGGTCGGGGGGTAACAAAAAACATAATGCCATGACATTCAAAGAGCAGATTTTACAGGGAATACCTTCGGAATTACCGGAATTGAAGCCGATACCGGAGAACGCTAACAGAGCACCGAAGAGAAAAGACATTCTCACAATAGAGGAAAAGCAACTTGCACTGAAAAATGCATTACGCTATTTTCCGAAAAAGTGGCATAAACAGCTTGCAGCCGAGTTTGCCGATGAGCTGAAAAAGTACGGACGAATCTACATGTACCGTTTTCGTCCCGATTACGAGATGTATGCCCGTCCTGTTGAGGAGTATCCTGCAAGATCGAAACAGGCAGCAGCCATTATGCTGATGATACAGAATAACCTTGATCCTGCCGTTGCTCAGCACCCTTACGAGCTGATAACATACGGCGGCAATGGATCTGTTTTCATGAACTGGGCACAATACCTGCTTACGATGAAATATCTGGCAACTATGACCGAAGAGCAGACCCTTGTGATGTATTCGGGCCACCCTATGGGATTGTTCCCGTCGCATAAGGATGCTCCGCGCGTGGTTGTTACCAATGGAATGGTCATTCCTAACTACTCAAGCCAGGATGACTGGGAGAGATTTAATGCTCTCGGAGTGTCACAGTACGGACAGATGACAGCCGGCTCTTACATGTACATCGGCCCGCAGGGAATTGTTCATGGCACTACCATTACAGTTATGAATGCCGCCCGTAAAGTTGCAAAGCCCGGTGAAGATCCGTTCAAGGGTAAGTTATTCGTTTCTTCAGGTCTTGGAGGAATGTCGGGAGCTCAGCCGAAAGCAGGTGACATTACCGGTGTTATTTCAGTTGTGGCAGAGGTCAATCCTGCTGCAGCGCACAAGCGTCATGAACAGGGCTGGGTTGATGAGCTGATCGAGGATATGGACGCACTTATCGAAAGAGTGAAAAAAGCTAAAGCAGACAAAGAGGTAGTTTCAATTGCCTATCTCGGTAATATTGTTGATGTGTGGGAGAAATTCCACGAAGCAAATGTATTCATAGATCTTGGATCAGACCAGACATCACTTCACAATCCCTGGTCAGGAGGCTACTACCCGGCAAGTCTGACATTTGAAGAAGCCAACGAGATGATGGCAAACGATCCTGAGCGTTTCAAAGAAGAAGTCAGGGCATCACTTCGCCGTCAGGCTAAAGCGATCAACAAGCACACTGCAAAAGGTACATACTTCTTCGATTACGGGAATGCATTCCTGCTTGAAGCCTCGCGTGCCGGTGCCGACATAATGGATGAGAACGGAAAAGATTTCAGATACAAGTCGTACGTTCAGGATATCATGGGCCCAATGTTTTTCGACTACGGTTTCGGACCGTTCCGTTGGGTTTGTACATCAGGTGACCCAAAAGACCTTGAAACTACCGATAAGATAGCTTCCGACATTCTTGAGGAACTGATGAACGAGTCGCCCGACCCGATCAAAAGCCAGATGGCAGACAATATCCAATGGATCAAAGGAGCACAGGAGAACCGTCTTGTAGTGGGTTCACAGGCACGTATCCTTTATGCCGATGCCGAAGGACGTATCCGTATAGCTGCTGCATTCAATAAAGCTATCAAGGAAGGTAAGCTGTCAGGGCCTGTTGTTCTCGGACGTGACCATCACGATGTATCCGGAACAGACTCCCCGTACCGTGAAACCTCAAACATCTACGATGGTTCACGACATACTGCCGACATGGCCATTCAGAACGTTATAGGCGACAGTTTCCGCGGAGCCACGTGGGTAAGCATTCACAACGGCGGCGGAGTAGGATGGGGTGAAGTGATAAACGGTGGTTTCGGCATGCTGCTTGACGGCAGCGATGATGCCGATCGCCGACTGCGTTCAATGTTGTTTTGGGATGTGAACAACGGTATCTCACGCCGCTCGTGGGCAAGGAACGAAGGTGCGATGTTCGCTATTGAGCGTGCCATGGAGCGTGAACCGCTGCTGAAGGTTACCGTACCTCAGATACCGGATGACGAGGTGTTGGATGTGTTTGAGTAGCCACCCCCTTCTTTTTGTTTACGTTAAATCATTAACTCTCGTTCTTCCCCCTCT
>JAOZOF010000319.1:0-1960 GCA_029933425.1 Marinilabiliaceae bacterium
TAATTAGTTTTCTATCGCATAGTTTGGGTTAATGCTATCTTTTTATTATTTTTTTATTTATGATACCATGATCTGTTTTGATTGTAATGATATAAATACCGTTTTCCAGATCTGACATGTCAAGACGATAATATCTGCCTGCGTTGCTTTTTACCTTTACTGTTTTTCCGACAATATTGGAAACTGCTATCTGTCTTATATCAGAACCCGATCTGATGTTTAGTATTCCCTGTGTAGGGTTTGGATAAGACAAAATATCGTCTTGTTTAACTGCTTTGATTTTTGTGCTGGTAGTTAATTGAAATGCTCTGGCGTGACCACAATTATATGTAATGTCACTGTAACCTGCATCATTCCATGGTGCTCCGGCTGCTACAATTGAGCCATCGTTACTTATACAAACAGAATTTCCAAAGCCGTCAGATGCCGCTTCACCTTTAATGGTGTTTGAAACCTGTGTCCATACTTTATTAACACTATCAAATTCATAAACACATACTTGTCCCTTATTTGAATCGTCATTGTCCGGATCTTCAGTGGGTGAACCTACTGCAACTATCGATCCATCAGAGTTTATACTTACCGTGTGGCTATAAAAATAATTATTATACCCTCCGGGAATATCATTTCCTAATTGAGTCCATGAGGTTCCATCAAATGAATAGACAAAGACTTTTGGAGTTTGCTCTATCGGAGAAGTTAATGCCACGGTATTACCATCAGAACTTATGCTAACGGATGTTCCGGCATAGCTGTATGCAGCCTTGCCATAGATATCTGATCCTATTTGATTCCAGGACGTTCCATCATACTTGAATATTTTAACCTGACCTGCATCTGTGTCGAAGCCGTCATTTTTTAGTGCTCCTACAGCTAAAACAGTGCCGTCGTCATTCAGACTTACCGATGAGCCAAAATAATCTTCAGCTGCATCCCCATCAATATCGGCACCTATTTGTTGCCATTCATTTGATGTATATATGAAAACCCGAACATGCCCTGCACAATAACCATTTCCACCATTATCGCTCGCACCTATTGCAACTTCTGTTCCGTCAGCCCTTAAGCTAACAGATATGCCTGCTTGGTCATAACTAGCCTCACCATTAATATTACTACCAAGTTGAACCCATGTGTTTGAACCACTATTGTACTGATATATACGAACAATACCGGTTGGTGTCCACCCGCCTCCGTTATTAGCTCCAATTGCAACGATTGATCCATCCTCGCTTAAACTAACGGAACAACCTGAATTATCTCCCGAATCACCATATATTATATTTCCTAATTGTTGCCATTCAGTTCCATTGTGTTTATAGATGCTTACACTGCCGGAGTTTGTTCCGTTTTCATCATTATCCGGAGCTCCTACAGCCATAATGGTTCCATCTCCGCTTATACTTGTTGAAGCACCTAGGTGATCTTCGCTTGCAACTCCGTCAATATCATTTCCCACTTGCCCCCAAACTTCTGTTTGAGCCGATAGATTGTGGAATGAGATTATTGATCCAAGTAGTAAAAGAGTAAAAAATCTTACCATAACATTTTTTTTAAGTTGTATAATGTGTGCAAAGCTTACTCTTGGAACTTTCAGATATTATGTAGTGCAATATGAATGAACATATCTTATTTCAGGTGTAAGCTTATATTTAATGTTTTTACGGGAAAAGTAGCTTTTGGTTACAAAATGACTTAGTAACCAATTGACCAGGAGGATATATATGATTTATTATTACTGGTTGAAGGCATTTGTGGTATTGCTCTGTTCACTGACGGAAGTGATCTGCCTAAGCCAGAGTTTGCACCTTTCAGCACTGACGGTAAATGGATAATAGAAGGCCCTGACGTTGATACTGACATTGTTGTGGATAACGAGTACGAGGGAATTGACAAGCAGTTTAACAAGACTATTGAGGCGATATTACAAGTCGTAGTGAAATCTGATATCTTCGAATTT
>JAOZOF010000319.1:2060-3892 GCA_029933425.1 Marinilabiliaceae bacterium
TGCCTCCTGACGTTTCCTTTCAGCTTTCTTTCTGCCTATGGGAACGGTAGCTCTGATAAAAAAACCACTGTTCTTTGTTCCTGACCGGTTTTTGTAAACATTTGTAAATCCGTAAAAATATTGAAGCCCGACAGACCATCCGGGACCTTTTTTGAATTTGTAGCCTGCACCGGCTGCAACATCAGCTTCGAACCAGTTAGTTAAGCTGTTGTTATAATCTTTAATTATTGTTTCCCTGTTCTTGGTTGTCTCTTCAAACATCACAAATGATTTATATGTAAGTCCGAACTGAGGTCCTAATTCAAAGTATATGTTGTTTTTTAAATATTTCCTGATCAGGATGGGAACAACAAAAGTATTCAGTCGCTGACTGTAATCTCCTTCTATAGGATTACCTTCAGAATCAACAACTGTGGGCACTTCTAAAAACTCCAGATCATTTTCAGTTAATTTTGCAGCACCCAGATTCGATTTCACATGAACGCCGGTATATATATTGAAATTTGCTTTAGTTTTAAGATCGAAATAAAAACCCAGATACCATTCCCGCAGATATTTTTTGGTGTCCAGTTTTGATATTTTGGTTAAACTTCCACCACCATCGAGTCCGAATTCTATGTTAGGTGAGTTTAGTTTATCACCAAAAATCAGAGAAAGCAGTACCTGTGAATTTACTTGTATGGAGAGTCCTGATATAAAAAGGATAAAAAGAAACTTTTTCATAGATATGGTTATATTTATAGTCAAATATATGAAATTATATTCTGAATGGTTAAATTTTTCACTCTTTGTGCTATGAGAAATATTATTCTTTTATTTATTGTTTTGTTGGCATCCTGTATGAATAATAACAAAAGAAACGATGTTTTGTTGACTGTGGCCGAGAGATCGGACTATACCTCAACATCAACATACAGTGATGTGATATTTTTTATTAAAGAGCTTGAATTAAAGTATCCGGGATTCAGGACAGAAATCATTGCAACTTCAACCGAGGGAAAAGATATTCCTATGCTGATTCTGGGCAAGGTCAATAAGCATAATCCTGTTGTTTATATACAGGCAAACATACATGCAGGCGAGGTTGAAGGGAAAGAAGCAACACTAATGCTTGTCCGGGATTTGTTGGAAAATGATACAGACGGATTGTTGAATAAGATCACTCTGCTTGTCTGCCCCATTTTTAATCCTGACGGGAATGACAAGATCAGTAAAAATAACCGTACTAATCAGAATGGTCCGGTTAACGGGGTGGGCGTAAGATACAATGGTCAGCAGCTCGATATCAATCGAGATGCTCTTAAGCTTGAAACTCCCGAAATGCGTGGTTTTGTTCAGAATGTACTGAATGTGTGGGATCCCGATCTTACTGTTGATTGCCATACAACGAACGGGTCATATCATGAGGAGCCGGTAACTTTTTCCTGGATGATAAATCCTAACGGAAACCGTACCCTGATAAATTTTATGAGGGACGAAATGATGCCTTCTGTGGGCGAGAAGCTTGAGTCGCAATACAGGGTGCCCAACTGTTATTACGGTGTTTTTCTTGACAGGGAGGATCATAGTAAGGGATGGCTGAATTATGCTTCTGAGCCGAGGTATTTGTTCGACTATGTTGGTGTCAGGAACCGGTTATCGATTCTGAATGAGAATTATGTCTATGCCGATTTCAAGACCCGAGTTAACGGTTGTTACTATTTTCTCAGGTCAGTTATTGAGTATGCAGGTAATAATGGAAGCAGGATAAAAGAACTGATTCACGAGGCTGATAATCGTATGAGGAACAGGTTTGCCGATGCAAAACCTGATTCTTTTGCCATAAAATATAA
>JAOZOF010000320.1 GCA_029933425.1 Marinilabiliaceae bacterium
AAACAGGCATATCGCGCACCGGTTGCCACTGCATTAATGAAAGACAAGAGTGGAATGGTGGAAGAGATGCTATCGGAGAGTACAATAAAAAATATGGGCATATTCAACTATGATACATTCAGTAAAATTACCGATAAGCTAAAAAAAGGAGCAATGCCTTCTGAAGTTGACAGCATGACTATTGTCGGAGTGCTGACAACGCATTTGATGATCAAACAATTTATTGATGATTTTAAACCTCTCGAAATTACAGAAGTAAAAAAAGGTGAGGTCAGGAATTATTGATTTTTAAAATATTTAAAACAAAAAAAAATGAGCACAACTCAAAAACCTCCGTTTTCACGTGATATTATTAAACTTCAAAATTTAGATGAAGTTGTTGAGAATATTGCATCACAATTAAGACATGACATTGGTAAACGTTTCAGACGAAGAGGAGCTGTAATAGGAATTAGTGGCGGAATAGATTCTTCTGTAACTCTGGCATTGACAGTTAAGGCATTAGGGGCTAAAAATATATTAGGTCTTTTGTTGCCTGAGGAAGATTCCAGTCCTGAAAGTAAGGAATTTGCTCTTGCACTGGCTGATAAATTTGGAATTGAAACAATTGAAGAAAATATCAGCGGAGCATTGGAAGGATTCGGATGCTATCGTCGCAGGGATGAGGCTGTAAAAAGGATAATCCCCGAATATAATCCTGAAGAGGATAAAATGAAGATCGTTATTCCTGAAGATATCATTAAAAGAAATTTACCACCTGTACACTATGTCACGGTTATTTTCAAGGATGGCAGTGAAAAGTCGGTTCGCCTGCCGATGAATGAGTATCTTCAGATAGTTGCAGCATCCAACTTCAAGCAGAGAAGCAGGATGACAATGCTTTACTATCATGCCGAGCGTTTGTATTATTGTGTTGTAGGTACTCCTAACAAGCATGAGGTTCAGCAGGGCTTTTTTGTAAAATACGGTGACAGCGGTGCCGATATGATGCCGATCAGTAATCTTTACAAAACACAGGTATATCAACTTGCCGAACATCTTGGGGTCCCGCAAATGATAATTGATCGTACACCAACATCAGATACTTATCCTGCCGAACAGACACAGGAAGAGTTCTTTTTCCAGATGTCGTTTGAAGATATGGACCTGTATTGGTATGGGTGGGAGAACGGATACTCGCCAAAAGAGGTTGCTTCTGTAATGAATGTTCCGGAGGAGGAGGTTGAAAAGATATTCAAGAATTTTGAGCGTAAAAAACATACTACAGAGTTTCTTAGGACTCCAGCAATTCATGGGTACTACGGAATTTAATTGTTCTGAATAAGATTTAAATACATCAATAAAATGATCTCGATCCCGCAACGGTTACTTGGTGAGGCTTTGCTTAAAACAGCAGAGAAGTTTCCTGATAAGACAGCTGTGATCTTCAAAGGCACAGAGCATAGCTATTCGCAATTAAAGGATTCCGCTGAAAAGACAGCATCGTATCTTATTGAAGCCGGAATAAAGAAAGGAGACAGAGTTGCTGTGTACATGAATAATTCATGGCAAAGTGCAGTTGCTTTGTATGGAATTACGTTAAGTGGTGCTGTTTTTTTAATGGTTAACCCTCAAACCAAAGCGGATAAGCTTCAGTTTATATTAAAAGACAGTGGCAGCAGGATACTTATTACCGAGAGTCGTTTGAGGAATGAATTTGTAAGAGCTGTTGAGGGTACGGAAGTGTTTAATATTTTATTAAACGGACCGGTTCCTGATATTGAAATTGAGAATGTATCATTAAGTGGTTTTGAGGAAATACTTGAAAAGCAAAAAAAGATCGATCATAAGGTTGATGTTATACCTAATGATCTTGCATCGCTGATCTACACTTCGGGAAGTACCGGTTTCCCAAAAGGGGTGATGATGACCCATGAGAGTATGGTTTTTGCTTCATGGAGTCTGATAGAGTATCAGCGTCTTGACGAGGATGACAGGATAATTCTGGTGATTCCTCTGGCTTTTGATTACGGATTGTACCAGTTATTGATGTCGGTTACGATTGGCGGAACACTTATTATTGAGCAATCATTTGCTTTCCCGTCATCAGTGTACAAGGATATCGAAAAGTACAAGCCCACGGTTTTCCCTGCTGTTCCTACGATTTTTGCAATGATGATCGCAATGAACAAAAAGTCGGATCTGAATTTTCCGTGTATTAAGAAAATAACCAATACTGCGGCAGCTCTTCCTGCCAAAACAATACCCGATCTTAAAAAGGTCTTTCCCGAAGCTTTGATATTTAAGATGTATGGTCTGACAGAATGTAAACGGGTATGTTACCTTGAACCTGAATTAGTTGATGAAAAACCGTCGTCAGTAGGTAAAGCCATTCCCGGAACCGAAGTTTTTCTGCTTTCAGTTGATGATAAACCTGTCCCTGCCGGTGAACCGGGAATATTGCATGTGAGAGGACCGCATGTCATGCTGGGTTACTGGAACAATGAAAAGCTGAGTAAGGAGATGCTGAGACCGGGTAAATTGCCTTATGAGCGTGTCCTGTGTACAAATGATTGGTTCAAAATGGACGAAGAAGGCTTTTTGTATTTTTTAAGCAGGAATGATGACATTATTAAAACAAGGGGAGAAAAGGTGAGTCCTGTTGAGGTTGAAAATGTGATCTACAAAAAAGAGGGTGTTAAGGAAGTGGCTGTTGTGGGAATTCCTGATGAGATTATGGGTGAGTCCATCATAGCATTTGTTACAACTTATGGCAGTGAATTACAGGAAAAAGATATTCAAAGAATTTGTATGGAAAACCTTGAAATATTCATGGTCCCTTCAAAAGTGATCTTTCTGAATGAAATGCCTAAGAGTCCTAACGGTAAAATAGATAAGAAAGTGTTAACTAAAATGGCCCTGGAAAATGAATAAACAGGAACTTTACAAAGAACTAATTACTGAGATTGAAGAAAAGGTTCACTTTCTGAAGGATAAGCCTGAAGAAACAGCAGAATCAACATTAAAGTCATTATGGCTGGCCGCTGCAGGGGTTTTTAGGTCGGCAGAAGCTGCCATGGAAGAGGAGCTTCCTGAGTTGTCAGAAGAGCAGGCAGGGAAGTTAAAAGAGATATTATCGTCAAGAATATATAATGTGCCATTGGCATACATTACTGGCAGACAACGGTTTTTAGGAGTTGAATTGCTGGCTGATAAAAGAGCATTGATCCCGCGTAAAGAAACGGAGATATTGGGTGAAAAAGCATTAGAACTATCAAGAAAAATTACAGAAAACATAAAACCTGCCCTGGTGATTGACACATGTTGTGGTGCGGGAAATCTTGGGACGGCTATTGCATACCACAATCCTGATGTGAAAATGTATGCAACAGACCTTTCACACGAAGCTGTAGAGCTGACAAAAGACAATATTGATTTTTTAGGTCTTAATGACCGCATCGAGGCTGTTCAGGGAGACTTTTTATCAGCTTTTGATAATGAGGAGTTTTATGAAAAAGTGGATATGATAGTCTGTAATCCTCCGTATATTACTTCGGCAAAGGTTAAGAAGATGGACGAGGAAATCTCATCGAACGAGCCCGAACTTGCTTTCGACGGTGGTATGCTCGGCATAAAATTGATCCAGAAACTGATAAGTGAGTCTCCTAAATTCCTGAAAAAGGATGGTTGGCTTGCTTTTGAAATAGGATTGGGACAGGGGCCTTTTGTTCTGAAGTTTATGGAGAAATCGGATAAGTATAAAAATATTGGTACTGCATCCGATGATGAGGGGAATATCCGTACTATTTATGCCCAAAAAGCCTGATCGCTAGAACTTCTTGTTATTGATTTTTCTTCCAAACTGTTGTAAATTTATTTCTTGCAATAGTTTGAAAAATGCAGTTTAATTTT
>JAOZOF010000321.1 GCA_029933425.1 Marinilabiliaceae bacterium
ACAAGCAGGTTCTTTAGTGTCACAATATCCAGCCCCTCTTCGAGCAGGTGCGTTGCATAGGTATGGCGAAGGGTGTGAAGGTTTACACTTTTAGCTATAGAAGTTTTTTTGAGATTTTCCCGCATAACCCATGACAGGCCGCGTATGCTATATTTACTGTCGGGTTGCTTGCCGTTAAAGAGCCAAACGTGTGGATTCTCTGCTTTCATATACTTTCTTAACCCCAAGGCCATTGTGGGCGAAAGGGGAACTATTCGGTCTTTCTTAAATTTGCTCTGGCGGATATGAATGGTCTCTCGCTCAAAATCAACATCCGATATCTTTAGGTTTATTATCTCCTGACCTCTTAGTCCGGCTGAATAGATTAATGTCAATACAATTCTTTGTTTCAATAACGTTGGTGCTAAAAACAGCTCTTTCAATTCGCAACGATTTAGAATCACAGGCAACTTGGTATCTCTTTTCAATGATGGTAAGGCTATTGCATTTTTGTTCATCCCAAGAAGACGATAATAATACCGCAACCCATAAACCATATGCTTAAAACTACTGCGGGAGGGAGATTTCGGGTCGCGGGCTAAGGCCACGAGATACTCATTTATCTCATCCTCTGAAACCTGTTCAGGTAGTCGCTTGAAATGGATTACAAACAAGGCTATACGCCTGCCGTAATTATTCAAAGTGCTTTTACTTTGACCTCGCAAGGTTACTTGCTGCGATAGCGTTGTCAAAACTTTCTCAAATTCAGGAACAGTTATTATTGCTCGCTCCAGAATGGTTGGTGATGTTCTCTTTCTCATATCAGTAATTTTTAAATTATTGTATCACTGATAATAATAAGGGAACTATTAAATAATTACTACTTTTGAGAAAGCTATCCCGTAGGGATTTAGTTCAATAAACAGGACTATGAGCGGTCTGCAAGACCCAGCGATTAGTCCCGTGTTGAACTACATCCCGGGCATGCCTTTTCTATGTAATTTGCGACGTTTTTGACGGGGGTACTTTGTTTCCTCTACCTATTTTTATGGCAGAGAAAAGAGAGTGGTGCTGTTATGTGAAGTGTCGTCATATTATTTTGCAACTAACATTGCTGTTTATATCAAGAAAATAGTGTTTTTGTTAAGATTAGGGCAATAGAAATCCCTGTTTTACCCCTAAAACAATAGAAAACCTATAATAAAAATGTTTTCAGAATAGACGGTAAATGTCCGGCAGGCGAACGAATACGTGGCAATTCTTTTGTACGTATCAAATTGCCTGTTTTGCAATGAGGACATTTACGAGGTTCATTATCGACAGAAATGCCATTAGCCCTGCCCTCTTCTTCATTTTCAGGTTCCGACTCCGATTGTTTCAGGAGCTTGTCTAGATCACTTTCATTATCGGTAAAGCGAAGGTTCAAGTTTCGTTTTACCGTAGTGTTGTAGATACCGTAACGACGAATGCGAACAAATCCCTTTGGTAGAATATGCTGCACAAACCTACGCAGAAACTCTTTCCCTGAGAGACTCGTATTCTTAACAGTGCCGTTATCCCGATAATCCTTAGCCTGAAAAAAGACTTCATTATCCGTTACCCTTAGTATTCTCTCATTGCTTATTGCAATGCGGTGCGTGTATTGCCCCAGATACCGTATTATCTGCTTTACGCCAGAAAGAGGAGCCTCGCTGTGCACAACCCACTTACTGACATAAGCCCTCTCAATATGAGCGTAAAACCCCGACAGCTTATTCATTTTACAAAGTTCTCGCTTTAAGCTGTCAAGGAATTTACCCTTAAACGTTGCACTTAACTGATGAACAGGATATAAAAACTCATCATCACTTTTTCCTATGTTCTTCCACCGGCCTTTTAAGCTGAAGCCTGCGGCAGGTACTATACAATGAATATGAGGATGCAGAGACAGGTTCTGTCCCCATGTGTGCAAAACAGCTATTGCCCCGCTCTCAACTCCATAATGAGTATAACCGAAACTGCGAAGAGTTGCCCATACCGCTTTAAATAGTATGGAATAGTACATCTTGTCGTTCCACAGGCATACATCATTCAGAGAGTGTGGAACAGTAAAAATGATGTGATAATGCTTTACGGGTAATACCTCTTTCTCGAGTTTTTCAACCCACAGCAGTTGTTTGTTCATCTGACATTTAGGACAATGCCTGTCGCCACAACTATTGTAACTGTAGCTTACCGTTCCGCAAGTGTCGCAAACATCTTCATGTCCGCCCAGTGAAGATGTGCGACATCGAACTATATTGAGTAAACTCTTTACTTGCTGTGGCGAGAGATTTTCTCTAGCCAACAATCGATTGCCAAAAGCCCTAACAACATCCGCAAGTTCCGGATTTGCCATCCTATCCACGATTATAAAGTGTATCGAATGGACTATGAGGTTTTATTAGTTCACATTGGGCAACATGCAGGTAAATCATCGTGGTGGTAATATCGGAGTGCCCCAAAAGCTCTTTCAACGTAACGATATTAACCCCCTCTTCCAACAGATGCGTAGCATAAGTGTGACGCAGGGAGTGCAAACTGACTTCTTTTGTTATTGACGTCTTCTTTAGTGCTTCACGCATAACCCATGAGAGTCCTTTAACGCTATACTGACTGCCGGGTTGTTTTCCGTTAAAAAACCATTTAATGGGATATTCCGCTTGCAGATATATTCGCAACCCCTTTTCCATAGTCGGGGACAGCGGTACAATGCGGTCTTTTTTGTATTTACTCTGACGAATGTGGATAGTCTTTCTCTCAAAATCAATATCCGAGAGTTTTAAATTTATCACTTCTCGTCCACGTAGTCCGGCAGAATAGATTAGTGATAATACAACCCGGTGTTTGAGTAATGTCGGTGCTGAAAACAGCTCTTTAAGTTCACTGCGATTAAGAATAACAGGCAGTTTTGTATCTCGTCTAAGTGAAGGTAATGCAATGGCTTTGTCGTTCATGCCAAGTAATCGATAGTAATACCGTAGACCGTAAACCATGTGCTTAAAACTGCTGCGAGAGGGAGATTTCGGATCACGCGATAGTGATACAAGATACTCATTAAGATCCTCTTCATCTATCATATCCGGAAGCTTTTCAAAATGTAGACTTATCAGTGCAATGCGTCTAATGTAATTTTCAAGGGTGCTTGTACTTTGCCCGCGTAGCACAACCTGTCGTTCCAACTTTTTAGCAACTCCGTCAAAGCCCGGAACTGCAATCTTAGCCTTCTCTACAATTGTTAAACTCGTTTTTTTTCATAATTTTATACTTTAATGATTAATCAATTATCAAATTTAATTCTTTTATTGAATTTGATCTTTTAGCTATCCCGCCTCATGGGCGGGATTTAGTTCAACAATATGTACTTCGCAGGAAGGATACGAAAGAGATTCCTCTTTTCTAACAAGAAACACCCAAATATTTGTAACTGTCGTCCCAATACTCTAATTTTAAGCGAGCATTCTACCATAGATGCTTCACTTGTGGTAGATACACATTCTATACTGTTAGTCAATTGACAAATTAAAAATTATGAAACTGATATTTTTAACTACTCTTTTTTTACTTGTTGCATGTTCTTTCTCATTCTCACAAGAGCCGGTAGCAAAAGATATAGTGATTAAAGCAGATAACCTGCAACGAGGCGAGACCAACAGAAGTGAGATGTCGATGACTGTAATTCGTCCTAAATGGGAGCGAACCATAAAGATGAAAAGCTGGTCTTTAGGCCGGGACTACTCCATGACACTAATAACCTCTCCGGCAAAAGATAAGGGGCAGGTATTTCTGAAGCGTGAAAATGAGATGTGGAATTGGGTACCTACAATAAACAGGATGATTAAACTTCCACCCTCAATGATGTCGCAAGGGTGGATGGGCTCCGACTACT
>JAOZOF010000322.1 GCA_029933425.1 Marinilabiliaceae bacterium
GGTTTGTTAGTTCTTGGTTTGTTAGTTCTTGGTTTGTTAGTTCTTGGTTTGTTAGTTCTTGGTTCTTGGTTACTGCCGACTGATCACTGATTACCAGTTACTGATTACCAGTTACTGATTACCGAATACCGTTCACTCCTTCCGCATTCGAACTAAACTAAAACGCTTCTTTAAAAGTAACATAGAAGCCATGTTCTTTTTTCCCGATACCTGCATCAACCCTGATATTCATTCTGTCGCGTATTTCGAACCTTATGCCTGCACCTCCGTTAGGAAGCCAGTTCTTCATCTCGATCACTCTTGGTGCAACGCTTCCTACTCCTACCCATGCAACGTATCCCCACTTACTGTCGTAATTACCTTTTTTATTAACCCTTTTCCTCTTGAACATATGTCTGTACTCAACAATAGCGTCAAAAAGATCCTTATCGCGGAAGCGTCCTAAAGTATATCCCCTAAGATCATCTTTACCACCGATCATAGCCATATCTGTCCAGGGAATATAATCACCTGCAGTGATAACGTTCTTCACCTGCCATGCCAGAACCCTGCGTTTTCGTCTAATGGTAATATATTGCCTGTATATGATATCTGCCTTAAAATACCTGGCCGGACTCTTGAACCAGTCATGATAATAGGCCAGAATACCTCCCAAGTACCAGCCTTTATAAGCATTTGAAGGGAAATCCCTGGAATCATATTCAAAAGAAACACCGAACCCCATTGGCATGAACAGATTACCCTGTTCATGAACATACGGGTCCTGTATCATATAATTGTTTATATCACTGGCATGTGTAAAATTAAAATCGATGACAGGTCCTAAGAAAAGATTGTTACCAAGATTGAACATTACCCTTTCCTTAAATTTAAAATACTGTCTGGAATAGCCTGTGATCGAATCTGATTTCTCTTCATTGACGCCTTTTTCATATCCCACTCCCCAATAGTTATCAGGTCTGTCTTTATACTGGAACTCACCTATCATCCTGAATTTGTCTTCGACCCAGAATATCTCATTATTCACAACAACATCAATGGCTCCTGAAAGAGAATAGCCAAATGAGAATGGAATAGAAGAGTAATTAAGTTTCTTATCGAATTTTTGTACCTTAAAACTTATCAGACCTCCTCCCGATATCATGAAGTTTGTTTCAGGAGTATAAACGGGGGCAATGTACGGAGCAATTTTAAAAGAGCCGAAACTGACTTTGGCAAACCGCAAAGTATCCAGGTTGTCCAGTACCTTTTCTGTCAATGAGTCCAGCTGGGCCATACCATTGACATTAAAAAGAAATGCTGAAAAAATAATTAGAAATATTCTCCTGAACCTCATCAATGATCAACGAATTTATGCTATAATTAGATGTTAATTGTTTACCGCCGCAATTTAACACATTTTATCATTCTTTAATACGTATAACCTCCATTTCATTTGTCTTAGCAGTGAAATTAAAAAATAATAACAAGATGGAAAGTGCAAAAATAAGAAGGAATCTATATCGTGTATTCAGAAAGACAGGGGTACCCAAAGAACTAATTGATGAGAATGCAACACTGAATGAAGACCTGTTTCTGGATGATAACGATATGACATGTTTCCTTTATTATCTGGAAACTAATTTCAATGTCGACATAAAGAAAAATGAGATCTCAAGACTAAGATCCGTAAAGGATACTATCGATTTCCTTCAGTCGCATTGCGCCTGATCTGTCTGATCACGACTTTTTCAATGACCAATATCCCAAAGGTTTCTCAGTTTTTTATCTGAGGAACCTTTTTTACTTTCTGCATCCTGCGTTTCATAAGAGATAACTGTTTTTTCACATTCTTTATCTCATCTTTTATCCTTTTTATCTCCTTTAGTACAACAGCTATCTCATTGGCATCACGAATAGCCTCTTTATCAAATTTCTCCATCACTATGTAGTAATATTTTTTACCTCGGTATTGAACTTTTAAAGACTTATTCCAGTTAGCTGCAATAAAATCAATGACGCCATTATCTTTTCCATCCTTATAATTTACTATCTCCCAATATGTACCCCCGTCCTCGTACCTTCTGTTATCAAATCCGTCATCAGGTATCTCTTCGGTCATTGCACTACTTCCGCTGTAATATACTTTTATCTGGTCATGATAGATGTAATGATCACCTGAATAACGGCTTGATATGTAAAAATTTCCGTCCATATCAAGATGAGCCCGGATAAATGTCCGGTTATAAGAATTTTCAGGCTTCTGACGTTTGTGTATCAGTATAGTTTTCGAACCATATTCATCCGATTTTATGAAATTCTTCATCATTGGTTTCAACTGCTCCTGTTTCTCAACAAGCAGGCTGTCAAGAAACTCAAGGTTATGCTCCTGCTCGGCTATCGTTATTGTACGAAGAAGATCATGTGATTTTGTAACGTACTCTACCTGACCGGGCATATTCTCAATGATACTGTCAAGCAAAAGCTTGGTATCATTGAAATTCTTTTCAGTGTATAATTTTTGTGCCCTTTTAAATGCATCCGCAGCAATTTCTTCTTCTGACGGACCACAGGAAAATAAAAATGCAGAAATAAACAACAACGAAAAAATCGATAGTTTCTTCATGTTCACAAATTATTAAAAATGTTTTATTCTTCAAAAATAAAAAAATATGACTGAAAAAATGCTAACTCAGCTGAATTATACCCTCTCATATCAATTTATCCAGGTGATCAGGATTTTTAAACAGCTTAGCCCAAAAAGTCTGACAAGATCATTGTTGAGAAAGTATAATAATTTTGGCTTTTCTGGAATAAAAAATCTGATTGACAATAAGTAGGATAATAAAAAGATGAACTGTACTGAATATTTACAGTATGAAAAATCTTAGTCGATTGCGAAAGAAACAAATATCAGCATTATTTACTATATTTGTATATACAATAAAAAGTCTGATTTATAGAGGGCTAGCCCATTACAATGCAATAAAATTGTTAAACCTTGAATAAATAAACAGGTAGCGTAAATGATTGCGGTACCTTCCAAATCAAATAAAACAAACAATATCATGAAAACTGTAAAAATAATCAGAACGGGCATTTTAATGCTATTGGCGGCATTTATGTTTCTGACTTTCACCGGTTGCAGTCAGAAAAGTAATAAAGCAAAGACCCAAAATGAAGCAGAAATTACACAACCTGCTGAAGAAATTGACGAAATTGATGAGGTATGGGTTGTCTCAGAAAAGGAATTAAATAAGATTCCTGTTAAACCAACTGAGAAAAAAAAGACTGTACCATTGAAAAAGAACGATGATAAAGTTATTTCAGCAAAAGAACTTGAAGTCACTTTTATCGAAGAAGAGTATGAACCGACACCCGTGGCAGTTAAAGAAGCTGTAGTTCCTTTGGATGAAACCCAGACAGTTGTTGCATATAACAAAAAGGGTAAAGAGCAGAATGCCATTCAGGTTGTATCTGACAGTGACGGTCAGGTAGACAAAGTTATCTTTTACAATAAAAAACATAAAGATGTCTACAATGTTAAGGTTGGTATGAAAGGTAAGGAGGTCAGAAAATTACGCAGACAGATGAAACATCTGGAAAAAGACGGAAAAGTATTTTTATATGATGATAATTCAAACATCATGTACCTGATGAAGGCTGTAAACCTTGACACCGGTGCAGAAGTAACAACAGGCGATATCGATAACATGGATGTTCAGGCCATAATATGGAAAGACAAGAAACATAGTAAAAAATAGCCGTAAGCCAATAATATAAATCAGCTAAGATCGGATCCGTTCAATTAAAAATGGATCCGATCTTTAGTTTTATGAGTTAAATTCCTTCAACCTGACTTATGAAGTAGGAGCTATGAAATAGCGAACTA
>JAOZOF010000323.1 GCA_029933425.1 Marinilabiliaceae bacterium
ACATGCCGATAACTGACGCTGTTTTCAATATCATTTACGAAAAGATATCTCCTCCTATCGAGATACGATTGCTCACGGAGCATTTAAGATAAACCTGTTCCTACTCACAAAACAATAGACATCATTAATAAAAAATATATTATGAAACATTTGAAGATCGACATTTCAAAAGTTACCGGATTTGTTTCTGAGGATACGATCCGGGGTTATGAAGATAAAGTAATGAAGAGCAACAAGACCCTTCACGATGGATCAGGCAAAGGTTCCGACTTCCTCGGATGGCTTGATCTCCCTTCATCGATAACTGAAGAACATCTGGATGACATTAAGGCAACCGCCGAAAAGATCCGTTCTGTTGCCGATTATGTTGTTGTAACGGGGATAGGAGGAAGTTATCTTGGCGCTAAAGCTGTAATTGATGCTCTTTCAAACTCTTTCGACTTTCTTCAGAACGAGCGTAAGGATCCTATTGTAATCTATGCAGGACACAATATCGGAGAGGATTACAGTTATGAGCTTATCGACCTGTTGAAAGATAAATCGTTTGCTGTTGTGGTGATATCCAAATCAGGAACTACCACAGAGCCTGCTATTGCTTTCCGTCTGCTGAAACAGCTGATGGAAGAAAAATATTCTGCCGATGAGATCAAAGAGAGGATCGTTGCCATAACAGATGCAAAAAAAGGTGCTTTACGTACTCTTGCCGATCAGGAGGGATACAAAACATTCGTTATACCCGATGATGTCGGCGGCCGTTACTCTGTCCTGACACCTGTAGGTCTTTTGCCTATCGCCATTGCCGGACATGACATTAAACAGCTTGTTGAAGGTGCCCGTTTCATGGAAGAGCAGACAAAACCCGGAACATCGTTCGACGAGAACCCTTCTGCCGTTTATGCCGCCACACGAAATGCACTTTACAACGATGGTAAAGCTATTGAGATACTCGTTAATTATCAGCCGAAACTGCATTACCTGTCGGAGTGGTGGAAGCAGCTTTACGGTGAGAGTGAGGGTAAAGAGAATAAGGGAATATTCCCTGCAAGTGTTGATTTTACTACCGACCTGCATTCCATGGGACAATGGATACAAGAGGGTGTGCGTGATATTTTCGAAACAGTCGTTTCTGTAGAAACTCCCAACTACGAAGTTAAGATACCCCGGGATGAGGCCAATCTCGACAGTCTGAATTATATTGCAGGAAAGCGTGTTGATGAAGTGAACAAGATGGCTGAGCTTGGCACTCTCGTGGCTCACGTCGACGGAGGCGTACCAAACATCAAACTTGAATTGCCGAAGCTCAATGAGTACTATCTCGGTGAACTGCTTTACTTCTTCGAAAAAGCATGCGGTATCAGCGGGTACACTCTCGGTATAAATCCGTTTGACCAGCCCGGTGTTGAAGCTTACAAAAAGAATATGTTTGCACTGCTCGGCAAACCTGGTTTTGAAGAAGAAACAAAAGCCATCAGGGCAAGACTGAAGTAAGTATCTTCAAGATGAAATACAATTAAAGAAAGGCTGATCACGTAATAAGTTCAGCCTTTCTTTTTTGTCTTTGATTGTTATGCACTATCTTAGCATTGGCAAAAGTCAATAATTGAACATTTTTATTAACTAAAATTTAGCAAACTATGGCAAGTAAAATTTTAAACATGTTAGGCATCACGGCAATGATGCTCTTTACATTTGGTTGCTCTCAACAGGGTAACAAAAACACAAAAATGGCTCCTCCTTCCAAATACGAGAAGCAGATAGACTCTCTCATTAGTTTAATGACACTTGAAGAGAAAACAAAACTGTTGCATGCCAGTTCTTCATTTACATCAGGAGGCGTTGAAAGGCTACACATTCCTGAACTTACAATGTCGGACGGACCTCATGGGGTAAGGATGGAGCATGGTCGCGACTGGGAATTCGATAATGTAACAAATGATTCGGCGACATATCTGCCCACCGGGATAACTCTTGCGTCAACCTGGAATAAGCAACTGGGATACAAATACGGAACTGTGCTGGGAAGTGAAGCCAATGAACGCGGAAAGGATATTATTCTCGGCCCCGGCGTATGCATAATCCGCAGCCCGCTTAACGGAAGAAATTTTGAATATCTGGCCGAAGACCCTTACCTGGCAGGAGAGATGGCTGCAGGATACATCAAGGGCGTACAGTCACAGGGAATAGCTGCCTGTGTAAAACATTATGCGGCTAACAATCAGGAAACAAAAAGAGGCTCTGTCGATGCCATTGTAAGCGAAAGAGCTCTTCAGGAGATCTACTTACCTGCTTTTGGTCATGCGATAAAAGAGGGTAAAGTATTGTCGATAATGACTGCATACAACAAAGTGAACGGTCAATACTGTGCCGAAAATCAATACCTTATTGATAGTGTTCTTCATGATCAGTTCGACTTTAAAGGACTTTCGATGAGTGACTGGGGCGGAGTTCACTCTACTAAAGCTACACTTCTTCATGGTGTGGATATTGAAATGGGTACTGAACTTGCTGACGGCACGCGTAAAAATCCGAACTACAACGATTTCTTCCTTGCCAACCCGCTTATCAAACTTGTGAAAGAGCATCCTGAATACGAAAAATACGTTGACGAAAAGGTCAGACGCATTCTTTATGTAATGTTCTCTGTTCACAAATTTGATAATGAGCGTCCAAAAGGTTACAGAAACACTGAAGAACATCATGTTCTTGCACGCAAAGTTGCAGAAGAGGGTATCGTTTTGCTTAAAAATGAGAATAACATTCTACCGCTTGGTGATAATGTGAAAACAATTGCTGTTATCGGTGATAATGCCACTGTGAAACATGCTGCTCAGGGCGGAAGTTCACAGGTCAAAGCGCAGTATGAGGTGACACCTCTGGAAGGTATAAAAAAATTACTTGGTGATAAGTATAAGATAATCTATGCACGCGGATATGAGCCGAACAAAAAAGGTACAAGTTCTCCTAAACTCATCAAAGAAGCTCTTGCTGCTGCACGAAAGGCTGATGTAGTGATCTACATTGGTGGCTGGCTGCACAACCTTCCGGGACATGTATGGGACCAATACAGATTTGATGCCGAAGGGAAGGACAAAGCTGCCTATGAATTTCCTTATGATCAGGCTGGTCTGATAGATCAGTTAGCTAAGATCAAGCCTACTGTTACTGTTGTATTCGGCGGTAGTTTTGCAAAATACGACAAATGGGTTGACGACTCAAAAGCAATACTTTTTGTGGGTTATCCGGGAATGGAAGGAGGAACAGCTCTGGCAGAGATAATCTCGGGGAAGGCCAATCCATCAGGGAAACTCACTTTTACCGTTGCTAAGGAGTTGAAAGATTATCCGTCACACAGTATCGGGGAGTTCCCGGGTGATTCAACTGTAGAATACAAAGAAGGCATCTTTGTAGGTTACCGTTATTTCGACACTGAAGGTAAAGAAACTATGTTCCCCTTCGGTCACGGATTGTCATACACAACATTCGATTTCGGTGATGTGAAGATGGATAAAAAAGAGTTCTCCCCGTCTGAAACCGTTAAGTTCAGTATTGATGTAACCAACAACGGAGATTACGACGGAGCTGAGGTTGTTCAGGTTTACGTTTCTGATCCTTCTGCCAAAGTAAAACGACCGGCAAAAGAGCTTAAAGCATTTGAAAAAGTATTCCTGAAAAAAGGAGAGACAAAAAGCGTTTCCTTCGAATTAAACAAAGACGCTTTCTCATATTGGGATCCGGAAACAAAAGCATGGACAGTAGATCCGGGCAAATTTGAGATACTCGTCGGAAATTCTTCTGCCGACATCAGACAGAAAGCTGAAATAACAATAAAATAAATACCATTTGGAAATACGAATTAGTTGTATCTCCAAT
>JAOZOF010000324.1 GCA_029933425.1 Marinilabiliaceae bacterium
AAAGGTTCTGAAGTGATAAAGGATTGGAAAAGATTTAAGGGCGATGTGTGGAAAGTGTCTATCCCGAACAGTTTTTTCGGAGACTTTAATCCTTACAAGGAGATCATTCATGGTGACTGGTTCGACGATCACGGCAGGGTGCATCACCCGGGGCAGGTCTATCTTAACGGAAAGTCATTTTATGAGAGTAATACATTACAGGGATTGACCGATCCGGGATCGGTTAATCTGGACAAGTCAGTATACTCCTGGTATTGTGAGACTGATGATGAGAATACTTACATCTATGCAAACTTTAAAGGTAAAAACCCGAACAGGGAACTTGTTGAGATAAATGTCAGGCAGAGTTGCTTTTATCCGTCGAAACCGGGGATAAATTACATTACAGTTTCCGGTTTTACAATGACTCAGGCGGCAACTCCCTGGGCACCACCTACTGCCGAACAGCCAGGATTGCTCGGAACACACTGGAGCAAAGGTTGGATCATCGAAAATAACATCATCAGCGAGTCGCGATGTGTGGGGATAACACTTGGCAAAGATCGCAAAACAGGACAGAACGTTTGGTCGAACAACAAAAGCAAAGATGGTGCTACTCATTACATCGAAGTTATTTTCAGGGCTCTTGAGGAGGGATGGTCGAAGGAAACGATAGGTTCCCATATTGTGCGGAATAATGAGATATTCAACTGTGAGCAGGCCGGGATCGTTGGCAGTCTTGGAGCTGTGTTCAGCCAGATCTATAACAATCACATTCACGATATCTGGACGAAACGTCAGTTCTCGGGGGCTGAGATAGCAGGTATCAAGATACATGCACCCATTGATGCAATTATTCGCAATAACCATATCCACAATGCCGGAAGGGGTATCTGGCTCGACTGGATGACGCAGGGTACAAGGATCACAGGCAATCTGTGTTACGACAATACCGTAAATGATATTTTTATTGAAGTTAGTCACGGGCCTTTTATGGTTGACAACAATATTTTTCTTTCAACGGAGGCAATCAGGACGTGGAGTGAAGGAGGTATTTATGCAAACAACCTGATCGGAGGGAGGCTTATGGTTCTGGAGATCACAAGAAGATGTACTCCATATCATTTCCCTCATTCAACGAAAGTTGCAGGATTGAAAAATACAACTAACGGTAAGCAATGGTTTTATAATAATATTTTTGTTGCTCCACCTGAAGGTTCTCCCAAATTGAAGATACGTGAGGCAAAGGATAAAGAGTACGGGCTTGTCCTGTTCGATAAATTCTCTTTTGGCGTAAAAGCCGACGGCAATATCTATCTTGGGGCTGCCATTCCGTCGAAACTTGATGCAAACTACGTCAGCTTACCGGATTTTGATGCGGAACTTAACCTGAAGAGTGTAAACGGCAAGAAGGTCCTTGAAATGAAAATGCCTGAGGAGATCACAAAGATCAGCGGGCCTGTGGTTACTACATCTTTAATCGGGAAGACAAAAATATCGGAACTGCCGATCGAGAATCCTGACGGAACTCCCCTGAAGATCGATACCGATTATTTCGGAAATAAGCGTAAAGACGGAAAAACTGTTCCCGGGCCTTTTGTTGAGATCAAGCCGGGGATGAATGAATTTCCCGTTACAAAATAAATTTTAACTGCGAAAAATTCAGAACGATGAAACGATGGACATTAATTTCAGTCATCTTCTTCAATGTCGTTTTGTTTACTGAACAAAGGGTACATGGAGAAGGAATAAGCGAGCCGGGCAAGACGAAACATCCCAATGTGCTGATGATAGCACTGGATGATATGAATAACTGGATCGCTGCGGCAAAAGAGTACAAAGGGGTTAAAACTCCCAATCTCGACAGACTCGTAAGTCAAAGTGTATTTTTCAAAAATGCCCATTGTGCTGCACCTGTCTGCAATCCTTCCCGGGTTTCCATTTTGTCAGGTAAAAGTCCTGCTTCAACCGGAACTTACTTTAATCCCGATCCCTGGAATCAGAATCCAAATCTTAAAGGAGTGATACCGATGACGACATATCTGAGCCGGAATGGATATCACACCATGGGGGCGGGTAAGGTATATCACGGACCGGGACTGCCTGCTAAAAACGGCAATGAGAACCTTTTGTGGGATGAGTGGGGGACACGATTTACCCGTTATGCGCCGGGAAAAGGTGAAAAGGTAAAAAGAGCTGATGATGTTTTTGCAGGGATAACAGGGCCGCATTACATGTTTCTCGGATGGGGCCCTTTGAATGACAAGGAGTCGGAACAGCTTGCCGATACCAAGGCTGCAAAGTGGGCCGTTGAAAAGCTGTCAGCAGATTACGATCAGCCTTTCTTCCTTGCTGTGGGCTTTCACCGTCCGCATGTTCCTCTCACTGCTCCGCAACGTTTTTTTGACATGTACGATATTGAGGATATCGACCTGCCTCCACTGAAACTTGATGATCTTGACGATCTGCCGCAAATAGCGCGGCAGGCGGCTGTTGCACATTTTTATGCTGCCGAGGGAGGAGGCCATCTGAATGTTATGGACCATGGTGAGTGGCGTTCTTTGGTAAGGGCTTATCTCGCTTGCATTTCATATGTTGACAGTTGTGTGGGTACTGTTCTTGATGCACTGGAAGACAGCAGGTACAAAGACAATACCATAGTTATACTTTGGTCGGATAACGGCTGGGGGCTCGGAGAACGTTTCCATTGGGAAAAGTGGGGGCTATGGAACGACATTACTAATGTACCTCTGATCATTTCAACACCTGAGACAAGAACCGGGGGAGAGATTTGCAATGCTCCGGTAAGTCTGCTCGATCTTTATCCCACGATCATCGACATGTGCGGCCTGCCTGCCAACAAAGACCTTGACGGACAAAGTATCATGCCGTTGGTTGAAGATCCTGACAGGGACTGGAAAAGGCCTGCCGTCACTACAATGGGAGATAACAATCACTCGCTTCAGTTCAGGAAATGGCACTACATTCACTGGTCCGACGGCTCAGAAGAGTTATACGACAAAGAAAAAGATAAAAACGAATGGTATAATCTTGCCGGAAATCCGGAGTATGCAGATCTGATAAAAAAGTTAAAGAAATGGCTTCCTGAAAAGAACACAAAAGCTTTCAGGACAAATCATACGGAAAATGAAGTTCATCCGAAGCAGGGAGACCGGTTGTGGTATCTGCCCGTTCAGCCGGGAATTGCAGGGAAAAGTATATCGGTTGAAGCTGTAGTAGAATCTGCAAACCGCGATGGCGTGATCCTGTGTCATGGCAACACAATGGCAGGGTATGCACTTTATCTGAATGACGGCAGATTAGAGTTCTCAGTTATGGATGTACCTGCTCCGTTGCAATGGTGCAGCCTGAATCCGCATAAAACAATTATTTCCACCGGTGATGTTTCAGGGTTGGGTAAAATGAAGGTCAGGGCTTTGATGACGGATAAAGGAGAGATGTCGATCTACGTGAACGGGAAGAAGATGGCTGAAGGGAAAAAAGAGGACGGACCGCTTTCTATTCATCCTAACGGGGTAATGCTGGTTGGAAGGGCTTCGGTGCGATATCCCCACTATATTCCGTATGGTAATTACGACATTAATAACGTGTTTAAAGGTGAGATAACAGATATAACCGTTAAATTCGGGGAGTAAATAGACGGTTTTTTAGAAGAAGTTAAAATAAATGCTAAGGCGGGTTGGCCTGGCAAAATTGCCTGCCCGACTGGTCAGGCGGGCGGGGATTTGGATTGGGGTGAATTGAAAATTGCATAGAAATAAACAAAAGGTGCTTGTCGTTTTGACGCGTTAGCGTCGTTTACTTTTGGTGTGCCGGGCATGTAATTAGTCTAACGGGTTAAAGTCCCGAGGGA
>JAOZOF010000072.1:0-6327 GCA_029933425.1 Marinilabiliaceae bacterium
GGAATTGACCCCCCACTGCGAACGGGTACAGGACGTTTTCCGTAAACTTTTTCAAATGCTTTGTCTGCTGCCTTGTAGGCATCAAGGTCGATGGGACAAACATATCCTTGTCCGCCATGCAGCGATTCCACTTTTACTGTCACGTAATCAGGAGTAATGGATTCGAAATGATTTTTGAACAAATCTGCAATTTTATGGTGATCCTGATTAGGAACAAGGCGGCACGAAATTTTTGCATAAGCTTTTGACGGCAGTACTGTTTTGGCTCCTTCGCCTGTGTAACCTCCCCATATTCCGCAAACATCGAATGAAGGACGAATACCTGTTCTTTCTGTTGTTGTATATCCTTTTTCGCCGAACAGGGCTTTTACCCCAATGGCTTTTTTATACTCTTCCTCGTCGAAAGGTGCCTGAGCCATCAGGTCACGTTCCTCCTGTGATACTTCAAGTACATCGTCGTAAAATCCCGGAATCGTGATGTGTCCTTCATCGTCAACCATCTGGCTTATCATTTTTGCAAGAACATTTATCGGGTTAGCAACGGCACCGCCAAACAATCCCGAGTGAAGGTCATGGTCAGGACCTGTAACTTCCACCTGCCAGTAAGCCAGCCCGCGAAGCCCTGTGGTAATGGCCGGAGTCTGAGGATCGATCATGCCTGTATCGGAAACAAGGATGATATCCGATTTAAGCATCTCTTTATGCTCTTCGCAGAATTTAGGCAGATTAGGAGAACCGATCTCCTCCTCTCCTTCTATCAGGAATTTTACGTTAACGTCAAGTTGGTTTGTTTTAACAAGGTATTCAAATGCTTTTGCATGCATAAATCCCTGCCCTTTGTCGTCGTCTGCCCCGCGTGCCCAGATCTTACCGTCTTTAACCACCGGTTCAAAAGGTTCGGTATTCCATTTCTCTATCGGGTCAACCGGCATTACGTCCATGTGTGCATACACAAGCACAGTTTTTTTTGAAGGATCGATGATCTTTTCTCCGTATGTTACCGGATTACCTTCTGTTTCGAGCACCTCTGCTTTGTCGGCACCTGCATCAAGCAGTATCTTCTTCCACTGCTCTGCAGCACGGTACATGTCCGGCTTATGGTCAGCAATAGAACTGATAGAAGGAATTCGTATCAGCTCGAAAAGTTCGTTCAGAAAACGGTCTTTGTTCTCTTCAATGTATTGTTTAAGGTCTTCCATGATTAAATATTTAAATTTTGATTGAAAATTAAGGAACTTAATGGTAAAAACAAATTAAAAAACAGTTTGATGTCAATAAAACATTCACGGTAAAAAATAAAGTATCTTCTTCGTGATCAATAGACATAATGCGATTTATTAATCTTAAATTTACACTGTTTTAAGAACAGTAAATTGAAAATACCGCGGAAAACTGATTAACACAGAGTCGCGGAGACACAGAGGAACATAACTCTTTGAGCTTTCGCGTCTTTACGGTAAAAAACAAAAAGATGAAACTAACGGTTTTAACAGAAAATACAGCCGGCGGCAGATTTGGTGCCGAGCACGGTCTTTCGTACCTCATTGAGCATGACGGTAAAACTATCCTGTTCGATACCGGCCATACCGATCTGTTCCTAAAAAATGCATCAATGGCAGGGTATGACCTGAATGATGTTGTTGATTACATTGTTTTAAGCCACGGTCACTGGGACCATGGAGACGGATTAAGGTACATTTCGGGGAAAACCCTCTTCGCACACCCTTCTTCATTCATAAAGCGGTACCGGAAAGCCGATCATTCATACATTGGTCTTGCTTTAACAGGAGGAGAGATCAAGGAGAAATTCGATCTGATCACATCAGAAAAACCTTACAGGATCACAAATGAAATTATCTTTCTCGGGAGCATTCCGCGAAAAAATGATTTTGAGGCAAAAAGTACCACCTTCATCGATGATGACGGCAACGACGATCTTGTGCCTGATGATTCTGCCATGGTATTTATTCTGGGAGACGAAATCGTGGTTGTAACCGGTTGTTCGCATTCGGGAATTTGCAACATAACCGATTATGCACGTGAAGTAACGGGAATTAAAAAAGTAAAAGCAGTGATTGGCGGGTTTCACCTGAAACGCAATGACCATCAAACAAAAGAGACAGTGA
This sequence comes from Marinilabiliaceae bacterium, assembly GCA_029933425.1. Lineage (GTDB taxonomy): Bacteria > Bacteroidota > Bacteroidia > Bacteroidales > Marinilabiliaceae > JAADEM01. The sequence goes on from JAOZOF010000072.1 coordinate 2,127, forward strand.
AATACTTCAGAGAGCTTAATGTTGACAGCCTACATCCTTCACACTGTACTGAGTTGCCGGCCCTGGCCGTTTTTCATGATGAGTTCGGAACAGACCAGGTGAAAACAGGACAGAGATACTTTTTTTAAAACGGTGTTTTGATCTTATGGAAGAGAAAACTTACATCTACAAATGTAAAAAGTGCGGATGGCAGGGGCCTGAAAAGGAACTTGACTCTGAGCTTGTGGATACCTGTCTCGGAGATGATCCAATTTACATCTGCCCCGAATGCGGAAGCTACGAGGTGAAATGCACATACGAAACTGCAGGTGACGGATAACAGAGACAGGAAAAGAACGAACAAACTCACTCCCCATAAGTTTCAATGATAGTGTCAAATATCTCATGCAGCTCCCCTACACTTTCCGAGCGAAGCATCTTTATCTTTAACGGGCGAAAGTTCGGCAGTCCTTTGAACGTAAGGGCCATGTGACGTCGCATGTGAAGGATACCTCTGCGCTCATCGCCGATCCACTCTACTGTTCTTACAAGCTGGTCGCGTACCATATTCACATGCTCTTTCATGGTGGGTGGAGGCAACAGCTCTCCGGTATCAAGGTAGTGCCTTATCTCACGAAAGATCCATGGACGGCCTATCGAAGGACGTCCTATCATCAGGGCATCAACTCCATATCTGTCGAGATACTCTTTAGCCCGCTCAGGTCCTGAGATATCGCCGTTACCTATTATCGGTATGTGCATCCGGGGATTGTTCTTTACTTCCCCTATCAGTGTCCAGTCAGCTTCGCCCTGATACATCTGTGCACGGGTACGCCCGTGGATGGTAAGAGCTGCAATTCCTGCATCCTGAAGTCTTTCGGCAACATCAACGATTATTTTTGAATTGTCATCCCAACCCAGGCGTGTTTTTGCGGTAACGGGGGCTTTCACGGCATTTACCACTGCTGTTGTTATCTCTATCATCCTCGGTATGTCGAGAAGAAGTCCTGCTCCTGCACCTTTTTTTGCGATCTTTTTAACCGGACACCCGAAGTTCAGATCGATGATCTCCGGCCTGCTCTCCTCTGCAATTCGTGCAGCCTCAGCCATTGCCTCCGGATCTTTTCCGTATATCTGAATTCCTACAGGCCTTTCATCATCGAGCAAGGTGAGTTTCTTTTTTGATTTTTCCACATGGCGTACCAATGCATCGGAAGACACGAACTCGGTGTACATCAGATCAGCTCCGTAGTTTTTACACAAAGCTCTGAATGCCACATCGGTCACATCCTCCATGGGAGCAAGCAATAAAGGCGTTTTCTCGAATGTTAAATTTCCTATCTTCAAACCGTCAATTCTTATCGTCTGCAAATATAGCGATACTGCCAGTTATTGACACCAGTATCCTTTCATTTTTGATCATTTAATACGTTCAGTCACAAGTGTAAAATCTTACATGTTAATTACTTTTAACAAGCAAAAAAGATGATTTGTTATATTTGTGGTTATTTTTGAAACCTGAACAGCATTCTTGTCTTTGAAACTATGGATAGATCTGAAAAACAATACCGGCTCGATCAACGTTATCTTGCCATGGCCAGAATATGGTCGCACAACTCATACTGCAAGCGCAGACAGGTTGGTGCGCTTATCGTTAAAAACAAAATGATAATCAGTGACGGGTACAACGGGACGCCTTCGGGATTTGAAAATGAGTGTGAAGATGAGAATAACAAAACGAAACCGTACGTTTTACATGCTGAGGCGAATGCCATAACCAAGGTAGCTCATTCGAACAACAGTTCGGAAGGGGCAACACTGTACGTGACATCGTCACCTTGTATCGAATGTGCGAAACTTATAATTCAGGCAGGGATAAAAAGAGTGGTATTTTCCGATGAGTACCATTCCGATGAAGGCATTCAGCTGCTTGATCGTGCACACATCGAAGTAACACACATTAAAGAAGATATAATTATTAAAGAAAAATAATATGACAAACAGAGACAACAGGAGCAGGATATACCTTCCCCTGATCTTTGCAATAATTTTAGTTGCAGGAGTTTTTATCGGCAGATACATATTTTCTCTGCCCGGAGCGATGAGCCCCAATTCTCTAATGATCTATCCGCAGGAGGATAAGGTTGAAACAGTTCTGAACCTCATTAAAGAAGAGTATGTAGACACTATAAACATGAGTGAACTGGAAGAGAAGGTCATTCCTCATATCATCGAAAATCTTGATCCTCACTCAGTATACATTCCTGCAAAAGACCTGAAAGAGGTGAACGAAGAGCTTGAAGGTAATTTTGGCGGGATAGGTGTGCAGTTCAGCATTCAGGATGATACAGTGATGGTGGTTGCTGTAATTTCAGGAGGACCCTCCGAAAAACTGGGCATACTCCCGGGTGACCGAATCATCAAGGTAAATGACACCACTATTGCAGGTGTGGGTATCACCAACAACGATGTGATCCACAAGCTGAGAGGAGAGATGGGCACAAAGGTTAAAGTCAGCATTCTGCGAAAGAATGTGAATAAACTGATAGATTTCGACATTACACGGGGCGAAATACCACTTACAAGTGTTGATGTGGCTTACATGATAAATGACAGTACAGGTTATGTGAAGATCGACCGGTTTGCCCAGAATACATATCAGGAGTTCATTACAGCACTGGCATCATTGAAAGAGGACGGATGTAAGAACATTATCGTTGATCTTCGGAATAATTCAGGAGGACTGCTTGATGTTGCTTACAAAATAACAAATGAGTTCCTGAAAGCCGGTGAGCTTATATTCTTCACACAGGGGAAAGCCCAACCGAGGCGTGAAGTAAAGGCCAATGGCATAGGATCTTGTCAGAACACCAAACTGATAGTTCTGATTAATGAATTCTCGGCATCAGCAAGTGAGATATTTGCAGGGGCAATACAGGACAACGACCGCGGAATGATAATCGGAAGGCGCAGTTTCGGGAAAGGCCTTGTGCAAAGCCAGATACCGCTGCCTGACGGGTCAGCACTGAGACTGACCGTTGCCAGATATTATACTCCAAGCGGAAGATGTATTCAGAAACCGTATTTAAGAGGTGATGCCGAAGACTATTACAAAGATATCATGAACAGATACCAGCATGGTGAGTTCTTCTCCAAGGACAGCGTCAGCCAGAATGATTCGCTGAAATATTACACTAAATCAGGCCGGGTTGTTTACGGAGGAGGAGGAATAATGCCTGACATCTTTGTTCCGCGTGACACAACATTGTATACCGACCTCTATTATACAATGAGAGCATCAGGACTGATCTATCAGTATGCACTTAAATATGCCGATGAGCATCGTAAGACACTGGAGAATTACACCGATGCTCAAAGCATGTTGAATTATCTGAATACACAGCCTGTTTTCAACGAACTCATAAGATTTGCAAAGAGCAAAAAGCTGAAGATCGATCCGAAACAGCTTAAGCGTTCAAGGCCGCTTATCGACAATGAACTCAAGGCATACATTGCCCGTAACATAATTGACAATAAGGGTTTTTATCCTATCCTTGGCCGTGAGGACAATGTTTTACAGGTTGCAATAAAAGAGATGAAAAAGAAATTTCCGTTTTAAACCGAAGGGAAATAGCTATGGTTGGATTTATCAGAACACTTTTATTTATCATTTTTTTCTATTATCTTTTTAAGTTGATAGCAAGATATGTTTTTCCTTTTCTGTTAAAAAAGGGGGTGGAAAACATGCAGAAAAAGCAGCAACAGGAATTCGACAGATTCCGTGAGGAGGCTATGAAACGTGAGGGAGAAGTAAAAGTGGAGACACAAGGCAAACACAATAGATCAACAACTACGGATGACACAGAAGGAGAGTATGTGGATTTTGAAGAAGTTGAATAATTATTTTAAAAGACACACCCATGAGCAGGGAGTTTGATTTTTTAGTTATCGGGTCCGGTATTGCAGGGCTGAGCTATGCCCTTAAAGTTGCTGATGCCGGAAGTGTTGCCGTAGTTACCAAAGCTGAACTAGGCAATACTAACACATCCTTTGCTCAGGGAGGAATAGCTTCTGTTCTTTATGAACCCGACAGTTATGAAAAACATGTACAGGATACCCTGATAGCGGGAGCCGGGCTGTGTAATGAAGAGGTGGTGAGGAAAGTGGTTACCGAAGCACCTGCACAGATAAAAGAGCTGATAAGCTGGGGAGCTAATTTTGA
>JAOZOF010000072.1:6427-14317 GCA_029933425.1 Marinilabiliaceae bacterium
CGGGGTTACGGTGCCATTCTGCGAAGGAAGGACGGCAAAAAGTTCATGCACAAATACGACGAACGTGAATGTCTTGCCCCGCGTGATATTGTTGCACGTGCCATCGACAACGAACTGAAAAACACAGGGGATGAATATGTTTACCTCGATGTAACTCATAAAGACCCTGAGACAACAAGGAAGTCGTTCCCGAACATTACACGCAAATGTCTTGAGATCGGGATCGACATAACCAAAGACATGATCCCGGTTGTTCCTGCTGCCCATTATGTCTGTGGCGGCATTAAGGTCGATCTTAATGCTCAAACCTCCATAAAGAATCTGTATGCAACAGGAGAGTGCAGTTCGACAGGATTGCACGGAGCAAACAGACTGGCGTCAAACTCGCTTATTGAAGCTGTGGTCTTTGCCGATGCGGCAGCGAAGGATGCAAAGCAAAAATTACCAACGCTGTCATTCAAGAGAGGCATACCGGACTGGAACGATGAAGGGACATCCCACCCCGAAGAGATGGTGCTTATCACTCAGAGCAATAAAGAGGTTGAACAGATAATGAGCACTTATGTCGGTATTGTAAGATCGAACATAAGGCTTAAAAGAGCACTTGACCGGCTTGAGATACTGTATCGCGAAACAGAGACTCTGTTCGACAGTTCCATTGTTTCGAAAGACCTTTGTGAATTAAGGAACGAGATAAACCTTGGATATCTGATAATCCGTATGGCTCAGAAACGTAAAGAGAGCCGGGGATTGCATTACACTGTTGATTACCCGAATAAACTGGAATAAAAAGTGAGAAAAGGACTTGTCATAAAATCAACGGGCAGTTGGTACCTCGTAAAGTTTGACGACGGTGCTGAGGTAAACTGCAGGATACGGGGAAGGCTGCGCATGGATGATATCAAAAGCACAAATCCCGTAGCTGTGGGTGATATTGTCATGGTAAGTGATGAGAATGTGATAGTTAACATTGAGGAGAGAAAGAACTACATCATTCGGAAGTCATCCAATCTGTCGAAGCAATCGCATATCATTGCAGCCAATGTTGATCAGGCAGTTCTGGTAGCGACCATAAACTATCCTGTCACAACAACTGTATTTATTGATCGGTTTCTTGCAGCTGCCGAAGCTTACCGCATCCCTGTTTCCATCATTTTCAACAAGACCGACAGATACAAGGAGGATGAGCTAAAAGAACTTGAAGAATTAAGCAGTGTATACGAGAACATTGGCTATCCCGTTTACCGGATATCGGCAAAAAAAGATGAGGAATTCAACAGCATCATTGAATTGCTGAAAGATAAGATAACCGTTATTGCAGGGCATTCGGGAGTGGGGAAATCAACACTGATAAACCGTCTTGAACCCGGCATTAATCTTAAAGTGGCCGAGATATCCAGATATCACAAGACAGGGAAGCACACAACAACTTTTGCCGAAATGCACAAACTCAGTTTCGGTGGTTATATCATCGACACTCCGGGCATCAGGGGATTCGGCCTTTATCATATTGAGAAAGACGAACTTTATCACTTCTTCAGAGAGATATTCTCCATGTCAAAAAACTGCAAATACCATAATTGCCTGCACATCAATGAACCCGGATGTGCCGTTAAAGAAGCTGTTGAGGATGGAAGAATAGCAGTTTCACGTTACAACAGTTATCTGAACATTTACTTCGACGACAGCGGTAAGTACCGATAGTAACCGCGTAAAAACTTTTTAACTCCTAAATCATAGAGAGACAGAAGATTAATTTTTGCTGTTTTTTCAAACTTTATCTTCTGTTTTCCGTATCATAGCCAATATTCAGAAAAGGAAATCATACTGTTACAAAATATTTGTTGATCAAATGAGGAAAGCCATAATTATAGGTTTAACAAGCATAGTATTGCTCATTCTGGCGAATGTGTTCTACTATTACAACACCTATAAGGCACAGGTCAACATTCAACAGGAAATATTGTTGCGACAGTCGAAGATATGCCGTAACCAGATGGATGTATATTTCGGAAAGACACGCACAAATATTCTCTTATTGTTATCGCCCAATGAACTGAACAACCTTTTTACGCATAAAGGTGACATAAACAATGCGCAGAACAGGATCGAATTTCTTTTCAACAGCTACAAAGAGGTACTTAAAGAGCTTAAGATAATTGATACCGACGGTAATGTATTTGCCCTGAAAAAAGGAGCTTCCGGAGCTTTTATCTCTACCTACACAAAATGTGAACCTTTTGATCTTCTCTCATACAAGATCGTTTTCAACGAAAAAGAGAACACGATAGATTACATTCAGCCTCTTTCGGACGAAATAGATACCTATGGATATGTCCAGTTCAAAATGGATCTTAAAAGCTTTTTCAATTCCATGTTCAATAACTTCAATATCGAAGGTTATCATTTTCAATGGATATTAAGCAATAAAGGTTTAGTATATAGTCCCGAAGCGTCAGGTATCTCAGTTCCGGATTACCTGTTGCTGATGAACAAGATTAAATGGGCAAAGACTTTACCTTTAAAACATAAACTTTTAATAAACGGAGAAAGTACTAAGGTATTAACGGTATTTCGCAGGATAAAGCTTAATAATGGTCAGTATTACCTGGCATTTTCGATGCCGTTGCACAGAATAACCGCTTACATCGTTCGTAATGCTTTCATAGTAGGTGCCATAACTATTTTTGTTATTCTGTTTTTCATCGCATGGTCAGTGTTTAACATACACAATAAGAATCAGGAAGAAAAAAGGCTTAAACAGTCGCAGGAGACATTGAGAAAGGTATTGTACTATCTGCCGGTGGGAATCGTACTTACCGATCAGGAGAACAGGATAACACAGGTGAATAAAGCAGCTCTGAACATTTTGTCGTTCGATGATGAAGATCAGATGCTATGGCAGTCAGCGACGGAGGAAATGCTGTTAGAGAATTGCACCATTGTAGAAAAGACAGATTATTCATCTACATCCTATAAAGCAATTATCAGGAACAAGAATGGTGAAGAAAAAGTGATCCTTGCAGAAAAGATCCCCTTCTTCCTGCAGACGCAGAAGTTTATTATAAACCTTTATCTCGAAACCTCATCTCTTGATCTTCAAAACAAGATGAGCAGCAAAGATCAGGGAGAAACAAAGTCCACGTTCATTGCGAATATCAGTCATGAGTTAAGGACACCTCTTAACGGCATCATCGGCATGACAGACCTTCTTATGGGTGCAGACCTTCATATTCAGGAAAAAGATATGCTTTCGGTGATCAAACGTTCTGCCGATACTCTCCTGACTCTGATAAATGACATCCTTGATTTTTCAAAAATAGAAGCCGGCAAGTTCGAGGTGGAATCCATTCCTTTCAATCTTCAGGATGAGGTTGAAAACACTATCAATGACTTCCAGGTAAAGGCCCGTGAAAATAACATTCAACTCACATGGAAATCCGACATTACGTTGCCTAAAGATTTCATAGGCGACCCGATACGATTACGACAAGTGCTGAACAACCTTATTGGCAATGCAATTAAATTTACACCCATCAACGGTAAGATCCTTCTATCCATAACAGAAACATCTGTCCTGAACGGAAGCCGTGCTGTTAAATTCTCGATCAAAGATACGGGTATCGGCATCTCAAAAGAAAAAATAGATGTGATATTCAAACCATTTTCACAGGCCGACGGAAGTACGACACGCAAATTCGGAGGCACCGGTCTCGGAATAACCATTTCAAAGCAGTTAGTGGATTTAATGGGCGGCGACATCAGTGTTGCAAGTCCTTCAGGATTATCAAAGAACAGGAAATATCCTGGCGCCGAATTTGCTTTCACCATTCCGCTACGAACCAACAAGCAATCGAAGATCCTCGATTTCAGCCAGGTAGCAAACATCACCGACATCAAAGCTCTTATAATTACCGACAATAATCTTCAGGTTCAAAACATAACAAAAAACCTCTCATCGTTACACATAAAGCACGATGTTCTCACTCCGTCGAATGAAACACTTGATATGATAAAGTGCGATAATAATATCCACATTATCATCATCGACAACAGGCCTGACTTTGACGGACTGGAGTTCCTTAATATTTTACACAGTCACAATCTTACATCAAACTTCCTGATCATTGTTCAGAGCTATGATTATCAGCAGGCAAATACAAAGATCGCAAAACAGCTGGGTGCTGATGCATATCTGCGTAAACCTGTGAAACTTGTGATATTAAAAGAATTCATTCTACAACATTTTCCGAATATCAAACCGGGTGACATCAACTCATCATCCGTTCCGGAGAAAGATCTGAAGATACTGATAGCAGAGGACAACAAGCTAAATCAACGGGTGATCCAAAATCTTTTCAGGAAATTGTCGCTTGATATCGACATTGCCCCTGACGGGAAAGAAGCGGTACGAATGGCCGAAGGAAACGATTACGACCTTATATTCATGGATATCTACATGCCTGAAATGGACGGCATTACAGCTGTTATGGAGTTGAAGAAAAGAAATATCAACTGTCCTGTGATCGGTATGACAGCAAGCACAGACATGGAGGAGAAGGCAAGCGCCATGAATGCCGGTATGGATGATTACATAATCAAACCTATAAAGATAGAGGAGCTGTCGCGGATGATAACCAAGTGGTCGGTTCAATAACTGTCATTGCGCGATCCTGATCATCAGCTCTGTTACATCTGCTGAATCCGAGATTATTTGTTCCCTGATCTTCAATGCCTTTGCTTTCTTATTTTTTGAATCCAGTATCTTCTCTGCTTTGCGGATAGCCTCATCGATGTTTTCCCTGTCCGGAGTAAAGTTATAAAGGATACCATATCTTTTTTCAAGATCGCGTGTATATCCTCGCCCGGCACTGTCAATGTAAATTGCCGGCGTTCCGAGAATTACAGCTTCACTTGCCATTGTCGCGCTCTCACCGGCTACCAGTGATGCAAAATGCATCAGGCTGTGGAGTTTTTCAGCTCCGATATTCAGTTTGTATTTTTGCAGTCCTTTCTGTAACGGGAGCTCTGAAGAGATGAATACCTTCCCGTACTTTTCAAGTGTATGTATCAGAGTAATTTTATCCTTTTCGGTAAGACCTCCGTGACCTATGTCGTGGGCTGCTTTCCAGTTAACAAACCTCACTATCGAGAATGTCTCCCCTTCTTCCACTCCAGCCTCTTTTAAAACCGATTTGTCAGGTCTGAAGTAGTTGGAGTGCAGGTATGTCAGTTCCATGTATCCGCTGAAACGTTTATGTTTTTTGCCAAGATCTATCTCAAAACATTCAGGGGTATAGATCTCAGTAACTATTGGTTTGTAAAAAAATCTGTAAAGTCCCGTTATCTCCGTATCTTCGAAAACAACATGCTTTTTTCGTAACAGGAAGCTCGATAGACAGGGATAGATCGTACCGAAATCGATAAAGAGATCTGGCCTGAATTTGCGCGACAAGGACAAGATCAAAAACGATGCCTTAAAAAGATACAAAATCTTGCCCAAAGTACTGTCACTACCTGTTCCCCGGTCTGTATATTTTATCCCGTAAGCATCCAGCAACTCGAATACGTACTGCCTGTCCCTTGCAGTAACAAGAAATTCATGCCCTTTACTTTCCATTATCTTTATGAAATTGCGAAAGTAATGAACATGTGCGGGATGACCTATGTCGATAAATATTCTCACTTAAAGTGTTTTTTTATTCTGATAGCTGCATTACCAATCAACCATGGCACTTTTTTTAAAACTCTCCTGAACCGTCCGGTTTCTATCAGTTCTCCGCCAAAGCCTTTTTTGAAGTTCCTTACTCCATATTCTTTATCCGGTTTTCCGGCTCCGCCAAAGTCAAAGAACGTCAATCCCTCCTTTTTTGCTTCAAGAATCACATTCCACACCAAAAACTCGTTGGGTCGCTTTGAAAAGAACTCTTCTTTACCGGCTACGTACCATTCATACAAACTGTTATTGTTTACGAGGGCAACCATAACTCCCGCCATTTGACCATCCGAAGTCACTTTATAAAACCTGCAAAAATCATCTTCCTTACCCTGCAAGAAGAGCGATTCGAACAATGAAATATCGCTTAACGGTACTTCCGTTTTTTTGTACACTTTTTTTAAAATCCCGTATGCTTTATGTAACTCCTCAATGCTTTCTATCTTCCCGAACTCTAATTCCTCTTTTAAAGCTTTTTTTACATTACGCCTTTTGGACGATTCAAAATTGTTCAAAATATCTTCCTCGTTCCTGTCTGCATTAACAAGGATATTCAGATGCGGGAAATACTCAAATCCGGAACTTTTGAATAACTCTTTTTGCTCCGGTGCCGGAACTTTAAGATTTCTGATCTCGCAGTAAACACAATCATTTTTTACCAGATCACTGAACGTTTTCAGAAGCAATGAGATATACTCAGGGTCATCATCTTCAGCCAAAGGTCCGCCCCAGACTATCACTCTTGCTGTCATGTCACAAATCAGGCCTTTCCCGTTGCATATCTTCGTTCCCTGCATGATACCTTTCACATCACCATCTTCATCTGTGCATGCTACAACAAAAGGTCTGTAATTGTAAGCTGACCGGAAAACACGGTTCATGACAGGTAGTTGAAAAGCATTCCCGCCCGGATGGGCTTTAACAAAGCTCTTCCATTTGTCGTGATCTATGTTATCAAATCCGGATACGACCTTAACTGCCATGTCTCGTTTTTATTAAAATATATTTACCTGCATTCTTAACTTTTTGCCACACAGCATTTCTAACCCAGGGAAACATGTCATCCTCCCATCTCTCAGGATGAATACTCAGCATCAGATTTTCATCTTTCAGCTCATCAGCCAGGGCATTTATCACATCAAATGTTGTTCTTAAACTGAGCCCTTTCTGACCTGTTATTTTATCCCGCAGATTGACGGAATCGTTGTTCCATTTTCTGCCGACATCAGTAAAATATCTAAGGTCGAGCTTCTCAACAATGGAATACGGCTCGCATAAAAGGCCGAGTTCGCCAAAGTCAATTCTTTTCATCAGTTCCTTGTTGTCGAAACGTGAAAGCGGCCTGCCATGCATGGAAACCGTGCTGACAGGAACTATCTGCCTGAACTTCTCAATGTTTCTTTTAAATGAATCCACAGCTTCATCAATGTCACCATGTAAAGAACTGAGGTCTTCAAAGTGATAACCTACTTCATGTCCGAGTGAGGATATGTTCCGGATACACTCCGGGTCAAATACCTTTTTAGTGATCCTGAAATAATATGTTGAACGAATATCTTTTGCATTCTCGAGTTCTGCCATTTTTAACGCATTGTAAGGCTTACGGTCAACATCATGCCTTAAGACAACAAAAGAGTCCTGCGGCTTATCTTTACAGATATCCTCCAGGGTGTAAAAGCGTCTACCGGAATCCTGCAAGTGTGCAAGCAACAATTTGTATGTCTTCAATGTAAAATCTCTCATTGCATGATCATTGACAGGTAAACATCCCGAAGTTTTTCACTTACCGAACTGAGATCAAGATGTGCAATGTTTTTTAAACCGTCGGTCCTGCCTGGAAATTCCAATGCTTTTTTCAAAGCCTCCGAAAGTTCCAATGCACTGTCTTTTGTTACATAACAACCGTCAGTTCCTGAAACAAGCTCTTTTACATCGCCCACATCGGTTGAAACTACCGGAAGACCTGATGCAATAGCTTCCTTCACAACAATTGGTGATCCTTCCCATCTGGATGTGAGTAACAGAACATCGGCAGCTTTGAAGTAAAACGGGATTTTCTCATGCGGGATACCGTTAACCACATCAAGAGACACAACCTGCCTGTTAAGCAGATCAACTGCTTTCTTTGCAAGTGCAAAGTTTTTCTCCTTCCTGCCGGGATCAGACACCCAGAT
>JAOZOF010000004.1:0-16721 GCA_029933425.1 Marinilabiliaceae bacterium
GGAATGCATCCCGGGCCACAGAATATACCTGCCTTTCACGATTATGACCTTGCGCTTGCATATGCAAAAAAAGTTAACAAACCATTGTTACTTGATTTTACGGGTAAAGCATGTGCTAATTGTCGTAAGATAGAGGATAATGTGTGGTCGGTTGCATCCGTAAAAGAGTTGTTGACCAACGATTTCATTCTGGTTTCTCTCTACGTTGATCTGCGGACTCCATTGCCGAAAAACAAACAATACTATTCCGAAGTTCTTGGTAAAAAAGTGAAATACGTGGGACAGATATGGCAGGAGTTTCAGCAGAAGCGTTACAATCAAGGAGCTCAGCCTTACTATGTGATCACTGATACCGAAGGTAATACTATCAATAAGCCGATAGCATACGAGCCAAACATCGATAAATACAAACATTGGTTGCTTTCAGGACTTGAAGAGTTTAAGAAAAAATAAATTATTGTACTGATAAGTTATATTTTTTTATAATACGAGAGATGCTCTAAAAAGGAAACAAGCTCTGATGAAGATCAACTTGTCAGCAATATGGTTATCGTATATACAGTAATGATTCATAGGCAGTCTGCTTTTAGGCTGCCTTTTTTAGTTAGAAGAATAGATTTATTTAATGAAATTAATATTGTTCTTTTAAGATTTCATACATGAAAATAGTTTTATGAAACTATTATTAAAAATCTATAGCTGCTTAGTATCGCAATACATACAGAACTTTTCACTAACTATTTTTCAGTGTCATGTTTAAACTAAATTATTTTTATAATAAAAACAAAGGTTGATTAAGCATTTTCAGTTAACTCAGATGATATTGCTTACAGATATTAAAAACTGTAACAATCCATTTATTGATAAACTATATATTTTTTAATTAGTTTTGTAATGTAAATTATCTATTTTATTTATAAATGGATTTTATCATAAAAGAAATTCAAAGAGGGAATAAAAAAGCATTCAAAATATTCTTTAATAAGAATTATGAAAAGCTGGTTATTTACGCCAATGGATATCTTTATGATCAGCAAGCCAGTGAAGACATTGTTCAGGATGTTTTCATTTACATCTGGGAAAATGCGAAAAAATTAAAGGTTGTATCGTCTTTAGAGGGATATGTATTAGTAATGGTTAGAAACAGATGCATTAATTTCCTAAAGTCTATTAATCTTACAGATCAGGACAACCTGCTGGAAATTAACAGCACGCTGTTAACCGAAAATATTTATGAGTCGGACAACAATGAGGATTTAGAAAAAGTTCATAACCAAATTATAAAAACCATCGATTCTCTTCCTGATAAGATGCAAGAAATCGCAAAAAAAAGATTCATCCAAGGTTATAAATATCAGGAAATTGCAGACGAGATGGCCATATCGGTTAATACTGTAAAAACACAGTTAAAGAGAGCAAAAAAGATAATCTCAGAATTAATATCTCTTATTATATTCATATTATAACAAGACTCTTTTTGTAAATTATTTTATTTCTTTGTCACCCATTTACATTCTTTCCTTGTCCTATTATAAATTGAACTACACAATTTATTAAAATGGACTATAAGTTAATACATAAAAAGATACACACTAAACTAACACCTGAGGAAGAAGTTATTTTTAATAATTGGTACAACGAATCAAAAAAACACAAAGACTATTTTGAGCGTGTTAAAGCTAATTATCAAAATGATACATTATTTGTAGACACCTTAAAAGGATGGAAATTAGTTGAGAAACAGATTGATAAACCTATCAGAAAGATTTATTGGAAACTTGCTGCGGCAGTTTCTGTTATATTAGTTATCGGATTTGCATTATTTATAAACAATCATTCTACTCAACAAACGTTATATGCAACTACAGATATTGAACCTGGAACAAGTAAAGCTATTCTAACTCTGGAAGATGGCACAAATATTAACTTGAAAAAAGGTTATTTGTTTAAAACAGAAAATTTAACTTGTGACGGAGAAAAGATTATATACGATAATGAAGATTCAATCAAAAATGAACATGTAAATTATAATTATCTTACAATCCCCAGAGGCGGACAGTATTATATAGTGTTATCTGACGGAACGAAAGTTTGGTTGAATTCCGATTCAAAAATAAAATATCCCACAAAATTTATTGACGGTAATACCCGAAAAGTTGAGTTATTATACGGAGAAGCATATTTTGATGTTTCACCCAGCACCGAGCATGGTGGTTCTAAATTCCTGTTATTTACCAAAATGCAAAAGGTAGAAGTAGTAGGAACCGAATTTAACATACAAGCATATAAGGATGAACAATATATTTACACAACATTAATTGAAGGAAAAGTTTTCATTGATAATGGTAATGTTAAGAAAGTCCTAAACCCAAATCAACAATCAACACTAAACATTAAAAATAATGATATCAAAGTTTCTTCCATTGATGTTTATGATGTAATCTCATGGAAAAAAGGAGAATTTAGTTTTAAAGAAAAATCTCTCTATGAAATTACAAAAGTTTTAGCAAGATGGTATGATGTGAAATTCGTTTTTGAGAACCAGGAGATAAAGGACGTTAGGTTTAATGGGGTTTTAAATAAGAAACAAAGTATAACAACCATATTGTCAATTATAAAAACCTCAATCAATATAGATTATGAAATAAGAAACAGAACAATAATAATAAAATAAAAAAGAGATGTGGTTTCCAATCTCTCACAATACAAAAACCTACATCTCTTTAAAATCAATTAATTTAATATTAACCAATTATTACGTAAAATTATGAAAATTAAATTAACCTCCATTTTCTATGGAAAAAAAAGATTTTTATTTAGTTTAATTAACGTATTGTTAATACTGCTTTTTTTTGTTCCCACTGCCATTGGGGCTTCCTTCCCAAAAGAGTTCTCAAAAGACACTAATATTTTTATCGTTTCAGATAGAACTGTCAGTGTTGATGAAGTTTTTGAATTAATTAAAAAACAAACAGATTTTACTTTTATTTATAAGTCTGATCTATTTAAAGATGCTCCTAAAGTATCATTGAAGAAAGGAAGAATCAGTCCTGAATCTCTACTAAAAAAAAGCCTGTCATATGGTAATTTTAAATATGAAATATCTAATGATAATATCATATTTATTACCGAAATAAAAAAAACCGGCATACAACAAGAAAAACTTCAAATATCAGGTGTTGTCACTAATTCTAAAGGAGAACCGCTTTCGGGAGTTAACATTATTGAAAACGGAACCAATAACGGTACCATAACAGACACAAACGGAAAATACTCTATTGTTGTACATAATAATGCAACATTGGTTTTCTCTTTTATTGGTTATGAAACAAAATACATTCAGGTAAACGGTGATTCAGAAGTCAATGTAACTTTATCAGAAGCTGTTGTTGAATTAAATGAGATAGTTTCGACAGGATATCAAAGGATATTAAAGAAGAATATTACAGGAGCAGCCGAAAATATTAATAAAATGTATTTTGAAAATTCTTATACTCCAACACTTCAAGAAGGATTACAAGGAAGTATCTCAGGTCTTCAGATATTAGTTAATAATAATCATCCTCAAGCTGTACCTCAGGTAATTATCAGAGGTGTCGGATCTGCATTTCAAGAAGGGGTTGGTTATGTTGGTCTTGGATCTGCAAAAACAGTTTTAGAAGATCCAATATCCTTAACGGCAGGAAGTCCGTTATATGTAATTGACGGAGTACCAACTACCGATGGAAAAGACTTAACAAGTATAAACGGGAACGACATAAAATCGATTACGGTTCTTAAAGATGCAGCTGCAGCAAGTATTTATGGTGCAAGAGGAGCAAATGGAGTTATTGTTATTGAAACAAAATCAGGGATTACAGGAAAACCAAAAGTTACTTTCAGCACACAGGTTGGTTTTTCTGAATTCACAAGTTTAAATGAAAGATTAAACACTGAGGAATTACAAGAACTTTACATTGAAGGTCTTATTAACAACACATCAAATGGAATTGATACAGAAGAGGATGCTTTAAACTTCCTTTTAAATCCCGGGGGATCAACAAATCCCTTTAATCCTGAACAAAATACTGATTGGGCCGATGTATTAACACGTACATCCATGATGAATCAATACAACCTGTCAATTTCAGGAGGACAAAAAGATAATCGTTATTATATGTCTGTTGGATATTTAAAAAATGAAACTCCGGTAGAAGATATAGATTTTGACCGCCTTTCTGTCAGGATAAAATATGACACAAAAGTTTCAGAAAGATTTAATATCTCAACAAACATGAGCTATGGTAATACAAGTTCTGAAAACTATGAAACAGGAACCTCTTTTTATAACCCATTCAGAAACATGTATCTTATGAGACCTGATCTGAAGGTATACAATGATGACGGAACATATAATACCAGTTTTAATTATGGGATTAATCCTCTTGGAGTTTTAACTGATGAAAAAAGAGAATTAAGAACAAATGACTTCAGAGGATATATAAATATGAAATACGAATTCATCACCGGTTTAACCCTGGAACCAAGTTTTAGTGCAGACTATAAATTAGTAGAAAATTACAACAACTTCCCGGATTATCTGGGGAAAGGACTTTTAAACCGGTCAAGCTACGGCATTCAGAAGAACACAAATACATTTATCTGGGACTCAAGAATATTACTTCGTTATATTACAATGTTGGGAAAGAACAATAGGATAAATACTTATATAGGAATAGAAAATGTAGCTGATGATATGAAAATCACCAATGTTAGTGTAGACGAATTACGTGCCGGAGCAGAAACCTTAGATAACGGAAATCCTGTTGATGCTTATACCAAAAGGCTTCAGACTGCCCTTAGTTCATTCTTTTTTAATGCAGATTACTCATATAAAGATAAATATTTTATAAATGCCACTTTTCGTAGAGACGGTTCTTCTAAGTTTGGACCAAACAACAGATACGGCAACTTTTACGCGTTTGGAGTTAGCTGGAATATATACAGAGAAACTTTTTTGAAAAACATCAGATCAATTAATTTTCTGAAAATAAGAGCCAGCTATGGAGTAAACGGCAATGATCAAATAGGAAGTTTTAATTATGTCGGAACTTTTTCGGGAACGGAGTTTTATGACGGAAAAAATGCTGCGACTATTTCTTCTGCAGGAAATGCATCGTTAGGATGGGAAGATAATGCAACATTTGATATTGGAGTAGATTATGCCTTCTTCGCAAACAGGATATCAGGTTCAATTGATTTTTACAATAGAAAAACGGATAACTTGTTATACAATGTAGGTATATCAGCATTGAACGGAGACAATTACGTTTTTGAAAATTTTGGCGGCATGAGAAATCGTGGTTTAGAAATAACCATTAACACGAAAAATATAATAACCAAAGATAATAGCTTTGTATGGACAACTGGAATCAACTTCACAACTAATAATAATGAGATTACAAAACTAGTTGACGATGAAATTATATCAGGATATTACATAAGAAAAGAAGGCGAAGATTTTAATACCCTGTATATATATGGCTATGCAGGTGTAGATCCTGAAACCGGCGTTGAACTTTATTATACAGATGAAACAGAAACAAATACAACAACAAATAGCCGGGAAGCAGAAAAGTACAGCCACGGAAAAACAACTCCCGACTTTTATGGTTCATTAATAAACACATTTTCTTATAAAAATATTTCCCTCATGGCTCAACTATATACAAGCTGGGGAGGACAGATTTTTGAAAGTACCGGTTATATTCAAAATGATAACGGTTATATGCGTTTGCGTGATTATAGTAATACATCACGCTATGTATATGATAGAAGATGGCAAAACCCCGGGGACATTACCGATGTTCCTAAATATGTCTATGGTAATTCCCGATCAGAAATCAGATCATCCAGATGGCTGCATGACGGAAGTTTTATTCGCCTGAAAAGAATAGAGTTATCATATAATTTCTCTCATAAATTGTTAAACAAAACATTTATTAAGGATCTGAGATTGTTTGTCAGCGCTGATAATATATGGACTTATAAAAAAGACGATACGCTTGAAAATGATCCTGAAATCGGGGGACTCACAGGAAGTGCAAGTTTTGATGTCCCCCTTGCAAAAACAATCTATTTCGGATTAAATATTACTTTTTAATTTAGTTGTAACACAATTGTAAAAATTATAACAATGAAAAATATATATTTCTTAATAATAGTATTGATTCTCAACTTAACATCTTGTGATGAATCAGATTTTTTAGATAAACAACCTTATGATAAGATTACAATAGATAATCTTATTGTTGATTATTCTACTTTTGAAACTGCTGTAAATGGCGTGTATAACATCTTTCAACAAACATATTACTATAATAGTTACTACACAATATTACCGGATTTAATGTCGGATAATGTTTTAAACAATAACTATTTTGTTTTTTCAGACATTGATAAATATGAAACTAAAGCTGATGACAAATATGCTGCAAGAATATGGAGTAAAATGGCATCTCTTATTGCACAGTCGTCAATAGTTATAAGGCAGGCCGAAGATTTTGACTTTGGTTCTAAACAAGAAGATGCAAATAAATTAATCGGACAACTTTATATAACCCGGGGATTAGCATATTTTGATATGCAACGTTTATTCGCCCAACCATATAATTACACAAGTGATGCATCTCACCCCGGCATTCCTATAATAAATGAAGACATCATAGGAATAGAAATTCAAAATCCTCCCAGAAATACAACAAAAGAGGTTTATGCTAAAATTATAGACGATTTTAATAAAGGTATTGATATTATTGGTGATGACAATACATCAGTTTATTATATAAATAAAAATTCGGCAAAAGCGCTATTGTCAAGAATATATTTATATATGGAAGATTGGGATAAAGCCAATAGTTTGGCAGATGAAGTTATCAATAGTAGTAACTATACATTAATTCCAAATTCTGATTATATATTGAGTTGGTCTCAGGATTTTACAACTGAATCTATTTTTTCAATCGTTAATTTGCCAACTGATTATTCAAGGTTTTCTTCTGTAACTTATTATTATGGTTATAAGAGATTTCTTGCTACCGATGACCTGTTTGATTCATTCGACGATAACGATGTACGCAAAAATTTAATATCTGACAATAAGGTGTTAAAATATACATCAAGCACCTTTGACGATAATATTCCCGTAATACGGCTGTCGGAATTATATCTGATAAAAGCTGAAGCTTTGGCCGAGTTAAATGACGACGAAGGAGCAAGAGAGGCTTTAAATATAATTCATCACAGAGCAATTCCTGATGCCCCGGATTACACGGAATCCGGTGATGTTTTAAAAGATATTATTTCAGAAGAAAGAAGAAAAGAATTAATGTTTGAGGGACATCGTTTGTTTGATCTGACAAGAAAAAAGAAAGACTTTATCAAATACAGTACATCATTAAGTACTCCTATTAACATAACATATCCAAATAATTTTACAATTCTGCCAATTCCACAAAGTGAAATTGATGCTAATAGTAATATTCAACAAAACCAGGGTTATTAATTTATTTAAATAAAAAAGAGGATATCCCATAAGTATTAAAACACCATCATTGAGAGGAGGAACGATGGAGAAAAATGTTAGTAATCTGCGCATACGATTTCTAAAACACCCTTCCTGCCCGCCTATCCACAACTGGCAGGCAGGAAGGATACTCATCGCTCAGAATAACGACTTTTTGGACAACTTCGTAAAAATTGCATTATGAAAAAAGAGATACTGGTATTTGTATTCATTATGTTACTTATAGCCTGTAAACAACAGGAAGGAAAAGATTCGGCATTATTTACAGGACATATAAAAAACACCAACGAAACTTTTATTAAAATTATTGATTATAATCACAGTTATGAGAAAAAGATCCCGATTGATAAATCCGGATTTTTTAAAGATACGATTCGCGTTCTGAAACCGGGAGCATATTTTTTTCAGATAGGAAGGAATTACAATACAGTATTTCTTAAAAACGGCTACAATCTTAATATGATTGTAGATGTAAAAAACTTTTATAACTCTATTAATTTCACAGGCGAAGGAAGCAAAATTAATAACTTCAACAATTCACGTCTGCATTTAAAAGCCCGGTTAATCGGAAGTTCCAAAGATTTCTTCCTCGTTCCCGTCGACTCTTTTTTACTTAACACAGAATCAAATAAAGAAGCATTTTTAAACCTGCTGGCAGATTCTGATTTAAATGAAAAAGACAAAGAGATTGAAAAAAAGATAATAGAATATGATTTTATTCTTACAAGGAATAATTACGACAAATTCGTTTATTATCATACAAAAACTCATCCTGATTTACCTTCGGATTATTATGATCTGGTAAAACAATTTAACATTGATGATGAGGAAGCCTATTGTTATTCAAAATGTTATAGAACATTGTTAGGCGAGAGAATGCGACTAATGTATAACGACACGTTGAAAAAGAATCCGGAAATCTCAATTATTGATTTTACAAAAGACAAGATTAAAAACATAAAAAGTGATTTAATTAAAGATCGCATTGTAAGCGTCATGCTTTTCAGACAATTAAATGAAAAGAATAATGATTTGGACAGTACATACAAAGAAATACTACAACTATTAAACAGTGATATCTTAAAAAAGAAACTGACAAAAAGATATAACTCCCTGAAATCAACAAAGCCTGATATGGCTGCAGCTGATTTTAATTATGAAAACTATAACGGAGGAACAACAAGTTTAAAAGATTTAAGAGGAAAGATTTTATACATAGACGTATGGGCTTCCTGGTGCGGCCCCTGTAAAAAAGAACTGCCATTTTTAGCTGAATTAATAAAAAAATATGACGGAACAGACATTGAATTTATAAGTATATCTGTCGATTCAAAAAACAATTATGACAAATGGCGCAAAATTGTTGCCGAAGAAAATGTAGGTGGGATACAACTATTTGCAGACAGCAGTTTTAATTCCGGTTTTATGAAATTTTATAATGTCAGCCTTATTCCAAGATATATTTTGATTGACAAAAACGGAAAAATAATCTCGGCAAAAGCCCCCAGGCCATCCGATAAAAAAACTCCACTTGTACTGGACAGCCTGCTAAAGAGTGCAAAAAGCAGCTTAAAACAAAACTAACCTTATTAAAATCGTTTAATTATTACAACCGGTTTTTTATAATCATAATACTTTAATAAGAAATGAAAAGAACATTGTTCACATTATTGTTACTTGTTCCTGTTCTTTCTGTTTATGCACAAATGGAACAGCATGTAACATGGAAGTTCTATCTCAACAAAATAAGTGACACACAGGTTGAAGTGGTTTGTGAAGCAACTCTGGATGATGGCTGGCACATTTACTCTCATGATTTGCCCGAGAATACGGCATTCCCTACCATAATTACTCTGAATGAATCAGTCAAATACAAACCGCTGGGCGACATTACCGAAGAACCGGCACCCGAAGTACACTACGACGATTCGTTCAAAGCCGAACTTAAATGGATAGCCGGCAAAGCAAAGTTCAAACAGCTGGTTGAAGTTGACGGTCCGGTAACAATAGAAGGTATCATTGAGTACATGATATGCAATGATGAGAACTGCATGCCCCCCACCGAGGAGTCATTCTCACTAAAAGTAGGCGGCGGTGCTGCAGCAGCTACAACAACCAAAGCTGCAGATAACACTGCTAAAATAGAAGCTGCAACAGGCCATGAGAACGAAACAGACAACAAATCCTACTGGGGTATTTTCTGGCTTGCATTTATCGGTGGATTTGCCGCATTGCTGACACCCTGTGTTTTCCCGATGATCCCCATGACAGTGAGCTTCTTCACAAAGCAAAGTGGTTCGAGGGCTGCCGGAGTACGTAATGCAATGCTTTACGGCCTTTCGATCATTTTCATTTACGTTGTGCTTGGAACAAGTGTTGCAGCCATATTCGGGGCCGATGCCCTTAATGCACTGTCGACCAATCCGTGGTTCAACTTCTTTTTCTTCCTGCTGCTGGTAGTTTTCGCAATATCGTTCTTCGGGGCTTTCGAGCTTGTTCTGCCCAGCTCATGGGTGAACTTTGCCGACCGCAAGGCAGACAAAGGAGGACTTATAGGAATATTCTTCATGGCATTTACACTGGCACTTGTGTCATTCAGCTGTACAGGACCTATCGTCGGCTCACTGATGGTGCAGGCTGCCACAGGCGGTTTCATGGGCCCCATAATTGGCATGCTCGGATTCTCCCTTGCACTGGCATTACCGTTCACACTGTTCGCGGCATTCCCGGGATACCTTAACACACTACCTAAATCAGGAGGATGGCTGAACTCGGTTAAGGTAGTTCTCGGATTCCTCGAACTTGCTTTTGCGTTCAAATTCCTCTCAATGGCCGATATGGTGCTTGACCTGCATCTGCTCGAGCGTGAGGTTTACTTTGCCATCTGGATCGCTATCTTCGGTGCTTTGGCATTCTATCTTTTTGGAAAGATCAGACTGCCGCATGACTCACCGATGGATCACATACCTGTTTCAAGGTTCATTTTAGGACTTACAGTTCTCAGTTTTACTATTTACATGATTCCTGGTCTTTGGGGAGCTCCGGTTAAACTTATTAGCGGATTTCCGCCTCCAAAAGATTATGCCGAATCGCCGCTTGGAGTGGGACGTGAAATACCGGCATCTTCATTTGTAAGCAAAGGAGGAGAACATGCAGGCGGAATGCCGGAAGGAATGCATCCCGGGCCACAGAATATACCTGCCTTTCACGATTATGACCTTGCTTTGGCCTACTCAAAAAAAGTGAACAAACCACTACTGTTGGATTTCACCGGAAAAGCCTGTGCCAACTGTCGTAAGGTGGAAGATAATGTATGGTCGGATAAATCTGTTAAAGATATTCTGACTCACGACTTCATATTAGTATCCCTTTATGTTGACCTGCGTACCAAACTGCCGGAGGATGAAATTTACTACTCAGAAACTCTGGGTAAAAAAGTAAAATACATTGGACAGAAGTGGCAGGAATTTCAGCAAAAACGGTACAATCAGGGTGCTCAGCCGTATTATGTCATTACTGACACCGATGGTAATAAAATAAACCAGCCTAAAGCTTACGAACCAAATATCGATAAGTACAAAAACTGGTTGCTTGACGGCCTCGAAGAGTTTAAGAAAAATAAATAAAAACCCCTTTATTCATCGGATGACTTCGAGGCATCCGATGAATAATAAGATATTATTGAGATTAAAACTATTCCGGGTTGAGCTCTTACAATCATTATAAGTAATCTGTTACTTAAATCACTTAATACAGTTGCTTTTTCTAATAAAGGAATGGCCGGATATTCTTATACAACATTTTTAATACAATAATATTAAAAACATATCCTCAGAAAGGATTTTCAACCTTAAGCGAAATTATTATTAAAAAAGTAAGAAGATGATTAAACGTGTGAAACAGGTAGAAGAGCCATCTGCTCAAACAGCAGAAAACAGAAGTAATAATCTGGTTCCTGTTATTATTCATGATCTACGAACACCAATTAATTCAATAATAAGTTTTTCATTATTAGTAAAAGAATTATTTCAACAGAATGACTTTGATAAGGAGGAGATTATAAAATATCTGAGTTTCATAGTAAAACAAGCAGAAAATGTAAATCAACAAATTTTAAGCCTTTCTGAGTGGAATTTTAATTTTGAAAAAAACATTTCTCAAAAACAAAGAACGAATATCAAAAAATTAATTCATCAACAAATAGAAATTAACAAAGAGATAGCAAAAGAAAAAGAGATCACTTTCACAACTAATTTTAAATGTATCGGAGATGAGGTAATTTCAAATAAAAAAGCAATTGATATTGTTTTGCGAAATTTAATTAGCAATGCTATAAAGTTTTCTAAAAACAATGGTAAAATTGAAATTGTAGCAGAGGGAAATAACAAAAAAATAGTAATCAGTGTAAAAGATTATGGGATTGGAGTTTCCAAAGACAATGTAGAAAAAATATTCGAAAGCGGACTTTTGCCTAAGCAGGGAACAGCCAATGAAGTTGGGTTAGGTATCGGTCTGAGACTCTGCAAGCAGATTATAGAAACTCTCGGAGAAAAGATCTGGGTTGAAAGTGATGAAGATAATTGGACAAAATTCTATTTCACTATTCCACGGGAATGCTAATAATGTTTTTTTCAACTAAATTTACACATCATTCGTATCCCGCTTTACGGTACGAATCCTACCAGCCCGACTATATTGGTCAGAAATGGCAGGAATTTCAACAGAAACGA
Source organism: Marinilabiliaceae bacterium (assembly GCA_029933425.1). Taxonomy (GTDB): domain Bacteria; phylum Bacteroidota; class Bacteroidia; order Bacteroidales; family Marinilabiliaceae; genus JAADEM01. The sequence continues at coordinate 12,295 of JAOZOF010000004.1, forward strand.
TACAATCAGGGAGCTCAGCCTTACTATGTGATCACTGATACCGAAGGTAATACTATCAATAAACCGATAGCATACGAGCCAAACATCGATAAATACAAACATTGGTTGCTTTCAGGACTTGAAGAGTTTAAGAAGAAATAAATTATTCACCGGATGAACATCCGATGAATGAAGAATTATCTCACCCTGCTGATCTCTTTTAAAAAAAACAGCGGGGTATTTTTTAGTAAAAGCATTGACATCCCCTGTTTATAGGTGTAACTTTACAATAATAAGTGGGCTTTAAAAATGCTTTGAGATGAAATCTGTACTCAGGATATTGCTTTTTTTATCTTTTTTTTTCTGTGCTGTTCAAAGTAGTTACTCGCAAGATAGTCTGAGAACAAACACAAAAAAAATAGGGTTTTCTTTTGGTATCGGCTTTCCTGATCTGTTAAATCTAAAACTCCGTATACCTTTAAATCAGATTCAATTAACATTCGGAGCCGGATTTATACCGGCAAAAAATGAGACGATATCTTCTTTCACTGGTGACTTCTACTATCACTTTGCAGGCCACTCAAAATATACCTTTATCCGTCCCTGGTTTTTCAGAGTCGGCCTGGATCTTCTGAAGGACAAAGCAGATTCTCATACTACAAAATATCTTCTTTTAGGAGTGCGATTAGGCAGAGAAATGAACATTACAAGATCATTCGGAATAGATATTGATGCAGGTGCCGCGTTTACCCTTTCTCATTCCGTTACAGGTGATGTGATCGATATCAGACCGACCGTATGGCCATTGATCAATATGTCTTTCTTCTTTAAATTCTAAGAAGAAAAATAAAACTAAATCCAGACACAATTATACCTTATTTATGAAATAAATTTCATAAATAAGGTATAACAAAAGAAATATCCATAGAACAATAAAAAGATCTGTAAAGTTCGGAATTGCTTACCTGATGCTGAGAATAAATTCTGCCGGTGATTTTTGTTGCGGAAAATATTTATCTTCAAATGCAACTATCAGCGACTTCATTTCAGGAGTAAGTCTTGCAAGTGATTTGCGGATTATGGATTTAGGTATATGCTTGTAATAGGCATGGGCAATGCCGCCTGTTATCGAGGCCAGAGTATTGGTCGGTCCGCCTATAAGAATAGCATTCTTAATTGCATCTTCGTACGAATCAGATTGCAGAAATGCAGAAACGGCAGCAGGTACAGGAGACTTCTCAATGGCAGAAATGCTGTACCCCGAAGTGTTGTCATTGATACTGAATTCAAAAGCATCTTCCACAAATTGTTTTATCTCCAGTTTTGTTCCCTCGTTCTTTGCTATGAATATCGCACCTGCAACAGCCTTCGATGCTTTTATTTTCAGTGGTATGTTGTGTGTTATCTTTGTTGTCTCTTCGGCCAATTGCATGGCTTCTTCCAGAGTCTCTGCAGCAAATCCAACCGGGCTGATCCTTCTTGCCGCACCATTACCTTTACTTATGTACACATTTTTGTTATCCGATAACACCCAATTCAGAAACTCTTCACGGTAACCTGCCATGGGACAATGTCTGACCCACTCACGCAAAGTTTCATCAAACGGCTTTTTGTTCAGCAAAGCATCGGCTGTCGACAATGTAAGGATAGTGTCATCAGTGTAGGCAGAAGCAGGCTTAATAAGCTGAAAGTTATTTGGATCGACAGGTTTGTCGATGTAAACTGAACCTATGATGTCTCCGATTATGGCACCCTTCATGTTAGCTAGATTGGTTTAAACAGGCTGTAAATATAATTGAAAAATTACTTTATTTAACAAAATTTTCATTTTTCTTGAATTTTTTGTATCTTAACACGTAACTTGGAGTAGTGTTTCCTTCCATATTTACACAGTCCTTTCCGGTCGTGACAGTCCTGAAAATAAGTTTGATAACAGATGATACTACCTGTTTATTAATGATAAGTGTAAGAAATTGTCAGCGATACTAACAACCGCGGAATGACGTGCTTTACTTATGCAGATTGGTAACGATGTAGGGAGCTATTTTATCAAGGGGCAGGATCTTTTCGGCAGCATCAAGCTTGATGGCTTCTTTAGGCATTCCGAAAACCACGCATGAGTGTTCATCCTGTGCTATGGTGTGGGCACCCGACTCCTTCAGTTCAAGCAGTCCTTTGGCTCCGTCATTTCCCATTCCCGTCATCAGTATGCCGAGGGCATTCTTGCCTGCATACCTGGCAGCTGACCGGAAAAGCACATCCACCGACGGACGGTGCCTGTTCACAAGAGGTCCTTCCTTAACCTCAACGGTATACTTTTTACCCATTCGTTTCAGAAGCATATGTTTATTCCCGGGAGCAATAAGAACTCGACCCTGATATAATCCGTCGCCGTTTTCGGCTTCTTTGACCTCAAGTTTGCAAATATTGTTCAGACTGTTGGCAAACGATCTGGTAAAACCTTCGGGCATATGCTGAACAATGGCGATGCCGGGTGATTTCTCTGGCAGTTGTGCCAGGAAATGACGAATTGCTTCAGTACCTCCTGTCGAAGCTCCGAGTACAATGATCTTATCTGTATTTATAATTCGCTTGTAGGCTGAGACCTTTTCAATGATCACATCAGCTGAATACTTTGGGGATATTACCGGTGGTTGCTTTGAGGCAGAGATCTTTTTACGTTTGAGCTTTACCTTTGATGCTGCTTTAACCGCATCACACAACATTATTTTCGACTCGTTGATGAACTGTGCGGCATTCATTGCAGGCTTGCCGATGATCTCGCTTGCTCCATATTCGAGAGCTTTCATGGCAACTTCCGTTCCGGCTGTAGTGAGCGAAGAAATAACTACTACGGGTATAGGGTGTTGCGACATTATCTTTCGCAGAAAAGTCAACCCGTCCATTCTCGGCATCTCAATATCGAGTGTGATCACGTCAGGAACCTCCTTCATGATCTTCTTTACGGCAATTATCGGATCCGCAGCTGTTGCGATCACGGTAATATCCGGGTCTGACTCCAGTATGGAGGACAGGCTCTGACGCACTACCGCCGAATCATCAACAACCAATACACGAATTTTATCCTTCATCTTATTGCCTTTCGAATGGATAAGTTAATAAAACTTTTCCTAAAAAATCAATTATTATGCGAAATAACAGTCATGTTTATACGACATGAAAGTATTTTATTTTATCTTATCAATACACCTTCTTCTCCAGGAACTTATGCCGTACTTCGCCGGTATCGGTAAAGAACAGTATTTTTCTTCCTCTTTTCCCTCCCGTACTTGAAGCCACTATCGGAATGTTTTTATCCTCGAGCACCATTCTGGCCATGCGGATATTTCTTTCGCCTATCAGGTAACTGTTTCCCCTGCTGCCTTCAAGCATATCGCCGCCCCCGAATATTTTCGCAACAAGATCTTCCTTTCTGCTTCCCAGTGCCATCAGTTTATCAACAAGTTTGTTTATGGCGATATTACCGTATTTTGGCGAAGCAAGATCATTGCCGTTCCAGTTAGGCAGCATGTAATGGTTCATTCCGCCTATATTCAGGCGTTTATCCCAAATACATATTGCCACACAAGACCCGAGAATGGTTTTCACAACATAGGGTTCTTTACTGACAAATAGAGATGAAGGGTATAAAAAATATTGTAAATAATTTTTATTCATCTATTTATTCCCTTAAAAGATCTCGTCATCGTCATCAAAAAAGATATCATTTCCTTCCCCGCTAAACCCTTCGATTATATTCTTGGCCTCAGGCAGACTTATCGAGAATGTTGAACCTTCGCCCTTTTTACTGTCGATCATAATGTCTCCGTCGAGCACATCGAGCAATGCCTTGGTTATCGATAACCCGAGTCCGTGACCGCGGTTGATAGAATTGATACCGGAATCGAGTCGTTTAAAGCGTTCGAAGATTATCTTTTGGTTCTTCTCCGAGATACCTGTACCAAAGTCCTGTACCGAGATATGCAGGATATCGTCCTCTATTGAAATTTTGATTATTACTTTACTGTCTTTGTAACTGTATTTCAGAGCGTTGTTTATCAGGTTGCTCATGATGAGTTTCAGCTTCTCCGAATCAGTCTTGAAATACAGGTTTTTACCGAAACCGTAATCCACATTGTACTGAAGGTCGATGTGAATACCCATTTTACGGGATACAATGTTGAACGATTCGATCACGTTCTGTAACAGGCTCCTGATATTTACTTTTGTTATGTTCGGAGCAACCTCTCCGGCTTCTATTTTTGCGGCAACGAAGATGTTTTTCAACTGAAAATCAAGATTGAAAGCTTCACTGTGAATAAGTGCAACCATTGAAACAACCTTCTTCCAGTCATTCTTCTCAACACTCAGAATAGCTTTCGACAGGCCGAGGATAGAAGTAAACGGGTTGACTATCTCATTTGAAATATTAGAAATGAAGTGACTTT